>JAPOYI010000235.1 GCA_026706665.1 Gammaproteobacteria bacterium | reverse complement strand
GCTGCGTGCTGATGGCGCTCACCATGGCCAACGCCGGCGGCGCCTGGGACAACGCCAAGAAGTTCGTCGAGAAAGGCAACCTCGGCGGCAAGGGTTCCGAAGTTCACGCCGCGACGGTGGTCGGAGACACGGTCGGAGACCCGTTCAAGGACACGTCCGGCCCGAGCATGAACATCCTGATCAACGTCATGGCGATCGTCAGCCTGGTTATCGCGCCGCTGTTGTAAGTGCCCGTCGCGCTGAAGCGCGCGACGGCGTACTTCAGTAACTCAAGGGCTCACGCCGTTTCGAACTCTTGCGAGCCGAGGCCCAGTTGCCTTACTGCGCTACGAACGGTTCCCGCCTTCAGGTCTCGGCCACGCCAATCCGGTATGACCGCACCACGACCAGATCGGGGATTGAACCACTTGCGATGCGATCCGCCACCTCGGCGCTTCCGCTACTGACAACCGAGGGCCGCCAACTTCCGAGCGACCTCCCGATAGATCATGGAGCGGAAACAACGGTTTCAAGCCAAATTGGCTCTTTGGACACCGGAAGGCAGGTACTCCGCCGGTAGTGGGCGGCCCAAGTCTTCATACAGCTCAACGACAGCCGCGAGAGCATCCTTGACATTGTCAAGCGCATCCGCCACAGAATCCCCCTCAGTCACCAGCTCTGGCAACAGCGGAGACGTCACGGTGTATCCACCCTCGACCTGCGGTGTCAACACGAGCGGGAGCTTGTAGTTCATCTATCGTGCCCATGGGAAATGATGCGAAACAGGCCCATGGTGGTCAGCTCACGCTCGAATTTCAAGCACGCGGAACTACTCCTATCGCGCGACCTCCGCATCGCCCCGGTACGGCGTCATGTCCATCCCCGGGTACCTTGCGCTGACGCCGGCAATGGTCTCCTCGGTCCAGTAGGGGTGTTTCGGCGGCGGGAAGCCCAGCAGTTCGCGTTCCGCCGGCGTGGCCTTTTCTATCCACCGCTGGAATTCGGGCATCTTGGCCTGCGCCGACCAGCCCACGATCCCAAGCCACTTCCAGGCGGCCGGGGCGTAGGTGACGAACTGTGCAATACGCCCGCCGACGGCCCTGAATGGGGTGCCCCGATGGAACGTCCGCATGCTGTAGATGAAGAGCGACCCGGCCGGGACAACGATCTTGCGCTCGTTGTCGTAGATCTCCGGACGCTCTTCCCGGGTGTAGTGGTTCGGCCAGCGGATCTTCTCCGGGTAGTGACGCCAGGAACATACGGCGGTGGGGGCGAGGTCCGCCGTCACGTCCGTGTAGTAGATCAGATAGGCCGTCTGCCAGTATTGCGGGCGCATCGGGGGATAGGCGAGCGTGTGGTTTATGAAGTCGCAGTGCATGACCTGGTCCTTGTCCTGATCCGACCCCTTGTACTTGGCGTGCAGGTGCGACTGTTCGCAATAGATATCGTCGTGGCCGATGTTCTCGGCGGCGAAACGGCGTAGCTCCGGATGCATCGTGATGGAATTGAGCCGGTCGCCCCGGTAGGGGAACACCGTGGTCGACGCACGGGCCTGGGATGGAAACACCGGTGGGGGCCGCGTCGGATCCTCGCAGTACTCCACCCAGCCGGGGAGGATTCCGCACAGTTCCTCCAACGCGTCACCCAGTTCCTCCTGTTCGAGGAAGTTCTTGACGATCGCATAGCCGTGATCCCGGTAATGGTCAGCGTGCGCCTCGGTTATCTTCAGCATGTCAAGCACGTCCCGTCTGTTGGAAGGCCGGAAGTTCACGAGTCCCCCGCCGCGTGTATCGATCTCAACGTCCCGGCATCTCCCTGCTCGGGGAGGGCGGGGAACCCGATCGACGCCAGGAAGCCATCGGAATCCTTCGGCGTGATGTCTATCGCGCCGCCTTCGTAGGTGATGCCCATGATGTCCGACCCAGCCCATAAACCCTGCCGCGCGTTATGCCGTAGCCGGTGATCGACGTGATCGAATCGATGGCAATGTCCCGTTTGAACGGACCCATGCGTACGTAGAGGGTGCCACGCTCCACCCTGTAGTTCGTGCTCAGTGTGAAATAGGCGATCAATGCCGTGAGCGCGAGCGCCAGCACTCTGCCTAGAATTGATATCCAGTCGGATTGATTCCAGTGCGCGATGGCGAGGAGCACGACTATGAGCCAAGGGGCGCCGAGGAAGTAGAACAACCCAAGCCCGAATCCGGTGCGGAAATGGCCAGCGTCCAAACCGGGACCCCAAACGTCGTGCAGAACACCGCCGGTTTCGGACTTGCGCTCTGCGGTTCAATTCCGATCATGTTCCGAGTGACACTGGATCGTTGGCGTATTCGAAGAACTTACGTCTTGCCGCGTTGCTTGTCGAGAACGCCGTTACTGACTTTACGCGCGCTCCGTATCACCGCAAACTCCGGTGTACCGCTCTTCGGTAGGAGCCCATGCAGGACGATGCCGACAAGACGGCGGCGCCCGACCTGACAGGCGAACGCCTCACCCAGTTCCAACTGCTCGCCACGCGGCGGTTGCTGCCACTGTTCGTGACCCAGTTCCTGGGCGCGTTTAACGACAACCTGTTCAAGTTCGCATTGCTCGTCCTGTTCTCCTACGGAGGTCTCGTCGCCCAGGACCGCACGGACCTCTGGAACAATGCCGCCGCGGCGCTCTTCGTCCTGCCTTTTTTTCTGTTCTCCGCGACCGCCGGAGATCTGTCCGACAAGTACGAGAAGTCGCGGCTCATCCGGCTGGTCAAGATCAGCGAGATCTGTGTCGCGTTTCTCGCCGGCGTATCGCTCTACTTCAGCAACCTGACACTGATGCTGGTCGTGCTGTTCCTGTTCGGATTGCAGTCCACGTTCTTCGGCCCGCTCAAGTTCTCGATCCTCCCGCAACACCTGCACCAGACCGAACTCGTCGGCGGCAACGCCATGATCGAGATGGGCACGTTCGTCGCGATTCTGCTCGGAACGCTGGTCGGCTCCTGGATCGGCGGCGCGGACCAGGTCACGGCATGGCTATTCGTGCTCGTGATGGGTGTCGCCGTGGTCGGCTGGCTCGCGAGCCTCCAGATTCCCGTCGCCCCGGCCAGCGCCCCTGAACAGCGTGTCAACTGGAACCTCTTTAGCGCGACCTGGAGCCTGCTTGGGCTTGCACGGGCAAACCGAGCCGTATTCCTGTCGATCCTCGGAATCTCCTGGTTCTGGCTCATCGGCGGTGTTTACCTGGCGCAGGTGCCGAACCTGACGCACGAGTACCTGGCGGGCGGCGAACACGTGGTGACGCTCATCCTCGCCGTGTTTACCGTCGCCATCGGCACCGGCTCGCTGCTCTGCGAACGCCTGTCGGGGCAGAGGATCGAGATCGGGCTGGTGCCGTTCGCGGCATTCGGCATCAGCGTCATGGGCATCGAAGTCTACTTCTCCATCACCGCCATCGACGCCACCGGCTCGCGCGATGTCTGGGCCTTCCTGGTGGGAGACGGGAGTCTTCGCGTGCTTTTGGGCCTGCTGCTGACCGGCATCTTCGGCGGCATGTACGTGGTGCCATTGATGGCGTTCATCCAGGCGCGCACGCCGGAGGCACGACGCGCGCGCATTATCGCGGCAGCGAATATCCTCAATTCCGCGTTCATGGTGGTGGGTGCCGTCTGGGCCATCGTCTGGCTGACCGTGCTGGATCGCACCATCCCGGAACTCTTCCTGCTGATGGCGGTGATCAACATCGGCGTCGCGGTCTACATCTTCAACCGGGTGCCGGAGTTCTCCATGCGCTTCATCGTGTGGCTCCTGTCGCACACCATGTACCGCGTGACGCACCGCGGACTCGAGAGCATTCCCGAGAAAGGCGGCGCCATCATTGTCTGCAACCATGTCAGTTACGTGGACGCGCTGCTGCTCGCCGGCGCCGTGCGGCGTCCCATTCGCTTCATCATGTTCAAGCCGATCTTCGAAATGCCCGTGCTGAACTTCGTGTTCCGAACCGGGCGGGCCATTCCCATCGTCGGCCGCCGCATGGACGAGGCCGCTTACGAGGAGGCGTTCCGCGAGATTCGCGAAGGCTTGGCTGACGGCGACCTGCTATGCATCTTCCCCGAAGGCAAGCTCACCCACGACGGGGAGATCGACGCGTTCCGGCCTGGCATCGAGCGCATCCTTCAGGAGACCCCGGTACCGGTGGTGCCCATGGCGCTGCGCGGTCTCTGGGGCAGTTTCTTCAGCCACCACGGTGGCATATTCCGGGATCCGAAGCGCTTCTGGAGCCGCGTGGAGATAGTCGCCGGGGGCCTGGTCGCACCGCAGGCCAGCGCCAGCGAACTGCGCGAGAAAGTGTCGGCGCTACGCGGCGAGTTCGCCTGAGTTCCCGCGACAGCGGACCCGTTCAGGCCCAGGGGCCGGTGATGGCGAACGTGACGCCGGGCGTCTGGATGTTGACGAACAGTGTCTTGCCGTCGGGAGAGAATGTGGCGCCGGCCCACTCGGAGTCGCGGTAGTCGCCAGCGTCGATTGCGGGCCTGCCGGGAACGCCGTCCTCGAGGTCCATGTTGTTCTCGCCCATGACCCTGACGCGGCCGTCTCGGTCCACGCTCAGGAGGCGCGTACCTCGAAGCTGGAAGCCGAGCAGGCTTTCCCCCGCCCCGTCCTCGCAAAGGATGATCGTGCCCGTCGGCGACAGGGTGATGTTGTCCGGCGCGTCGGCCTCGTCCGTCGAGGGCGACACGTAGATCGCGGCCAGGCGCTCGGCCGCGGGATCGTATGCCCAGACACTGCCGGCCTCGGCTGCACCACCGGTGGTATCGACCCAGTAGATCACCCCGTCGAAATACCAGCATCCCTCGCCCCTATGGAACCGCGCGCCGCCGCCCGCTTCTCCCTGGAGGTAGGGGCCCGATTTGCCCCCGCCGATAATGGCCGGACCGCCGCCACGGGCTGAGAGCTTTTCGGGATCGTGGTCCGGTTCTGCGACAGGCACCCACTCCGTATCGAAGGAGTCGCCTGTCTCGATTTCCGTCAGGTCCGCGTTGGCCTGTTCCTTGACGCGCAGCATCTGAAGCTCGCCGCCCGCCTCCAGCGCACCGACCCTGGGCGAAGGGTCCTTCGGCAGGAAGCGGAAAAAACCGGAATTCGGCCCGTTGTCTTCGGTGAGGTAGACGATGCCCGTCCCTGGATCGTTGGCGGTCGCCTCGTGGCGGAAGAGGCCCATGTCGATGATCGGACGACCGCTCGCCCGGCCCTTCATGGGGACCTCGAAGACATAGCCGTGGTCCTTGCCGCCGATCCGGCTGGCGCGCAGTACGATTTCTTCGCAGGTGAGCCAACTGCCCCAGGGCGTCGGTCCGCCGGCGCAGTTGATCGAGGTGCCCGAAAGGAGTGGCCGGGAGTCCTGGTAGACCCCGCCCGCCACCCGCACGCCGGTGACCCCGCCGCCGAATCCCCCCGATGCGTCGTCCGGCGGAGACCAGTTGTCGTACACGGTCGCGTCGCCGCCGATAAGACCCGTCATGGCGCGCTCGTGGTTCCTGATCAGGAAGACCTCGTCCGGGTTCGAACCGGCGAACGCGGCCATCCCGTCGTGGCGGTCCGGCGTCGGCACGCCTCCCTCCATGAGGTCACCGGTCCAGCCGAACGACCGATAGCTGAACCCTTCCGGCAGCTTCAGCAACGGCAAGCCAGTGGTGGCGTCCGGCACGGGACGTAGCGGGGTTTCCGCACCGGCATGCGCTGTCCTCCAGGCGCCGGCAAAGGGCGCCGCGAGGGCCGTGGTTCCGGCGGACTGCAGGAAAGATCTACGCTTCAAACTGTCACCCCCAAGGTTCAGACCATGCGTGCAGGTCCACGGGCCATGGCCGCGTGAACATCGGTGCATAATGCCAAGTTATCGGCGAAGCGGCCAACCAAACCTCTGCGCAGATCGAAAAGGAGTAGCGGAATGTCGAGAACCACAAAGATCGTCGCGATCATGCTGGGTATCCATGTTCTCCTCGTGGTGGCGTTCGAGTCGCTGCTCGGGTACTTCCAGCCCGAGGCGCCGGGCACGCTAGTGATCACGACCGTCGACGCCGAAGGCGAGACCCGCGACCGGGTGCTGTCCGGACTCGAGAGCGACGGGAAAACCTACGTCGCGGTGAACCACTGGCCGCGCGCCTGGTACGGTCGCGTGAAGGAGAACCCGAACGTGAAGATCACGCGCGACGGCGAGACGGAGGACCACCTGGCGATTCCGGTCTCCGGCGAAGAGCATGATCGCGTTGCCGGGGACAATCCCGTCGGGATCGGCTTTCGCGTCATCACCGGGTTCGCGCCCCGCTACTTCGTCAGGCTGGATCCCGTCGAATCCGGCGAAGACCGGTGATGAAATCCTTCGTGGGCGGCCGCGTGACGATCACGTTGAGTGACATCACGCGCGAAGCGGTGGACGCGGCGGTCAACGCCGCGAACGGGTCCTTGATGGGCGGCGGCGGGGTAGACGGCGCTATCCACCGTGCCGGGGGACCCGGGATACTCGCGGCATGCAAGCAGATCCGCGCCACGCGCTACCCGGACGGACTGCCCACCGGCGAAGCGGTCATCACCACGGCCGGACGCATGCCGGCGCGATACGTCATTCACACGGTGGGACCGGTTTACCGCGGCGGAAACAGCGGCGAAGCCGGGAAACTTGCCAACTGCTACCGGAACGCGATCAGCATCGCCGCCGAACGGAAACTTGCCACCCTGGCCTTTCCGGCCATCTCGACCGGTGTCTACGGCTATCCCTCCGTCGAAGCGGCCGCGGTCTCGTCGCAAGCCATCGAGCGTGCCCTCGACGCCCATCCGTCAATCCGTGAAGTTCGCCTGGTCTTCTTCCGGGAAAGCGATGCGGAAACGTTCCTGCGCCACCAGGTCTTCACGCGATAATCGTGCCTTCCACTGCCGCGTTCAACTTCCGCGCACTGCGCATACACAGGGCGCTCGACACCGCGCTGCCCTGGGCCGGCGCCGACCCGGAGTGGACCCGGATCGCCGACCTGGGAGACGCCGAAGTCGGCGTCTATGAAATCAGGCGGCTCGGACCGACACGGTTCCGCATCGTGGGCTTGGCGGTGCACGAGGGCTTCCGGGGACGCGGCATCGGCCGCTGGCTGCTGCGCCACGCCATCGGCACCGCCGAGAGCAGCGGCGCGCGGGAAATCGAAGCGCCGGCGATCGGGAGCTTCTTCCAGCACCACGGTTTTCGTCCGGAGGCGGACGTACTCAGGTTGACACTGACGCCGGAGTAGCCGGGCAGAGTTCCTGCGTGGTTTCCGACCCGCCACTGGAGAGCTCAGAGCGACGACAATGTCCTGCCGATGCGGTTGCGGGATTCGGCGCTGACATCGTAGCTGCGGGCGAAATCATCCCAGGCCGCGACCGCATCCGACACGCGCTCGACAATGCGGCGCGACTCGCTGTCGGTCAGATCCGCGTATCTGCCGAGTTCGAGCAGGATGGTACGGTCGATTTCTCTGCCTCGCCCCAGGACCGAGGTGAAATGCTCGCCAACTGGACCCGGTGCGAATGTGAGGTCGTAGGCGGGAGCCAGGCGCCAGTGTCCGTCTCTCGTCATCAGAAAGGTGAATTGCCGCGCATGGTCGTCCCGGTTGCGGGAGAGCACGTTGAACGCCGCCAGCGAGAACATGTCCCGACACTGCCGCCGGTCGCGAGTGACCGAACGCGTCAGCCCTATCAGGTCCCTGTAGTCCAGGGACGGAAGGCGGGAATCGGCGTAAAGGAGACCGCTGGCAGTGTGCGCGTGAAGTCGCTTCGACCCGTCACGGTCGAAACGGCGGGAAGCGAAGTAATGCTCCCCTCGGGCGCCAGCAACAAGGCGAGTTACCGGCATCCGCACACCGGCTGCCCGTGCCATATCCGCATAGGCCTGCTCTATGTGTGCTGCGTCCTCCGGATCGTCCGCGCCGCGAAACTTAACCAGGTAGTGCTCGAAGCCGCGTGTCGGCGGCTCCGGGCCGCGGATGGCGTCTCCCCGGGCGTTGATGGCCAGGCACGCCTTCGGACGGGCACCAGCCGGAGAGCCGCCGACGCGTCCGAGTTCGTCGAGGATGTCCGACACATGCCCGGCCAGGACCCTCCGTGCGTCCGCCGCCAGCCGGTCAAGGTCCAGCGTCGCGCCGGCCGCGCCCCATAGATCCGCGGCGGGTGCGTAACACAGGGCCCCGACACCCGCATCACCTACGCAGGCCAGGCGGTCGAGCGGCGACAACGTCGCCGGTTCAATACCGTGTTCCCGGGCGCGCCGATCAACGAGCAGTCGGCCCCAGCCATCAGGCAGGCTGTCGTGGAACAGTCCGTGCAATCCCCCGAAGACAGACGCGTCATGCGGCCGGATCAACCCGCGCGTGGTGGCGTGCCGTACGGGGGAGAGCTCAAGTCCCGACGACAGGAACGCCTCGTCCCACTCCAGGTAGACAACGCGATCGCGGCTTGCCAGCCGACCGACCGTCTGTACGTCGTCCCCCTCCCAGCGGAGCAGGACGGTGAGGGGCGATCCGGGCGCCATCTTCACGTGTGTCGGCCTCTTTTGCGCATCTTTGTGACCGAAAGCACCTGGTCGAGCGTTTCGAACTCCGGGTTGGCCATTAGCCGTTCAAGCGCCGCCTCCTCCCCGAGGGCGATGACCAGCCGGACGAACGACACAAGGGAAATCGCACCCGTGCGTTCGAACTTCTTTAGCGTGCCCAGGGCCACGCCAGAGCGCCTGGCGAGCCCATCCTGGGTCAGGTTGCGGGCCAGCCGGCGGGCCTTCAACCGGTTTGCCAAGTCCGCTGCCACATCAGAAGGTGGCATGACAGCGTATACATTCATATCCATTAAATGAAAAACAATGAGATAACAGATCTTATTATATCTATTGTAAAGAAGGGCGCGCTTTCTTCGCCAGCCTTTGGCCGAACGGCTGGCCACGGCGATCATCTTGCTGGCAGCGGCTTCGAAGGTGGCACTTTCTGCCGACACCACTTATGTTTGGCGCTTCTCTCGTGCAGGGCCTTACCACAGATGAATCGCGTCAAAGACATGCTCAGAGCCGGACAGACGGCGGTCGGTACTACTGCGCGCGCCAACGCCGACGTTCCCTTTCTCGCAAACTCCGGCTACGACTACATCCTGTTCGATACGCAGCATTCGACCGACGACATCAAGGGATTGTCGGGGGCGGTTGCCGCCACGCGGGGTACTCCGGCAGTTCCGATCGTCAGGGTTGGAGACCTCCGGCCCGACCAGATCTGCTACGCGCTCGATATCGGGGCGAAAGGTATCGTCGTGCCCATGGTCAACACCCCTGAAGAAGCCGCCAACATGGTGAGCTGGTGCAAATACCCCTTCGATGGCGTCCGGAGTTCCGCCGGCGTGCGGGGCGACTGGGGTGAATTCGACAGCTATCGCGACTACATGGACCACGTGAACGCGCAGTTGCTCATCGCCCCGATGATCGAGACACAGCAGGCGCTCGACTGCATCGACGAGATACTCGCTGTTCCCGGGATCGACGTGCTACTGGTGGGACCTTCCGATCTCTCGATCAACATCGACGTTCCGCTCGATTACACCAACCCCAAGTATCACGCGACGCTGGACAAGATTGGAGCGGCATGCGCGAACGCCGGCGTCACGGCGGGCATGTACTTCGCGCCGCCGCCCATCCCGACCGCCGTGCTGCGGGAGAAGGGATTCCGGATGTTCACCATTCCCTGGGCGGACTGGGCGACCGAAGGCATCCGGAACGGCCTCTCGAAGGTCCGGTGAGGGCCGGAGTCTCGCCCTCGGAGCACGAAGGGACGGCAAAGACCGCTTTCGCGCTTGTCAACAACGGTGCCGCCCCCTACACTCCGCTTCCTCCCACGCCATTGGTGAAATGTCAGCGTGAAACCAGGCATTCATCCCGACTACGGCGAGATCACTGCGACCTGTAGCTGCGGGAACGTCATCAAGACCCGATCAACCCTGGGCGAGGACATCCACATCGACGTCTGCGCCCAATGCCACCCGTTCTACACGGGCAAGCAGAAGATCGTCGACGCCGGCGGTCGAGTGGAGCGATTCCGCAGGCGTTTCGGCAACCGTTCGACGATCTGACGCCGGGTCGGCCCCCCCCACCTCTACGAGCAGCTTTATCTTCTCGGGCACAGGTTCCCTGCGCCTGAGACGCTCGTCGCGATCAGCGCGGCCTTTATCCGGCATTCAGGGAGTGAAACCAGTTACGTGTAGAATCATTCAAGTAATGGGGTCATGGCTTACCGCGCGCGGATTCGACATGCGTAGACTGGTCACTCTCGCCTTGCTCGCCGCCTCCCTGCACGTTGCGGCAGGACCGGGCCCGGGCGAGAAAAGGTACGCCGAAGCCCTCGACAAGGGCTTCGTCTACGACGATGAGTCCTGGCAAACGTACGTGCAGGAAATCGGTGAACGCGTCCTCGCGCACACGCCCCACTGGAACAGGAAGTACCACTTCTACGTGGTCGACGATTCGGGGGTCAACGCTTCCGCTGAGCCCGACGGCTATGTTGACATCTTTCGCGGAATCCTGGTGTACATGTCTAGCGAGGATGAACTCGCCGCGCTCATCGGGCACGAGATAGCCCACGTCACGGCGCGTCACCACCGTGAAATGCGCAACAGGAGGCTGCTCGCCAAGTCGGTCGGCCTCGCCTCCTGGCTCGCCACGGGCGTCGGCGACCTGATGGGCGTTGCCGACACCGCAACCACGCAACAGGACCTGAAGTTCAAGGTCGAACAGGAGTCGGAAGCCGACCGTCTCGGTGGCCAGTACATGGCAAAGGCCGGCTACAACCCGCTGGCGATCATCGGCATGTTGCAGGTGTTGAAAGAACAGGACATCTTTGCCACCCAGGTCGAAAAGCGACCCACCGTCTACCACGGCCTCTACCGAACGCATCCGAAAAACGACAAGCGCCTGCACGACACCGTGGCGTTTGCGCAGCAGTCGTTCGACGCCAGTCAAACCGTCGAACCGCTACGCGACTTCTGGGAGATGATCGACGGCATGGTCTACGGCGATCAGGGTGCGAACGGAGTGGTTCGGGACACGATCTTCTACCATGGCGCCTTGCGGCTCGTGGTGGAGTTTCCAGATGACTGGACGGTGGTAAAGCTGCAGACCGAGGTCAGCGGCACCGCGCCCGGCGGTAACGCCGAGGCGTTCATCAGCCTGGGCTATCACGTGATAGACGGTCGACTCTCACCGCTGGAGTTCCTCACGGAAACCCTGAAGCGGGACGACATCAAGAGTGGGGAACCCGTCGAGATCAACGGTTTCGACGCCTACATCGGCGAAGTCGATAACGAAGGAACCGACGCCAGGGTAAAGCTGATCGGGGTTCTGTTTCGGGGCCGCAGCGCATACCTGTTCAGCGGAGAGGCGGGTCCGGACGGGGATGCGGACGCGTTCAGGAAGGACTTCATCGCGACCGTACACTCCGTGCGCAACATGACGGCAGACGACGCCAAGATCGCCAACAAGCTGCGGATTCGCGTCAGGATCGCCGAACCCGACGTGACTTACGCGGATCTCGCCCGGCGGTCGCCGATCGAAAGACATGCACAGGAGCAACTGCGGTTGCTCAACGCCGGGTATCCCAACGGTGAGCCCCGCGCGGGGAACTACATCAAGGTCGTCGAGTAGCGCTCAGAAGATCTCTTCCGGCGTCACCTCTTCGGGCGGCGGACGGATGAATCGGCCCGACCCGTCCTCGGTGGGCGCAAACTCTTCCAGGAAGTACTCGAACACCGCGCCCTTCTGCGCCGGCCGCGCCACGCGTCCCGTGGCGGGGTCGATCTTCAGGGTGATGACGCCTTCCGGTTGCGCGGGCGTCACCTCCGGTCGCCCGGCAAGGGCATCGCGCATGAAGTCGATCCATATCGAGAGCGGCGTCGTCGAACCGTACTCGTTCCGGCCAACCGGACGATAGTCGTCGAAACCGACCCAGACGGTGGTGGCGATGTCTTCGGCAAATCCGTTGAACCAGGTGTCCGCCGCGTCGTTGGTGGTCCCCGTCTTTCCCGCCAGGTCGTTCCGCTCGAGTTGCAGCGCGCGGCGCCCCGTCCCCCGTTTGACCACGTCCCTCAGCATCGAGTGGAGGATGAACGTGTTGCGTCCATCCACCGCCTGCTCGGCCGGCACGCGGTCGTCCGGTTCCGCACCGCCTTCCTCGAAATCATGCTCCTCGCAATCCGTACAGACTTCGGGGTAGCGGGGTTCGAAGACCATTTCGCCCATCTGGGTCGTCACGTGGCCGACGACATGGGGTTCCACGGCGTAACCCCCGTTCGCGATCGTCGCGTATGCCCGGGCCATGCTGATCGGGGTCACGGCCATCGTCCCGCCGCCGATGGCGAGCTGTGAATTACGGGGAAAGGTGCGCGTGTCGAAGCCGAAACGCTTCACGTGATCGAGGGTCTCGCTGACGCCGATCTCGAGCAGCACGCGGATGGACACGAGGTTCCGTGACCGGTACAGCGCCCGGCGCAAGGGCATTGGACCGCTGAACTGGTTGTCGTCGTTGCGCGGCCGGTAGACCTGCTCGAGCGTCTCGTCCTCGAACACCAGCGGCGCATCAACGAAGATGCTCGCGGGGGTGACGCCATTCGCCAGCGCCGCCGAATAGATGAAGGGCTTGAATCCCGAACCGGGCTGCCGCGCAGCCTGCAGCGCGTGGTCGTACTGGCTGCGCGCGAAGTCGAAGCCTCCCGACAGCGCCAGCACGGCACCGTCCGTCGACCGCAGCGCGATGATGGCGCCCTCGATCTCGGGCAACTGCGCCAGGCGCCAAGCGCCCTCGAACATCTGCAGCCGAACGAGATCGCCCACGGTAACGATGTCCGACGCCGCCCTGGGCCGGGGCCCCATGGCGTCCGTATCGATATGGGGCCGCGCCCATCGCATGCCCTCCCACTCGACGACGGCCTCCCTGCCGTCCTTCGTGAGTGCCGCGAATGTCCTCTCGCCGACATGGGTCACGATCGCCGGCAACAGGTCTCCGGACGGCGGAACTTCTTCCATTGCAGCCAGATATGCGGGTGCGCGGGGGTCTGCCAGCGGCGGCGGAACAGGGTCCGCCGGCACGTCTTCTTCACCGGGTTCGGCCTGGGGTTCCGATACCTCCGGCGTTTCCGCGGCGTCAGGACCGGCGGGCGCCTCCTCGCCCAAGTCGATTTGCACCCGGTCCTCCGGGCCCCGATAGCCGTGGCGCCGGTCGTAATCGATCAGGCCGCGCCGCAGCGCCTCGATGGCGCTCGCCTGCAGCGCACTGTCGACCGTGGTGAACACCTCGTTGCCCAGCTGGTAGATCTCGGGGCCGTAACGGTCCTCGAGCTCCTGCCGCGCCCACTCGGCGACATGGGGTGCCGGCAGATCGATCTCGCGCTGGTATACCGCCGCCGTGATCGGCGCATCACGGGCTTCCTCGTATGCCGGCTGATCAATCGATCCCTGCTCGAACATGCGCCGCAGGACAAGGTTCCTGCGGCGTACCGCCCACTCCGGGCCGTTGACCGGATTGCCCGCTTCGGGGCGTTTCGGTATGCCCGCCAACATGGCGAGCTGCGCCACGTTGAGCCTGTCGAGCGGCTTGCCGTAGTACGTGTATGCCGCCGCCTGCGCGCCGTAGGCGCGCTTCCCGAATGGCGCGATATTGATGTAGAGCTCGAGGATCTCGTCCTTCGTCAACTCCTGCTCGATCTTGAGCGCAAGCAGCATCTCCTTGAACTTGCGGATGAATGTCTGCTCGAGCGACAGCGAAACGTTCTTCGCAAGCTGCATGGTGATCGTCGACGCGCCGGTGCGCACCCCGGTGGGATTGAGCAGCAACCGAATCGTATCGTTGGCGAGAGAGATGTAGTCGATGCCGGAGTGCTCGTAGAAACGCTTGTCCTCCGTATTCACCAGCGCATTGCGGAAGTCCATCGGCACATCATCCAGCCGGACCGGGATCAGGCGGCGCTCGCCGAACTCGCCAATTAGCGCACCGTCCGACGAGTAGATCCGCAGCGGCGCCTCGTGCCGATAATTCTGGTAGGTCGATGCGGCGGGAACTTGCGGATTGAGGTAGAGATATCCGCCGGCCAGAATAGTCAATGCCCCACAGACAGCAGCGAATCCGAGCCAGATAATCGTCTTCCAGAAACGGGTGGATCGCGGGCTCATGCCCAACTCCCCCGCGCTTCAATGGCGTTATCGGAAGGACTCTTGGTGTTTCGAAGCAAGCCCGACTCTCTCGTTGGTTTGGACATTGGTTCGACCTCGGTGAAGCTCATGGAACTCTCGAAGCGCGACGGCCGCCTGACCCTGGAATCGTGCGGCATCGAACCCGTGCCGCCGCGCGCCGCGCCCGAGACGCATGCACGCGCGTCAGGGACGCATATTAGTGATGCCGAAGGCGTTGGTGAAGCGATTAAACGCCTTGCGCGGCGAACGCGGCCCGGGACAAGGCGCGCGGCAGTGGCAATCGGCGGCACGGCCTCGTTCACGAAGGTGATCGAAATGGACGCATCGCTGTCCGACGAGGAAATGGAGAGCGAGATCGCCCTGCAGACTGCGGACCACCTGCCCTACCCGGCCGAGGCGGTCGCCATCGACTTCGAAGTGCTGCACCTGAGCGAACGCGATCCCACGCGGGTCGAGGTCCTGTTTGCCGCCTGCCGCAGGGAAGATGCCGAGCTGCTCGAAGATGCCGTACAACTCGGCGGGCTCAGGGCTCGCGTTCTGGACATAGAGGCCTTCGCAATGGCGCGGGCGTTCGAACTCCTGCAACCCGATTTCGGATCGGACGCCGCCATCTTCGACATCGGGGCCACCTCCACGACGCTGTCCGTACTCCATCGCGACAAAGTGGTGCATACGCGGGAGCAGGCGTTCGGCGGCAGGACGCTGGCGGAGGAAATCCAGAGACACCGCGGTATCTCGGCCGCGGAATCGGCGCGGGCCATGAGCCGGGGCGAGCCGGCGAACGAACCGGTCTTCTCGCAGTTCCGCGACAAGTTGCTGGACCAGATGGCACGCTCGCTCCAGTTCTTCTATTCCGCGAACCCCTCAGGATGCGTGGACCAGGTCTACCTGGCCGGCGGCGTGGCCGCCATGCCGGAACTGGCCGGGCACGCTGCCCGCGTACTCGGAATGCCCGTGGCGGTCGCGGATCCGTTCGCCGGCATGACCGTGCCGGATACTGCAGATGCCCCGGACCTGGCGGTGAACGCGCCCGCGTTCATGCTCGCCTGCGGGCTCGCGCTCCGGGCATTCGAACCATGAACGCCATCAATCTCCTGCCCTGGCGCGAATGGCGGCGCGAGCGCGCCAGGAGAACATTCTTCGTCAATCTCGGTCTTTCGGGAGTCCTCGCCATCGCGGTAATCCTGTCGTGGGGCTGGCACCTCGACGGCGCGTCCCGGCACATGGACCACCGCAATGACTACCTGCGGGAACGGATCCTGGAACTGGACCGGCGGCTCGCCGAGATCGAAGAGCTGCGCGAGATGACCGATCGGGTCCTGTCGCGCCTCGAGGTGGCTCAAGCGCTGCAGGGCAATCGACAGGAGATGGCCCGCGTATTCGACGCCCTCGCGCAGACGATGGCCGATGGCGCGCACTACACGTCGCTGTCGCTGAACGGCAACCTGTTTACCGCAAACGGGGCGGCAGCTTCCAACGAGCGCGTCTCCACGCTGATGCGCAACATCCAGGACTCGCGCTGGTTCGCCGAGCCGAACTTGAGGAGCATCAGTGAAATCCGCGACGGTCCCCACTACGGCGGAAGGGCATCGGAGTTCGAGCTGACGTTTCGGCGAACCCATGGCGAAGGCGATCCAGATCGCTCGCAACCGCCGCTAGCCGGCGGCAGTCGCCGGGAAGGACACGGGGGCCCGGAGCATGCGTGACTGGTTCGCCCAATTCCGCGGGCTCGATATCAACGACATCGGGACCTGGCCGGGTTCCGCCAAGGCGTTGGTTCTGGTGGCCGGCTTCTGCCTCGCGCTCGGCGCCGGCCACGCGCTCTATCTCTCGGGCAAACAGGACGCTGTGAACACGCGCATGGCGTCCGAAACCGAACTCAAGCGCGAGTACCAGCGCAAGTCACTTCCCGCCGCCGGCCTCGACGCGGCGCGCGCCCGGCACCGGGGCCTGGCAACGGAATTCGAGACGCTGCTGCGCCAACTGCCGAGGGACACGGAGGTGCCAGGACTGATCGAGGACATATCCCGTGCCGCGATCACCAACGGGTTGACGGTGGAGGGCATCGATCTCGAGGACGAACGGGCAACCGGTTTCTACATGGAATTGCCCATCCGGATCACCGTGAGCGGGCATTACCACCACATCGGCACATTCGTCAGCGACGTCGCCGCCCTGTCCAGGATCGTGACATTCCATGATTTCGAGATCGCGCCCGAGGGCAAGTCTGACCAGCTGGAAGCGTTGACACCATCGCATTGCGAGGTTGGTGCCCCGGAGGATTGCTCGTCTACGGACGGATCGAGGCTCAGCATGGCGATACTGGCAAAGACCTACAGCTACCTCTCACTGCCCGTCGCGGTCACGACCGGAGACCGACCATGAGACGAGTCATTGTTGGCATTCCGGCGGGAGTTCTCGCCGGCCTGCTGGCAACAGGCTGCGACGATGACGGCCATGCAGACATCCAGGCGTTCACGGGCGAGACGGCCCGGGAGTCCCGACCCGTTCCGGTTGCCGACACGCACACGCCGGCGCCCTCCCGCGAACCGTTCGCCTACGCGGCGGGCGGGCTGCGCAGCCCTTTCGAACCTCCTCCGGCACTCGAGTCCCTTGCCGTGAACGGCCGGCCCCGGGTCGCGCCGGACCTGGACCGCGCGAAGGCGCATCTCGAGCGATTCCCCCTGGATCAACTGCGCCTTGCGGGAAACCTGTCCAGCCGCGGGACGCGCCTGGCGCTGGTTCGGGACCCGAACGGCACAGTCCACCCCGTGGGTGTCGGCGAGCACATGGGAACTGACTTCGGTCGCATTCGCGCCGTCACCGATACGGGAGTCGAACTCGTCGAAGTCGTTCGCGACGCCGAAGGGTGGATCGAGCGTCCACGGTTCATCTCCCTGGCCGGCGGTCAGAGGAACGAAGGAACGGAACAAACCCAATGAACGGATGTGCCCGAACAATGCTGCTGGCGGCATCCCTCGTTGTCGCCGACCTCGCCGCCGCAGCAAACAACGAGCCGGACGCGAAGGCCCCGATCGCGGAGGAAGCAACGTCACCATCCAGGCCGCACGCGCCCAACGCGGAGAGCGGTACGTACCGCGGCGAGGAGCTTTCGTTCAACTTCCAGGATATAGAAGTGCGTGCCGCGCTCCTCCTGATCGCCGACTTCGCGGGAACGAACCTGGTCGCGAGCGATACGGTCTCGGGCAATGTCACCCTGCGGCTCAACCAGGTGCCATGGGATCAGGCACTGGACCTGATCCTGCGCACCAGGGGGCTCGGCAAGCGCGTCGAGGGCAACGTGCTGCTGGTAGCGCCGGCGGAAGAACTGGCCGAACGCGAGAAACTCGAACTCACCAACCGCAAACAGCTCTCCGAACTGGCGCCGCTTGCCACCGAGTTCATGCAGGTCAGGTACGCCAGCGCGTCCGAACTGTTCGGCCTGCTGACGCGCGGCGACTCCGAAGCCTCCGTGATTTCCGAGCGCGGCAGCGTCATCGTCGACGAGCGCACGAACGCCGTGGTCCTGACGGACACCGCCGACAACCTGGCCAAGGTGCGGGGCGTGATCTCCCAGCTCGACGTCCCGGTCCGGCAGGTACAGATCGAGTCCCGCATCGTCAACGCCAACGTGAACTTCAGCGAACGGCTCGGAGTACGTTGGGGCGGCGGAACCTTGAGGCGACCAGATCCGGGGAGCGACTCTCCGGCCCTGAAGCTTGGCGGCAGCCGCGAGACGCTGGCGGAGTTGCAGAACATCGCGGCAGAGGGGAGCGGGACGATTTCGTCTCCGGGCGATCTCGTGGTGGACCTCCCGGCGTCCGGGCAGGGTGCGACGCGTCTCGGCATCGGCATCGCGAACGGCATCGACTACCTGCTCGATCTCGAGCTGTCCGCGCTTGCAACGGAGGGCGAGGCCGAAATCGTCGCGAGACCCACCCTGATCACCGCCGACAAGCAGCCCGCGATGATCCAGTCCGGCGTCGAGATCCCTTACCAGGAAGCGAGCAGCTCGGGCGCGACATCGACGTCGTTCAAGGAGGCGGTGCTCTCGCTCGAAGTGACGCCGCGAATCACTCCCGACGAGCGCATCATCATGGACATCAGGGTTAACCAGGACTCCGTCGGCCAGGTGTTCAACGGCGTGCCCAGCATCGATACCACGGCGATCGCAACCCGGGTACTGGTCGAAAACGGCCAGACATTGGTCCTCGGCGGCATGTTCCGCACCGACAGGAATTTCTCCGTGACGAAGACGCCGCTGCTGGGCGATGTCCCCTACCTGGGCCGGCTGTTCCGCCGCACCATCGAACGGGACGACAAACAGGAACTTCTCATCTTCATCACGCCGCGCATCATCGACGAAGCGACCGCCTCAGGCTAGTGTCGCGAGATAGGCCTCGACCTCCGTCTGGCCTGCGACAACCGCCCACTCCAACGGCGTCCCGGCGTGGTGTGCATCGCGCGCATCCAGCCTCGCGCCGCCGTCCACCAGCAGTTTCACCATGTCGATGTGCCCGTGGAAGGCCGCCTGGTGTAGCGCCGTGGTGGGCGTGCTGTCGCCCGGGTTGGGGTCGAAGCCCAGGTCGAGCATGAGGCGGACTGCCGCAAGGCGATTCGAACCCGCGGCATCGACGAGCAGTTGCGGGTCGGCAGACTGGATTTCCCGGACGACACCAGGTTCCGATTCCAGCAGCATTCGCGCGGCGGCGGCATCGGCCCTCATGCACGCGATGACGAAGAGTCTCCTCGAGTCGAGTTCCACTGTCTCGGCACCGTGGTCGGCCAGGTATTGCGCCAGGTCGGGATGTCCGGCACGCAGAGCAGCCTCAAACAAGGTGTATCCGTCCGGCGACGCCGCCGCCAAGTCCGCGCCATGGTCGATCAGCAGCCTCGCCCGTTCCACGTGTTGCTTCCGCACCGCCCATTGCAACTGGTAGCCCAGGACCCTGTCGGGGTTGTCCACCAGTTTTCCGTTCTCCTCCAGCAACCAGTTGTTTCGGTGTTCGCCGCTCAGACCGTATTCGAGGAGCATCTCAAGGCATTTGCTGCCCGGTGTGAACATCGTGTTGTAAAGCGCCTGGCTGTCGTTCGGATCGGCGCCAGCGTCGAGCAGGAGTCTCGCAAGCGCATCGCAGTACTCGTGTTCCGGCTGGTTCACGGGGCCCATCTCGCCTTCCCCGAAAGCCCCCGTGAGTGCGGTGAATCGGTACTGGCCTCCCCACATGTAGTGCGCGTTGGGATCGGCGCTTCGCTCGATCAGGAGCCGCGCCACCGCCAGGGTCGACCTGCCCTCGAGGTTGAGACGCGAATAGCAGGCATAGAGCAGCGGCTCCCAATCGAAGTATCCGCCGCGCGCGTCGATCAGGGCCGGATCGCTATCGAGAAAGTTCGCCACTACCCGCGCATCGCCAACACAGGCCGCAGACCAAACGTCCCGCGTTCCGAGCGCCGGATCGGCATCCAGCATCGTCCGCGCGCGTTCGCGATTGGCGGGCCTGTCGCTGTCGAAATAGTTGAGACAGGCCAATTGCTGGAAGTCCGAGCCGGCACCCGAGTGCGCAACAAATACCTCCAATTGCCGCCAGGTTGCAAAACCATATGTCCGGGCCGTCACGAGTTTCGCGTCCGCGTCGGACAGCGGGACTCTCCGCACCCCGCCGAGTGACGTGCGAATCTCGTCGGTGGCCTCGATTTCGCCCGCCTCCCAGCGATGACGGAGCGATGTGGCCCGTTGCCGCATGTCCGCAATGCTGTGTTTGGCGGGTAGTTGTTTCAGCATGGCTAATCGACCGATCACCAAGAGACCCATATTGCATGTGGTCTCGCACGAAAGCGAACGGGCGTTGGCCTCCCCTCCGGGGTTGTTTTTCCGTCGCGCATTCCCACCAGAACAGTACAATGCGCATATGCAGCATCCACCTTCGCAGGGATCATCAGGACAATTGATCGCCGACGATGAAGTGATGCGTGGCCGGCAATCGCACGCTCCTCGACTCAAGGCCGGGGAACAGCTGACGCGAGACGAGTTCGAAAGGCGCTGCGCGGCGTACCCCGACATCAAGAAGGCGGAACTGGTCAACGGCATAGTGCGCATGCCGCCGCCCGTGCGCTACGACGTGCATGGCAAGCCCCACGCGGCCATCTTCGCCCCGATCTTGGTATACGCCGCCCATACTCCCGGCGTGGGCGTCGCCGACAACACGACTGTGCGCCTCGACGCCGACAACGAGCCACAACCAGACGTCATGCTGCGGATCGAGTCGCCAGCGCTGCGGCAATCGGTGGTCGATGCCGACGGCTACATACAGGGTGCGCCCGAACTCGTCGCGGAGGTGTCCGCCACCAGCGCTTCCTGCGACTTGGGCGATAAACTCCGTGTTTACCGCCGCCACGGCGTGCGCGAGTACATCGTGTGGCGGACGCGCGAGCGTCGCCTGGACTGGTTTCAACTCGTCGGAGATGCGTACCAGCCGCTGTCGGCGGACGCCGAAAACGTGATCCGTAGTCGGGCATTTCCCGGCCTGCGCATCGCCGCAACAGCCCTCCTTGACGGCGACCTCGCTGCCGTGATGGCGAAGGCCCACGAGGGAATTGGCAGCCCGGAACATCGAGAGTTCGTGGCAGGCCTGGACGGATAAGCGGCGGCGGAACACGACTTCCGGGTCAACGGCGGCGAATTCCGACGGGTCGCCAGCCGAGGGACCTGCCAGGGAAGCGGACGACGCCCACCCGCAACGCGCTACACTATTCGGTAGACCTGTTGGTTCCGCCCATGCCCAAGCGCAACGTTTTTCTGATCGGGATGATGGCTTCCGGCAAGAGCATTGTCGGCCGCCACCTCGCCAGGGCGCTCAGTCTCGATTTCGTCGACAGCGATAGCGTCATCGAAGATCGCGCCGGTGCCGACATTCCGTGGATATTCGATATCGAGGGGGAGGAGAAATTCCGGGACCGAGAAGAGAAGGTGATCGAGGAACTCACGAAAAGAAACGGTGTCGTGATCGCTACCGGCGGGGGCGTGGTGCTGCGGGAGGTCAACCGTCGCAGACTTTCCGAAAGGGGTACGGTGGTCTACCTCAACGCCCCGTTCGAGAGCCTGGTGGCGCGCGCGCAGGGGAGCACGCGCCGTCCGCTCCTCGCCGGCGAAAACGCGCGGGACAAGCTGGGCGAACTCATGGATCAGCGCGGTGACCTTTACGCGCGGACCGCAGACATCGAGATTCACACGGACGACCGTCCGCCCCGGGTGATTGCCCAGCGGATCGTCTCCGAACTGGAGGCCTGAACGATGGCGGACGCGCCCACCAACCTCGTGGTCGACCTCGGCGATCGCAGCTATCCGATCCGGATCGGCCGCGGACTGCTCGGGAGTTCCGGACTGCTCGACGACTACGTTTCCGGCAACCAGGCGCTCATCGTCACCAACGAAGCGGTCAGGGACCGCTACCTGGATGCACTGCTATCGAGCCTCCCACCATCGGTGAAGGCAGATTGCACGTGCATCGGCGACGGCGAGGCGTTCAAGACGCTCGACACCTACGCTGCGCTCATGGAACAACTCATCGCCGGAGGCCACAACCGCACCACGACCATCATCGGTCTTGGCGGTGGCGTCATCGGCGATGTCGCCGGCTTCGTCGCCGCCACCTACCAGCGGGGCGTCGCCTTCATCCAGGTGCCGACCACGCTGCTGGCCCTGGTGGATTCATCGGTGGGCGGCAAGACCGCGGTCAACCACCGCCGGGGCAAGAACCTCATCGGGGCCTTTTACCAGCCGCGCTGCGTAATTGCGGACATCGGAACGCTTCAGACCCTGCCGCCACGCGAACTCAAGGCCGGGATTGCGGAGGTCATCAAGTACGGCGTCATCTACGACGCTGCCTTCTTCGACTGGCTCGGTGTCAACCTGGAGCGCCTGCTGACGCTCGATGCCGATGCACTTGCCCACGCAGTGGCGGAGTCCTGCCGGATCAAGGCCGCGGTTGTCCAGGCCGACGAGCGCGAGACGGGCTTGAGGGCCATCCTGAACTTCGGCCATACCTTCGGTCACGCCCTGGAGGCCCTGACCGGTTACGAGCAACTGTTGCATGGCGAAGCGGTGGCGATCGGCATGGTCATGGCGGCCGACCTTTCCTCCCGGTGGGGGAAACTGCCACGCGGCGATGCGAGGCGAATCAAGGACCTGGTCGCCCGTGCCGGCCTGCCCGTGACACCACCGCCGGTTGACGCCGATGCGATGCTGGAAACCATGGGCATGGACAAGAAGGTCGTCGACGGACGCCTGCGCCTCATATTGACCGACGCAATCGGCTCCGCGGCGATGACGGACCAGGCGCCGGAAGACGCGATCCGGATGACACTCGAAGCGGGCGAGGCACTCTGCGCGGATTGACCCCGCCGACAAGGACGGCAAAGGTCTAACCGCTAACCCGTTAGGTGGAAAGCGTCACCGATCCATCCACGGCCTCGCGCCCGGCGCGACCGCCTTTATGCCGAAACCGGGAGCGTCGAGTAATCACGGGTTCCCTGCGCGTCAGCGCAGCGAACCCGCTGTGTTTGGCTTGCAGAGTGACACGGCTCGGCCACGCCGTCAACGCGACTCTCGCGGCCCCTGGCAAACTTCACGCTCCGAGACGGATTGACTACCGGGCGGCCGCGGACACTCCGCGGGATAGCCAGGCCTCCATGAGGATCGACCACATCAGGCGGGATGTATGCGGGCTTCAAGCAAACCGTGCCGTGAGTTAGTCGCCCCCCTGGCGGAATGCCCTGACAAGTTCCTCCTGATCTATTGCCGGCACTTGCGCGTAGTGGCTGAACGCCATGCTGAAAGCCCCCTCGCCGCCCGAGAGCGAATTCAGCCGCGAGTGATAGCCCTGCGCTTCCTTCAGCGGGACCTGACCCGAGATTTCCGCGCGACCGCCCGCCAGGCTGTTGGTGCCCTTGATCGATCCGCGCATGCTGGAAAGGTCGCCCGCGACATCGCCCATGCAGTGATCGGGAACCGTTACTGTGATGTCGACGATCGGTTCCATGACGATCGGCCTCGCGGCCCGCACGGCGTTGATGAACGCCTGTCTGCCGGCCGCCACGAAAGCGACCTCTTTCGAGTCCACCGAGTGGTGCTTGCCGTCGTGGACGGTGACCCGGACATCCTGCAACGGGTATCCCGCGATGGCGCCGCCGGCGATGACTTCGCGTACGCCTTTTTCCACTGCGGGGATGAACTGGGACGGGATGACACCGCCCACCACGGCATCGACGAACTCGAAGCCCTCCCCTCTGGGTAACGGCTCGACCCGCAGGAACACTTCCCCGAACTGCCCTGCGCCGCCTGTCTGTTTCTTGTGGCGGTGGTGCCCCTCCGCCTTGCCGACGATGGTCTCGCGATAGGCGATGGAGGGAAGCGATGTCTTCAACGAGATACCGTACTTGGCCGCCACCTCGTCGAGGGTGATGCGCATGTGCAGTTCGCCGATGCCGCGCAGTACGGTTTCGTTCATCGACGCGATCTGCTCAAGGCGCAGCGAGGGGTCTTCCGCGCACAACGTCGATACCGCTTCGTTCGCCTTCTGCGCTTCAACGTCGGATTCAGCCGCGATCGCGCGCCCGTACATGGGCTCCGGCAACGGAGTGGACTTGAGGTGAATGCCGTTTACGTCGCGGGCATCGTGCAGGACCGCGTCGAACCGCATGTCTTCCGCCCGGGGAATCGCGCAGATGTCACCCGGAATCGCCGCCTCGACCTCCGTCTGTTCGGCGCCGTTGAGCTTGAGAAGGTGGCCGATCTTGAATGGCTTGCGCCCGTCGCCGACGAAAATCTGTCCGCCGCGGCGCACAGTGCCCTGGTGGTTGCGGACCGTCGCCATGCGTCCCCGGAACGGGTCGATATCGACCTTGACCACATGCGCCACCGCGTGCAGCGCGGGGTCCGGCGTGATCGAGGCCGGTTCCGCATCCTCGCCGTCGCCCTGCACGAAAGGCGGAGGATTGCCTTCTCTGGGGTTCGGCATGAAGCGCCCGAATATGTCGAGCAGTTCCGGCACGCCGGCACCGGTCGTGGCCGACGCGAAACAGATCGGCACGAGGTGTCCTTCCCGCAGTGCTTTCTCGAAGGGTTCGTGGAGTTGCTCGGGCTCGACCTCGCCCTGCTCCAGGTACAGCTCCATCAGGTCGTCGTCGACTTCGACGACCTGGTCGACAATCTGTTCATGGGCGGCTTCCGCCGAACCAAAATCCGGGTCGGCGCCGTTCGACTCGAAGAAGACATCCACCACCTTCGTCCCGTCTTCCGCCGGCAGGTTGATCGGAAGGCACTCCGAGCCGAATGCGTCCCGTATCTGTTCCAGCACGGCACCCGCGTCGGCGTTGGGCGCGTCGATCTTGTTCACCACGATCATCCGGCACAGACCCTGCGCCCGTGCCGCCTCCATGAACTGCTGCGTCATCGGTTCGACACCGGCAACCGCATCGACGACAACCGCCGCGGTTTCCACCGCCGGCAATACCGACAGTGTCCTTCCCTGGAAGTCGGGATATCCGGGGGTGTCGACGAGATTGACGTGGGTATCCCCGTGATCGAGGTGGCAGAAGGTGGCGCGCAGCGAGTGTTTCAGTTCCTGTTCACGCGGATCGAAGTCGGAGACGGTGTCTCCGGCATCCACGGATCCCCTGTTTGGAATCTTGCCCGCCGCATGCAGCAACGCTTCGTTCAGCTCGGTCTTGCCCGCGCCGGCGTGTCCAACCAGCGCAATATTGCGGATTCCTTCCGTGGTATACGCCACTTCAAGCCCTCCTTTGTCCATCACCCGATGGCGAATATAAACCGAAAAACGGTCCTCGCCATCACGTTTTTGTTGTGTGTCGCGCCGAACCTACGGCAGCAGCGTCGAACCGGTCAGGTATCGGTCGATTTCGCGGGCGGCCTCCCGTCCCTCGTTGATCGCGCGGACCACGAGGGACTGGCCGCCGCGGCAGTCTCCGGCCGCGAAGACGCTCTCCCGGCTCGTCTTGTGCACCCCCTTGACCGCCCGGTAGTTCGAGCGCTCGTCGTGCTCGAGGCCGAGCCGTTCCGACACGGCGTGTTCCGGGCCGAGGAAGCCCATGGCGAGGAACACGAGTTGTGCGTCCCACACCCGCTCCGTCCCTTCGAGGTCCTGGAACCTTCCGTTCTCCAGTGAGACGTCGACGGTGCGCATTCCTGCGAGGCCGCCGTTGCCGTCATCGATGAACTCCACCGTATTGATGCAGTAGATCCGGGGATCGCCGCCGAACTTCGCGCCGGATTCCTGGTGCGCATAGTCGGTGCGCAGGATGTTCGGATACAGAGGCCAGGGGTTGTTCGGCGCACGCTCGGGCGGAGGCGAGGGGAACAGTTCGAAGTTCTGCAACGACCTGCATCCGTGCCGGAGCGCGGTCCCGATGCAGTCCGCCCCGGTGTCGCCGCCGCCGATGACCACGACGTCCTTGTCCTTGGCGGAAATGAAGTTGCCGTCCTCGAAGTTGGAGTCGAGCAGGCTCCGGGTATTGGCGGTCAGGAACTCCATGGCGAAGTAGACGCCCTTTAACTCCCGGCCTGGCACCGGCAGGTTCCGCGGCACCGTGGCGCCGGTGGCCAGAAGCACCGCGTCCGACGCTTCGAACAGTGCCTCGGCATCGATGCTGCCGTTGGATCCGTCCCCGACACTGGCATTGGTGACGAACTCGATCCCCTCCTCGCGCATGAGGGCGAGACGCCGCTCGACGATGCGTTCTTTCTCGAGCTTCATGTTCGGGATGCCGTAGGTGAGCAGGCCCCCGATGCGGTCCGCCCGCTCGTACACGGTCACCTTGTGCCCGGCCTGGTTGAGCTGCGCGGCGGCGGCCAGACCCGCGGGCCCCGAACCGACTATGGCCACCTTTTTGCCGGTGCGGGTCTTCGGCGGCATGGGCACGACCCAGCCTTCCTCGAATCCGCGGTCGATGATCGCCATCTCGATGTTCTTGATGGTCACGGCGGGATCGGTGATGCCCAGCACGCACGCGCCTTCGCATGGCGCCGGGCAGACGCGTCCGGTGAATTCCGGGAAGTTGTTGGTCTTGTGCAGCCGATCGAGGGCATCGCGCCAGTGCCCGCGATAGACGAGGTCGTTCCACTCCGGGATCAGGTTGTGGATCGGGCAGCCGTTCTCCGACTGGCAGAAAGGCACGCCGCAGTCCATGCAGCGGGCACCCTGGGTCTCGAGGTGTCCGACGTCGTGGTCGGTGTAGATCTCGCGGAAGTCGAGAACGCGCGTCTTCGGGTCGCGGTACGGTTCCGCAACGCGCTCGAACTCCATGAATCCCGTCGTTTTGCCCATCGCGGTGGTCTGCTAACCGCCAGCCGCAGCCTGACCCAGTTCGAGTTCCCTCTCTTGCAGAACACGCTTGTAGTCGATGGGCATCACGCGCACGAAACGGGCCAGGTTGCGGTCCCAGTCATCGAGAATCCCGGCCGCCACGGGCGAGCCCGTGAATTCGGCATGCCGGCGGATCATGTCTTCGACCTCTTCGGCCTCCGCCTCGTCTTCAACGGTCTCGAGTTCGACCATCTCCGTATTGCACAACGCGTTGAATCGGCCTTCCGGATCCCATACGTAGGCGATGCCGCCGCTCATGCCGGCGGCGAAGTTCCGTCCGGTGGGACCGAGGATCACCGCGCGGCCGCCGGTCATGTATTCGCAGCCGTGGTCTCCCACACCTTCGATCACCGCCCGGGCGCCGGAATTGCGTACGCAGAACCGCTCGGCCGCAACGCCCCTGAAGAAGCACTCGCCGCCGGTGGCGCCGTACAGCGCGACGTTGCCGATCAACACCTGCTTTTCGGCTTCGAACCGGCTCGATTTCGGCGGATAGATGATGAGCCGGCCGCCGCAGAGGCCCTTGCCGACGTAGTCGTTGGCGTCGCCTTCCACTTCCAGTGTCACGCCGCGCGCGAGCCAGGCGCCGAAACTCTGCCCCGCGCTGCCGTCGAACTTGAAATGAATGGTCCCGTCGGGAAGCATGCCGGGCCCGACGCGCTTGACGATCTGGTGGGACAGCATGCCGCCGACGACGCGGTTGACGTTGATGATCGGCAGTTCGGCGCGCACTTTTTCGCCCCGGTCGAGCGCGGGTTCCGCCAGGCGGATGAGTTCGTTGTCGAGGGCGGCGTCGAGACCGTGGTCCTGCTCGTGGATCGCGTAGACGCCAAGGCAGTTCTCCGGCTCCTGGGCCGGCGCAAGTATCTCGGACAGATCCAGGCCCCTGGACTTCCAGTGTCGCACCGCGCCACCCACGTCCAGCGCGTCGACGCGGCCGATCATGTCGTTGACCGTCCCGAATCCGAGGTCCGCCATGATGCCCCGCAGTTCCTCCGCGATCATGAACATGTAGTTGACGACATGCTCGGGCGCACCCGCGAACTTGGTGCGGAGCACCGGGTCCTGGGTGGCGATTCCCACGGGACAGGTGTTGAGATGGCACTTGCGCATCATGATGCAGCCGAGCGCGACCAGCGGCGCGGTCGCGAAACCGAACTCCTCCGCCCCCAGCAGCGCCGCGATGGCGACATCCCGGCCCGTCTTGAGCTGCCCGTCGGTCTGCAGCACGACTCGCGACCGGAGGTTGTTCATCACCAGCGTCTGATGCGTCTCCGCGATGCCGAGTTCCCACGGCACGCCGGCGTGCTTGATAGAAGTGAGCGGCGAAGCCCCGGTGCCCCCGGTGTCGCCGGCGATCACGAGGTGGTCGGAGCGCGCCTTGGTGACTCCGGCCGCCACGGTGCCGACACCGACCTCGGCGCCGAGTTTCACGCTGATACGCGCCTCGGGATTCGCGTTCTTCAGGTCATGGATGAGCTGCGCTATGTCTTCGATGGAGTAGATATCGTGATGCGGCGGAGGGCTGATCAGGCCCACGCCGGGCGTCGAATGGCGGATTCCGGCGATCACGTCGTCCACCTTGCGCCCCGGAAGTTCGCCGCCCTCTCCGGGCTTCGCGCCCTGCACGATCTTGATCTGCAACTCGTCCGCGTTGGTGAGGTACTCGATGGTGACGCCGAAACGCCCGCTCGCCACCTGCTTGATGGCGGACCGCTTCGAGTCGCCGTTCGGCAATCGCGCATAACGTGCCGAGTCCTCCCCGCCTTCGCCGGTGTTGGACTTTCCGCCTATGCGGTTCATGGCGACCGCCAGTGATTCGTGCGCCTCCTTCGAGATCGACCCGAAGCTCATGGCGCCCGTGGCGAAGCGCCTCACGATGTCCTTCGCCGGCTCCACCTCGTCGATATCGAGAGGTTCGCCGCCGGTGCCCGACCTGAATCGCAGCAGTCCGCGCAGTGTGCTGCGGCGCGTGTTCTCTTCGTTCACATGCCCGGAGAAACGCTCGTAGGCCTCCGTGCTGCTGGTGCGGGCGGCCTGCTGCAGGTCGGCGACCGCGTCTGGATCCCACATGTGCGTGTCGCCGCCGCGGCGCCAGTGGAAGTCGCCAGGATTTGGCAGTACCGGCAGGGCGACGGTGTCCCGCGGCGGGAATCCGATGGCGTGGCGGCGTTGCATCTCCTCTGCCAGGACCTCGAAACCGACGCCGCGCACACGGCTCGCCGTGCCCGCGAAACAGCGCTCCACCACGTCTTCGTTGAGCCCCACCGCCTCGAAGATCTGCGCGCCCTTGTAGGACTGCAGCGTCGAGATGCCCATCTTGGCCATCACCTTCATCATGCCCTTGGCGACGCCCCTGCGGTACGCGGTGACGATGTCGGCATCGTTCGCGATGTGCGTAGCGCCGCTGAGATAGCCGTTGCGGCGGGCGTCCCACAGGGCCTCGAACGCGAGGTAGGGATTGATCGCGTCGGCGCCGTAGCCGATCAGCAGACAGTGGTGGTGCACCTCGCGCGCTTCGCCGGTCTCCGCCAGGATGCCGATGCGCGTGCGCGCATGTTCGCGCACCAGGTGATGGTGCACGGCGCCGACGGCCGCCAGGGCGCTGATCGGCACACGTTCCGGGCCGATCGCGCGGTCCGACAGCACGATGAGGCTGTAGCCGTCCTCGATTGCCTGGCTCGCCTCGTTCGAAATACGGTCGAAGGCTTCGAGCAGGCCCTCCTTGCCCGAATCCAGCGGGAAGGTAATGTCGATGTCCTTCGTGCGCCACCCGCGGTGATCCATGCCCTTGAGCGTCGCGAGCTCTTCATTCGATAGGATCGGGTGCGGTATGCGCAGCCGATGGGCGTGGCCTTCCTTCACCTCGAGCAGGTTGCGCTCCGGGCCGATATAGCACTCGAGCGCCATGATCACTTCCTCGCGGATGGAGTCGATGGCGGGATTGGTCACCTGCGCGAAAAGCTGCTTGAAATAGTCGTAGAGCATGCGCGGCTTTTCGGACATGACCGCGAGCGCCGCGTCGTTGCCCATGGAACCCAGCGGATCGCGCAGCTCCCGCACCAGCGGCACCAGCATGAACTGCATGGTCTCGGCCGTGTAGCCGAACGCCTGCATGCGGGACATGAGGGTCGACGGCTCGAAACCGGCCCCTGAAACCGCCGGCAGGTGCGTGAGTTCGATTCGCTGCGCATCGAGCCAGCGCTTGTAGGGCCTGGCCGCCGCCCACTCGGTCTTGATCTCCTCGTCGGGAATCATGCGGCCCTGGTCGAAGTCGATGAGAAATATCCTGCCCGGCTGCAGGCGGCCCTTCTCCACCACCCGCTCCGGGTCCACCGAGACCACCCCGACCTCGGAAGCCATGATGCACTTGTGGTCGTCGGTGACGTAGTAGCGGGACGGACGCAGACCGTTGCGGTCGAGGACGGCGCCGATATAGGTGCCGTCGGTGAAGGCGATGGACGCCGGACCATCCCACGGCTCCATCAGGCACGAGTGGTACTCGTAGAAGGCGCGCCGCGCTTCCGGCATGTTCGGATGCTGCTGCCAGGCTTCCGGGATCATCATCAACACGGCTTCCTGCAGCGTGCGCCCGGTCATGAGCAGGAACTCCAGCACGTTGTCGAAGGTGCCCGAATCGGAGCAGTCCTCCTCGACGACGGGGAACAGCTTCGGAAGATCGTCGCCAAACAGGTCGGAACGCACCACGCCTTCCCGCGCGTTCATCCAGTTCTTGTTGCCGAGCAGGGTGTTGATCTCGCCGTTGTGGCACATGAACCGGTTCGGCTGGGCGCGGTCCCAGGACGGGAACGTGTTGGTCGAAAAACGCGAGTGCACCATGGCGAGATGGGATTCGTAGTCATCGTCCTCGAGGTCGGGAAAGAACGTAAAGAGCTGGTGCGGCGTCAGCATGCCCTTGTAGATGACGATCTTCGTCGACAGGCTGCAGATGTAGAAGAGCTTCCGCTCGGCCAGGCTCGTATCCGTGCGCAGCCGATGTGTCGCATCCTTGCGGATGAGGTACAGGCGCCGCTCCAGCGCATCGCCCTCGACGCCCGGCGCCGCGGCGATGAAGAGTTGCTCCATGACCGGCATCGCGGCGCGCGCGGCATCGCCGATGTCAGCCCGGTTGGGATCGATCGGCAACGACCGCCAGCGCAGCAGCCTCTGGCCCGCGCGGGCGACGGCCTCGGCCACGACCCGCTTGCAGTGGGCGCGTTCCGCCGGGTCCCTCGGCAGGAACACGTTGCCGACGCCGTAACGCCCCGGCGGCGGCAATACGGCGTCCATCGATCGCTCCGCCACCTTGCCCAGGAACTTGTGCGGCAGGCCGGTCAGGATGCCCGCGCCGTCGCCGGTGTTCTTTTCGTAGCCGAGCCCGCCGCGATGGACCATGCAGCAGTTCATGTTCCCCGCGTCGCGAATGATGTCGCGACTCGCGCGGCCCCTGATGTCGCAGATGAACCCGACGCCGCAGCCGTCTTTCTCGAAGGCGGGGTCGTACAGCCCGTAGGACGTTGGGTGTCCCAGCGCGAGCTGGCGGTTCAGGTCAGTCATCGGCATCGATCAGGTTTTCTTTGGGGGAACGCGCAAAAAATGGCAGAAAAGCACCAGCGTATCAAGTCGCGAGAGGCGTTCCCCGGCGGGCGTCAATTCAGTAAGTCGTTGAAACATATAGGATGCTGCCGTACTTCGGACCCATCGATTCCAATGCGGACGGGGAATACGGGCATCGATTGAACTTGAATGAGTCGAAAATCCGACTCATTATGCGTCGTAATTTGACTCACAAGGGTTACACTGGCCATGAACCAGCTAACGATACGCGGTTTCGACGATGACCTGGCGAGGCGGATCCGACAATTGGCGGACCAGGAGGGTATCTCCTTGAATCGAGCGGTATTGAGGCTTCTCCGCCGTGGAGCAGGCCTTGCACCCGGAAAGCCGGGAACGGACATTGTTGGATCTTCGCTGGATCACTTGATCGGCACCTGGACAGATGAGGAAGCGCTCGAGATGGATGACGCCATCCAGGGCCTTTCGCAAATTGATCGCGGCATGTGGAGATGAGGATTCTCCTGGACTCCAACGCCTACTCGAATCTCAAGCGGGGCCATCCCCGCGTCGCCGAGATTGTGCGTGCATCGGAGCAGGTTGTTCTCCCCTTTGTTGTCATTGGCGAACTGCTCTACGGCTTTCGATATGGAACGCGCCTGGAAGAGAACCTCGACGAGCTTCGGGACTTCCTCGACAATCCACGCGTCGCAACTCCATCCATGAACCTGACGACCGCCGACCGCCATGCCCGAATCGCGACCGCACTGCGGGCAAAGGGACGCCCCATTCCATCCAATGACATCTGGATCGCTGCGCACGCCATGGAGACGGGTACCGATCTCATTTCGTCAGATCAGCACTTCGAGTTCGTTGACGGGCTTGCCTGGATACAAGTACCCGCAGACTGACTGCGCATGACCAAGATATCCCGGTTCGACCTCATCGTGCATACGTTCGTCTTCGATCAGGACCGCCTGCTGCTGCTGCGCCGGGCGAATACCGGGTTCCTCGACGGCTACTACTCGCTTCCGGGCGGGCACGTCGAGGCTGGCGAGGAAGTTGCAAAGGCAGCCGTGCGAGAAGTTGCCGAAGAGTCGCGCATCGAGGTCCTCGAAATCGAGCCCTCGATCATCATGCCCTATGGGGACGGCGTCGACTTCCTGTTCGAAGCCAGGCGCTGGCGCGGCGCCGCCAGGATCGGCGAACCGGACCGTTGTGACGACCTCGTGTGGCTCCCACCGGATCGATTGCCGGACAAGACCGCGCCCTATCTCCGGAAGGCACTGGAACTAAGAAGCGCGGGGACCTGGTATCACGAGTTCCGCTGATAGAAACCGACGCCGCCAGACACCAAAGACTCAGGCGCGTCTCTCACAAATTTCAGTCCGGCGAGTGGGCATTGCGGTTTGGTCGTTGTGCGCTGCCTTCCATACACTGGGAGAGAGGATCGAAGGCATCAGGGCGGGCCGCCCGCCTCGTTCGTCGCCTCGGGACCCGCGCCAGCGCCAAGCAACAAGTCGATGATATCCTGAACCGGCTGGACCCGTCTTTCGGCCAGACGCAACGGCGTTTCGTTGAACCCGTTGTGCGTCAGAGGGTCCCCTCCGGCCTGGAGCAACATTTCGACGACGAGCGGGTTCCGGTTCCAATAGGCCGCGTGATGTAGAGGAGTGGAACCGGCGCTGTCTTTCGCCATCGGATCGGCGCCGGCGTCAAGCAGCGCGACGATAGCTTTCTCATCGGGGTTCCAGACCGCCGCGTTGTGCAGCGGCGTTGCGGCGAACCGGTCGGTGGCGTTGACTTCGGCACTCGCGCCGAGAAGCGTGGCTATCACCGGAGCGGGTTGCGCATAGGCGGCGCGATGCAGGGGCGTCACGCCGTGATTATTCCGCGCCGTAGCGTCCGCACCAACAGCCAGCAGCATGTCCACGGTTTCCGGATCGGGTCCCATGGCGGCGAAATGCAAGGGCGTGTTGCCCATGATCGTAGTCGCCTCCAACTCGGTCCCGGCGTCGAGCAGCGCCGCCACGAACGGCCGCCTCGAAGCCGGAAAGTAGAGCGCGCGGTGCAGCGGCGTTTCGCCGTACTTGTCCGGGGCATTCGGATCGGCGCCTGCCGCCAGCAGCACGTCAAGGTATGCGGGCCTGGTCGTAACGGCCTCAGACGTGATGGCTGCATGCAGCGCGGTGTGGCCGTCCCGGTTTGACGCGTTCGGGTCGACGCCGGCTTCCAATAGCGCCGCCACGTGGTCGGCACCCGTGACACCATGCGCGAGGGCGAAGAGCAGGGGCGAGTTGCCGCGTTCGTCCAGCAGGGTCGGGTCGGCACCGGCGTCGAGCAGTGCCCGGGTGATATCGGGATCGCTTGCCGCAGCCAACATCAGCGGCGTCATGCGCCACTCCCCGCGTGCATTTGTATCGGCACCGGCGGCCAGACACACTTCTACAACCGCGACTGTGGCATTCTCGAAGAATTCGAAAGTACTCCATCCATCACATGCGCCCGGAAGGTCGCGTGGGGTGCCCGCACAGCCGGGAAGGAGTGCGCCGCCGAGCACGCAGACAAGGGAGCGGAAGAGCTGCATGGATACCTCGATCTGACAGGAAGCGCAGTAACGCTACCACGGGAGGGCCGGTTGGCAAAAACACGAAAAAAAGACTTGACACGGGCGAGCTTTTTTTCTTCATGATTTTTGTCGGCGTCGCGAACAGGCCTTGTTCGAGGCGCATAACGGGGGAGGCTGGCAATTTGCCTGCCCACAAAAACAACCGACAGCAGGAGAGTCAATAATGAGACTTCTTGCGAATGATGAAATGCTCGCTGTATCCGGCGGCGACATGAACGGACAGGACGACCCGACATCTTTGAACGGAAACCCTGGCCGCGGTCGCGGGAACCGTGGTTCCAACAACGGTGGCCAGAATCGCCAGAGTGGGAATACAGGAGTGGCAGCGTCTCCATAGACCTAGGTGAAGGATCCATCACTGCACAGGGCCCAACAGCCTCATGCAATAGGGGCCACAACACTCCCAATAACGACTCGGGAAGCGAATCCCGCGACGAGAACAACCGCGGGGGCGGAAACGACCGCGGGGGGGACGACGATTAGCCCCGGGTCCATCCGAACGCTAAGCGTCGTTCGAACGGTGCGATGCTTGGCTTTATGCCTGTTCGGCGTTGTAGTCAACGCCGAACAGGCGTCTCCGCCGACGCCCGAAGACCTGCTTCGACATGTAGTCGCGACCTATCGAGGCGGCGACTTCGAAGCCGCGTGGGACCACTACATGGCGTTCTTCCGACACCCGGGGCGGAATGAACTCGACTCCGGGGCGTTCATTGACTGCTTCTTCCTTGAGCGGTGCCCGGACATTGGCGTGCTCGGGCAGATCATTGGCAAGCCCCGTGCCGAGCCAGCGAATCTGGAGACCTTCTGTCCGCGCCTCAGGAGAGACCCGGAGGACAAAGAACGCATGACGAAGGCGGAACGGCGCAAGATGTATGATCGAGTAGTGACAAATGGACTGCGCGATACCTGTCCCGCATGGGCGGCACGCCAAAGAAGCCAACTTAACGAAGCCCCCATCCCGGCAACGGTCGTTCCGGAAGCGTTGCCGCTGACTTGGTACGAGCGGCAGGGCGGCGGCTTCATACCCACAATAGATGTTCTCGCCAGCGATACGCCGCAGCGGCCAATTGTCGACACGGGCTCGTCGGGCAGCATCCTCATCATGCCGCTTGAAGAGGCGGCGCGGCGCGCGGACCTGGAGCTTTCGGACATGCGCCAACGGGCAACCGGCATACACGCCGTTTTCTCGCTGACTATCGCCAAACTGGACGAACTGCAGATTGGCAGAACCCTGCATCGACAAGTCAGATTCGATGTGGATGACACAAACCAAAAGTCCTGGGATCATCCGTTTCCTTACGCGTCCCTTGTCGGCATGAACATCCTGCTACGGCACGACGCGGTCTGTTTCGCCTGGGACGAACAGCGCCTCTACCTCGGCGCGCTGGGGCCATGCGTGAACGGGGAAGAGCCGCACGAGGCGTGGCTGACGGGTTCCCTGGGCATTCACGTCTCGATACCAGCGCGCGACGGCACGCGATTTCCCGCCATGTTCGACACCGGTGCAACCCACACGAATTGCTCATCCACCTTCCTTGAAGCGAACGGCGACGAACTGGTTTTCTCCTTCGGCGATCACCCGTCCTTGGTGGGAGAATGCGTGATCGACGAATCGGTCCTGTTCCCGGGGCTGGAATGGGGGTACAGCCAGATTTCCATCCGCATGAATACTCTGCTCCAGTTCCGCGCTTTCGGCTGGCAACTCAATCCGTTGAGGGTGTTTTTCGTGCCCCGGAAGCCGAACCACGCGACCGGAGAAGCGCCTCGCGGAAACGGGTGACGACGGTGCGCTGTTCCGGGAGGAGGTCGTCGGGCGCTTCCAGACTGCGCCGTGGCAACCCCCAATCCTCTCCAGACCGGTTTCCGGCTACCTGCTTTTGCTGCTCGTCGGTATCGTCTCGACCGCACTGATCGGATTCGCCGTCTCGTTCGAGTTCGCGAGCAAGGAACAGGCGCGCGGGCATCTGGCGCCCGTAGGCGGCTGGGCGCGAGTGACGGCGCGATTTTTCGCGGTGGTGCGCAACCGCATGGTGGACGCGGGCACCAAGGTGAAGACGGGGGATGTCCTTTTTGAACTGGTTCCCCCCGACGGCCTCGGCGACAGGCTTACGGTCGAAGAGAAGCTCGTTGACGAAATGGAAGGTCGGCGCGACGCCCTGGAAACCGAACTTCGCCTGATCGGCTCCCGCTACCAAAACGACCGGAGGCGCCTCGCCCGCGAGCGCGACTTCCTGCGAAGCGACCTTGCCAGAGCGAATAAGGAGATCGACCTGCACGCGTCCCGCCTGGCGATCGCGAAACGCAGGCACGACGACGCCCGCCGCCTGCAAGAGGCTGGCGCCCTGTCATCGACGGACCTCATGCTCCTGCTGGACGATGTACGGTCGAAAGAACTGCCGCTATCGGAGAAGAAGGGCGAGGCGGAGCGCTTGCGCTCGTCGCTTGCGGAAATGGAGGACCGTCTGCGCCCGAACATGTCGGCGCGCTGCGTCCGGGAATGACGGTGACGGCCGATCTCGTGCGCGATCGACGGACGCTCGTGGATTGGGTGCTGGAACCCATCCGAGGCACGGTCGGGCGTCTTTGACGGCGGCGTCGACCCGGACGCAAGGTTCCATTCGAGGTGCGGCTGACCGTCATCCTGCAAGCCGACCGGGCCGAGTGCGGACTGGCATGTCTCGCCATGGTGGCGGCCTGGCACGGCTACAAGGCGACATTGCGGGAATACCGGGCGAAGTTTCGACTCTCGGAGCGCGGCATGACGCTCCACCGCATGCGGGACTGCGCCGAGGAGATCGGACTCGGATCGCGCGCCGTGAGAGTCGATCTCGAAGAGTTGCCTCAGCTTCGGACGCCCGCCATCCTGCATTGGGACCTCGACCATTTCGTGGTCCTCAAGTCGACGCACCGGAAAGGGGCGACCATCATCGACCCGGCTTTCGGCCTCCGCCGTCTTCCCCTGAAAGAAGTGAGCCGCCGCTTCACCGGCGTGGCTCTGGAACTTGCCCCTACGCCTTCCTTCGAACCAAAGAAGGAACCCGGGACCGTCAAGCTCTCGTCTGTTCTCTCCGTGTTTCGCGGTCTCGGCCGACAGCTCGGTGTTGTATTCGCAATGACGCTCATATTGCAGGCATTCGCCCTGCTCATGCCGCTCAATACGCAGTTCACGGTGGATCAGGGAATTCGCCAAGGAGACATGAGTATCGTAATCGTCCTGGCCGTGGGATTCGGTCTTGTTCTCGCGGTTTCCGCGATCACGTCATATGTCAGGTCGCTCCTCGTGCTGTACGTCGGCAATTCATCGGCCTTCCGCATGGTGAGCGGCCTGGCCCACCACATGATGCGGCTTCCGGACGCGTGGTTCTCGGCTCGGCACACGGGAGACGTCCTGTCGAGGTTTGGATCGACCGCGCCGATCAGGCAGTTTCTCATGACGGGGGCCTTTTCGATGCTGGTGGACGTACTGCTGGCTGCCGGCGCGCTGGGCATACTTCTGAGCTATTCGTGGCAAATGACCGTTGCGATCTGCGCGTTCGTCGCCGCCTTCGCCGTGCTCAACGCCGCGACGTATCGGCCGCTTCGCAACCTGACGCACGAGTCCATCGCCGCGGGCGCGCTCGAAAACTCGAGCTTCATCGAGAACATCGAGCGGCATCGCGCCATCAAGCTGCTCGGTGCGGAGGCTCTGCGGGAAGGTGCGTGGGGAGAGCGTTACGTCGAGTCGATCAACGCCAGCGCCCGACTCGGCCGCTTCGGCGCACACGTCGGACTGGTGGGCGCGCTGATCGGCGGCGCGGAGAGCGTCATCATCCTCCTGCTCGGCGCGCAAAAGGTCATCGGCGGCGAATTCACGTTGGGCATGCTGTTCGCATTCCTGTCCTACGGGGCCATGTTCTCCGGAAGAACCCACTCCCTGATCGCGTCGTTGGTGGGATTACGGATGTTGCGGTTGCACCAGGAACGCATCGCCGACATCGGCCTCGAATCCCGCGAAATACCTGCGGAAAATCGAGGGATTCGTCACGACCTGGAAGGCAGGGTCGAGATCCGGTTCCTGTCTTTCTCGTACAACGATGAGGAAGGCACCGTGTTCGACAAGCTGGATCTCGCAGTGTCGCCGGGAGAGTTCGTCGCCATTGAAGGCGGGTCGGGCGGCGGCAAGTCGACTCTCATCAAGCTGCTGTGCAGGCTGCTCGCGCCCTCTGACGGCCAGATACTCATCGACGGAGTTGATTTGGCGCGGTTGGACACCGTTTACTACCGGCAGCAATTGGGCGTCGTGATGCAGGACGACGACCTGTTCTCCGGTTCTCTTGTCGAGAATATCGCCGTAGACACCGACAGTCCCGACATCAAGCGCGTCGAGTGGGCCGCGCGCATGGCATGCATACACGACGACATTGCGCGCATGCCGATGCAGTATTTGACCCTGGTCGGTCACATGGGATCGACGCTGTCAGGCGGTCAGCGCCAAAGGGTCATGATCGCGCGGGCCATCTATCGACAACCCCGGCTGCTCCTGCTCGACGAAGGAACGGCCCACCTCAACGACGATCTGCAGCAACAGGTGTTGACCAACCTGATGGATCTCGACGCCACGATCATCGCCGTCACGCACGACGCCCGTGTGGTAGAGCGTGCCGCCAGGACCGTTGATCTTCCTACCTTGAAGCGCAATCGTCTTGCGTAGGAGCCCTCAGCCGGGGAATGTTCCCCGACCGCTGACGCGTAAGGAAGTGCCGGCGTTTCCCCCGTCGCCGGAGGCGTACTTCCATGCAAGGACCGTTGATCTTCCTACCTTGAAGCGCAATCGTCTTGCGTAGGAGCCCTCAGCCGGGGAATGTTCCCCGACCGCTGACGCGTAAGGAAGTGCCGGCGTTTCCCCCGTCGCCGGAGGCGTACTTCCATGCAAGGACCGTTGATCTTCCTACCTTGAAGCGCAATCGTCTTGCGTAGGAGCCCTCAGCCGGGGAATGTTCCCCGACCGCTGACGCGTAAGGAAGTGCCG
>JAPOYI010000204.1 GCA_026706665.1 Gammaproteobacteria bacterium | reverse complement strand
CGTCGTCGCGCCTCGCCAGGAACCAAAAATCCCTCGCAGCTACACTCGCATATTTGGGCTTGACGGAACACTAGTTGCGGCCCGGACACAATGCCTTGCACCCTTTCGCGTTTCCGGCGCAACTGCTTGCGTTGGCTGCGTTCATAGACCCCGCCCACGATCCGCTTGCCCAGTTCGTGCGCGACGCGGCTGTGCAGACGAAACGCCTCCCCTCCCGACCAGACGGGCGCCTGGTTCTCAGGTACGCACGACGGACCCAGTACGGCGCCTCGACCAGCGCGGGCCAGCTAACGGAGAACGCGGGTTTGCCAGCGACGACTATTCTCTTTCCCGACCCATTCGAAACCGCCTGGCGAGTTCCTGGCTGACCACCGGACACAGTCCAGAGGGCCTTGCCGCGAGATGCCGGCGTACTCGCGCAAGGACATCGTACGCGCCATCGCGCAGAAATCCGGGAGTCATTCGAAGACCTGTTGCGCAGAGGCGCCACACGCCGCCGCCGGCTTCCAGCAGCCGCACCACGGCGGACGTCTTTTTGAACCGCTTGCCCGACTCGTCCACGAGGCACCAACTGCCGGCGTTCTCTACATCGGCGACATCGAGTTGCATCGGCCGAAACGCCAGGGCCGCGGCGGCGCGAGGGGTTTCGGCGAGGGCGAATCGCACGGCGGCGTGGCAGACGCCGCATTCGCCGTCGTAGTGGAGGGTCGCCCCGTTCAGGGGTCGGCGCGGGAGCCAGCGGGGGTCGAACAGCAGCAGGTGGAACAGCAGCATCGGGATGGTCAGGTCGGGAAAGCTCAACAGGAACAGGAACCCGAACTGCACGATGAGCATCGCGCTCCACAGCCACACCCGCAGGCTCCTGAAGAGGAACAGGGGCGCGAAGAACAGTTCGACGTAGAGAATGAACACGGTGATGAACGTGGTGACCCATTCGGGAAGGGCCAGCAGCACGTCGCGCAGAATCCAGTCCCGGGCGAGGGGATTCTGCATCACCAGGGCGACCGCATCGCCCGATACCCAGTTGGGCGACAGGAGTTTCGTGTAGCCGCTGTAGGAATAGGACGAATACCGGGCGCGGCATGGCCCAGTCACCGGCGGGATCCGCGCGGCCGCGTGCGGCGAGGGAACCGAACGGCGCGGGCGGCAGGCACAGGTGGGCGAACAGCATGAGTCCGACATATGGCAGCGCCGGGTTGGCGATCAGTGGGTTGCGCGCGAACAGGCTGATCAGCACGACCAGCATCCAGGCGGCGCTGAGCCTGTCGAATCGCCCTGCGGCGAATGCGACTGCGGCGAGGAACCCGGACAGCGTGATCAGCACCACGGTCAGTGGCGTGTCGCTGAGCCGGAACAGGCTTGGCGCGATCGCCAGGAGAGGACTGTGCCCGCCTTCGGCCAGCATCCCCGATACAGAGAAGAGTTCGGCGGCATACAGGCTGAGGTATCCGAAGTGGACGGCGAGGTAGGCGCCGAACAGGATGCGGAACAGGCTGTACTGTCCGCCGGTGTAGCCGGGTACGGGAGTGATCGCGCGCGTCATTGGGTGTCCTCCGTGACGGGTTCGGTTTCGCAGTCGACCTGGAACCGGATGGGTGATTCGTGGGCCGGATTGCGGTCGTGAGGGGCGACCTCCACCGCGTAGTGGCGCCTGCCGGCCAGGCCGAGGTCGGCGGCAACGCCCTGTTCGCTGCACAACCCGAACTGCAGCACTGACCGGAACATGGGCGCCGTGCGCGGAGAGCGGGCCAGCACGGGCCCGTACGACAGCGCCGCGCCGTAGGCATTGCGGCGATTGTAGGGACCGCGCACGAGCGCGTTGACCTCAGGAGTTAACCGCAGGACGGTCACGCCGTGCTTCTCGTCCCAGGCGTGCAGCACGAAGGACGAGGAGAAAGTCTCGAACCCGTTCTGTGTCGTGAACACCTTCGGCGCCGGCGACATGTGGGATGCGGCGCCGAGGGCTTTGACAACGGGCAGGTCGAAGATGTCGCCCGCCATCTGCATGCACCCGATGCAGACGATCATCGTCGCCTGCGGCCACGATCTCACCAGGAACGCGGGTGGGAGGAATCGTGCGATCGGCTTGGCATTCATGCGCATCGTCACACCTCCCGCACGCCGCGGCCAAGCAGCAGCGCGGCGATCTTTTCCTCTTCGACAAAACCGCAGTGCTCGATGTCGCCCCTGGGGTTGTCGAGTGTCCCGAAGAGCGCATCCCAGACGGGGAGATCGGAGAAGTTGCAGGTGTGCCACCCGCGCTGGTGATGGATGCGGTGCATCTCGGGACGCTGCAGGAACCAGCCGGTCCATCGGGGCGTCCTGATGTTCCAGTGATAGAAGAGTTCGGCCAGGCCGGTCAGCAGCACGACGCCGGTGACGATCGCGGATTCGAGGCCGAGCACGAAGTAGAGCAGCGCGCTGGTCAGGAGACCGTTGAGAATCAGTTCCGCCGGATGCTTGTAGAAGGTGGTCAGGATCTCGATCCGGGACGGACTGTGATGCACCCGGTGCAGAAAGCGCCAGAAAAATGGGACCTCGTGCCGCGCCCGGTGCCACCAGTAGTACGCGAAGGTGACGAGCACGTAACCGGTCACGATGCCGGGCGCCCCTGTCAATGCGCCGCGCTCAACCAGCGACGACCCGGCGAACCAGGAATCCCAGGTGACCGCGCCGACCAGGGCGGTAGCCGCCTGCAACGCGTTGAACGCGACCGCCCGCAGCACCCAGCGGCCGTCGAGAGCTCGCCGCCAGGCAGGAAAGACCAGTTCGATGGCCATCATGGCGAGAGCCACGGCCAACACGGTCAAAATCATCATCATCGGTTGCGCTCCTCGTGTGTGAAACAGCACGGATCATCGGCGAGGGACCGTTATTTGCAACCTTTGGTCGTCAAGTGTCAGGATATGACCTCCTTTGGAATCAAATAGTGATACCTGATGGTGCAATCGACTCGCATTGTCCAGGCACTCAAGCAGGCGCTCAGGCATCGCGGGGTTTCCTACAAGCAGGTCGCCGACCACCTCGGCCTGTCGCTTAGCAGCGTCAAACGGTTGTTTTCGACGGGCGGCTTCACCCTGCAGCGCCTTGAGGCGGTGTGCGACATGGCCGACATCGACCTGCTCGAACTGACGCGCCGGGCGGAGGCGCAACGGTTGCGGGTCACCTCGCTCAACAGGGACCTGGAACGCGAGTTGGTCGCCAACCCGGTTCTGCTGCTCGTCGCCACCTGTGCTCTGAACCGCTGGCCGTTCGAACGCATCGTCGAGCGGTACCGGATCTCCGAACTGCAGCTAATTCAGTATCTCGCCCGCCTCGACCGCATGGGCCTGATCGAGTTGCTGCCCGGAAACCGGATCAGGCCGCGCGTCGCCCGCAGGTTCGCCTGGTTGCCCAATGGACCGATTCACCGCTATTTCGTCGAGCATGTGCAGAATTCGTTCCTGTCGGGCGCGTTCGAACCGAAAAGGGACTTGCATCGGTTTGCCTGGGGCATGCTGTCGGAGGAATCCGCTGCCGCGTTGCGGGCGAAGCTCGTGGACCTCATGGAATCGTTCGATGCGTTGACCCGCGGGGACGAGATCCGGCCTGCCGAGGAGGACCGAACCAAGGGGAGCTGCCTGCTTGTCGCGCTACGCGAGTGGGAGCCCGCAGAATTCGAGGGGTTGCGCCGCCCGTTGCCGGACCGGGATGCAGCCTGACCGCGACCCCGACGGAAACGCCGGCGCCGCGTCCCGGAAACTGTTGAACCGGTAGACGCAATCGCTCGGTTGCCGGCAGGTCGTCGTAGACGTTAGCGTGGCGGAACCGGTCGCAGCCGGCGATGAGGTTCACGTTGCCCGTGATCAGTCCATCAAGCGGAGTGCCGGCAACGCCCGCCGCGTCGAGGTTGTCGAACTCCGGTGCGCCGACGCCCCGGGCACGGCAATTCTGGCCGCGCGTGAAGGCCTTGAGATTGGCGCGAAGGGTGGTCGATGCGCGAGCGCTCCAGTCGGAGAAGAGGCGGACGGTGTAGGCGGCAAGGTCCACCGGCACGTCGATCCACGCGGAGGTCAGGCGCTCGGCCGCGACTACGTTCCCGTCTCCCGGCTGCGCTCCCATTCGTTGGTGCCCGGTCTTGTTGTGATGTTGACCAGGCCCCCCGTGAACCCCGAGGCGCTCACGGCGTAGCCGGACGCGACCAGCGAAGCGGACTCGACGGCGTCGAGGTTGATCGGCGAGCGACTGGTCGCGTAGGTGCTCGTGCCGAGGCCGAAGTCGTCTTGCTGCATGCCGTGACGGTCGCCCGAGCCGTGCGTGAGGGCGTATGCGCGATCTCGACCGGGCCCCTGCGACTGGCTCGCCCGTGGCCGTGCGGACGTGCCGTGCAGCGTGGCCGAGGTTACGCTGGCGATCGCGACGGATGCCGCCAACGCGCCTGCGGCACCGGGGAGGCGGGGAATCATCTTGGCTGTTTCATGTCGGCGAGCTCCAGTCGAATGCGGCGGGGCGCCGCCGGGTCCTGGACGAATGATGCCGAGGCAGCGGCTTGGCGCGCAACGTCTCGACGACACAGGACTCCAGGACCCGGTACACCGGTGATGGGAGGGCGAACAAAACTCCGCCGCGCCGCCACTTGCGCAGCGCGCCCTGTTAGACTCCGCCGGTCAGGCACACCAAAAAAACCAATGGTTATCAATAACGGAGACAGGTTGCCCGATGCGACACCGCGCGGGTTTTGCGCTACTGCGGCCGCACTGGTTCTCACGTGCGGGACGGTCGGCGTGACCGCAGCGGAGACTTCACATGGAACGCACGAACACGGCACGGCCGAGATCGAGTTGGCGGTGGAGGGATCGAACGTCGTCGTGAACTTCGTTAGCCCCATGTACAACCTGGTCGGTTTCGAGCGCGCGCCGCGCGATGAGCAGGACCGCGAGGCCGTGGCAGCAGCGACCGTCCTGCTCGACGATCCGGGGAACCTCGTTCTTCTGCAGGCTGACGCCCAGTGCACGGTGGTCGAGTTGGATATCGATTGGGACGCGCCCTCTGCGGAGGAGGAAGAACACGACGACGAGGCTGCGGAGCACGACGCTCACGAGGATCGACACGCGGAGGAACACCATGCCCATGATGCTGATGGCGACCACGCCCACGAGACTGACGGCGACCACGACCACGATGACCATGACGCCGACGAGCAGCATGTCGATGTCACCCTCGACATCCGCTACACCTGCGACCATCCGGATCGCTTGAACTCCCTGGACGTTATGGCCTTCGAGTCGTTTGAACGCCTGTCGGAGGTTGAATTTCGAGCGGTCGGCCCGGGGGGCGCCGTCGCGGAGTCGCCGGAGCGCGATTCGCCGCGGGTGGACCTCCGCGGCCTGTTCGGGGGGTGACGACCGAACCGCCAGCGGTACGGCTGGCGAATGCCACATTCGGCTATCGCGCGGGCGAGCCCGTCATCGATGTCGCTGAATTCGCGGTATCCCGCGGAGAGAGCCTGTTTCTCGAAGGCCCGAGCGGCAGCGGCAAGAGCACGCTGCTCGGCATTGTGGGCGGCATCCTGACCCCGGGCGAAGGTACGGTGGAGGTCCTCGGTGCGTCGCTCGGAGAACTCGGCGCCGCGGCGCGGGACCGGTTCCGCGCCGACCACATCGGGTTCGTGTTCCAGATGTTCAACCTCCTGCCGTATCTCTCCATGGTGGACAACGTGGTACTGCCCTGTCGGTTCTCCGGCGCCCGTGCGGAAGCGGCTATCGAATCTGCCGGGTCGCCGCGGCAGGAGGCGCTGCGGCTATTGGGGCGGCTGGGTTTTGCGAGCGAGGCGCTCCGGGGGCGCCAGGTCACTGAACTCAGCATCGGGCAGCAGCAGCGGGTCGCGGTGGCGCGGGCGCTCATCGGCCGTCCCGCGCTCGTGATCGCGGACGAACCGACCTCCGCCCTCGATGCGAATACGCGCCTCAAGTTCGTGGATCTGCTCGTGGACGAGTGCACGGCGGCGGGCAGCACCGTCATCTTCGTCAGCCATGACGCGGCCCTGGCGCCGTCGTTCGACCGCAGCGTGTCCATCGAAGCCATCAACCAGGCGCCCATGGAGGCTGACGATGCGGGGTAGGGTGCTCGTCTCGCTTGCCTTCCGGAGTCTCGCCAACCGGCGCCTGACGGCGGGCCTGACCGTGCTTTCGGTGGCGGTGAGCGTCGCCCTCCTGATCGGCGTCGACCGCCTGCGGACCGAGGCGCGGGCCAGTTTCACCAGCACCATCTCCGGTGCGGACCTCATCGTCGGCGCACGCAGCGGGCCGATCAACCTCCTCCTGTACTCCGTGTTCCGCATCGGCGACGCCACGAACAACATCTCCTGGCACAGCTACGGTCAGATCGCCGCCCGGACGGAGGTCGCGTGGACCATACCCATCTCCCTCGGCGACGCGCACCGCGGGTTCCGGGTGCTCGGCACGGACTCGGGCTACTTCACCCATTACCGCTTCGGGCGCGAACAGAGTATCGAGTTCGCGGAAGGCGAGGTCTTTACCCGGGTGAACGACGCCGTGCTCGGCGCGGACGTCGCGAATGCACTCGGCTACGCGGTCGGCGACCGCATCATCGTCTCCCATGGCATCGGCGACGTGAGCTTCGAGCATCACGACGAACTGCCGTTCCTGGTCACCGGCATCCTGCGCCGCACCGGGACGCCCGTGGACCGGACCGTGCATGTCGCCCTGGCGGGCATAGAGGCGATCCACGCGGCCGACCCGCGCCAGTATGCGGGGCAGAGTGTCGACGCCACGGGTACTGTCGCGGGCGCACTCGAGCCCGACGCGGTCACGGCCTGCATCGTCGGCCTCGAGTCGCGCCTGATGGTGTTCAGCCTTCAGCGCTTCATCAACGAGTACCAGCGCGAACCGCTGATGGCAATCGTTCCGGGCGTGACGCTGCAGCAGCTCTGGGAACTGGTCGGCGTCGCGGAAACGGCGCTCCTCGGCGTCAGCGCGTTCGTGATCGCTGCGGGCCTCGTGGGTCTGCTGACGACGCTCCTGACGAGTCTCGCTGAACGGCGCCGGGAAATGGCCGTGCTGCGCTCCATGGGCGCTGGGCCGGGGATGGTATTCGGGCTCCTGGTCGCTGAGGCGATCATCCTCGCCGGAACGGCCGCCGTCGCCGGCGTGACGGCGATCCATGCGGGCATGTTCGCTGCCCGTCCGTTAGTGCTGGAGCGTTTCGGGCTCTACCTCGCCCCGGGCCCGCCGGGCTGGTTCGACGGCGCCGTAGTGGTCGTGGTCACGATTGCGGCCGGAGTGATTGCCGCACTACCAGCCTGGCGCGCCTACCGCTTCTCGCTCGCCGACGGTCTCTCGATCCGAACCTGAGACCAGTTCCGCGTCGGCATTGCCGCGACGCATGTTAAGGGACACAATGCCCGCCATCGACAAGGAGGCTTCTTTGGCACGCCGCTTTCTCTGGCTGATCCTCGCCGCAGTTGCCCTGGCAGCAACCGCCGAAAAGGGCACCGACGTACGGGAACTGGAATGGCAGGACCTGCTGCCTCCCGACCAGGAACCCCCCGCATCCTCGTGGCTCGATCACACTGCCATTCCCTCCTTCGACAACTTCCAGATCCCCGCTGGCATCGTGCCCGAACTCAACGGCCAGATGGTGAAGATCCCCGGTTACATGGTTCCCCTCGACCTCGTCGAGGGAAAGGTCACGAGTTCCCTGCTCGTTCCTTACTTCGGCGCCTGCATCCACGTTCCCCCGCCGCCACCGAACCAGATCGTCCACGTCAAGTTCGAGGAACCGGTAGAGATCGACAGCATCTGGGACCCCGTATGGGTCACCGGCAAACTCGGGATCGAACGCTTTGCCTCCGACTTCGTGGAAGCGGGTTATTCGATGGAGGGGGAGGGGATCGAGGCGTACCAGTACTGAGGCGGAGCCGGTCCGGCAGGAACCTGGTTGCCCGGCTGCTTCACCTGCCCGCCAACGCTTCCCGCCCGAGCCGCGCCACGAGGTCGAGCGTCGTGCACACGTCCTCCCACGTCGTCGTGTGATTGATGATGCACATCCGCAGCGAGAACACTCCCTTCAACGATGTCGACGAGAAGAACGCCAGGTCGTCCCAGAACACGCGCGCCAGTACGACCCGATTGACGTCGTCCAGGATCTCCTCGTCGCGCCCGTCGCCGGGATTCACCCGGAAGCAGACGATGCCGAGCGACACCGGCGTCATCAACTCCAGAATCGGATTCGCCTCGATGTAGGCCTCTGCGCGACGCGCCAGATCCAGTCCTTTCTCAACCGCCGCGCGAATAGCGGCCATTCCGAATGTCTGGACCGACATCCATATCTTCAGCGCGCGTGCCGCCCGGCTCAGCTGCAGCCCGCGGTCCGCGAAGTTCGGGTGGTTGGCGCCCCACACGGTGTCCTGCAGGACATCGTTGGCAATCCCGAACGCGTTTTCGAGGTGCTTGACGTCCTTCACCATGAGCGCGCCCGCCTCGTAGGGCTGGAAGAACCACTTGTGCGCGTCCAGGCCTACAGAATCCGCCCTCTCGATGCCATCCAGCAGTTCCTTGCCGTCCTCTGTCACCAGGGCGAATCCGCCGTAGGCGGCATCCGCATGCAGCCAGACGCTTTCGCGTTCGCAGAAATCCGACATCGGCGCCAGTGGGTCGATGACGCCCGTGCCGGTCGCTCCCGCATTCGCGCACACCGCGATGGGTTGCAGTCCATCGGCGCGGTCGTCGGCCACGCAGCGGCGCAACTCCGCCATGTCGATGCGGAAGTCGTCGCCGGAGGGCACCAGCGGGATGTGTTCCCGACGGACGCCGGCGATCAGGGCCGCCCGCCACAGCGCGCTGTGACTTTGGTCGCTCATGTAGACGGCGGGCCGTTCCGGGTGCCCCGCCGCTTCCCTCGCCGCCACGAGCGCTTCGACGCTCGCCCCGGAACCGCCGCTCGTTAGCAGTCCGCCAGCGGTCTCCGGATAGCCGATCCAGTCCCGTATCCAGTCCACCACGACGAGTTCCAGTTGGCCGGTTCCGCTCGACACGAGCCATGTGCACGAGTTGATGTTGAAGCCGGCGGCAAGGTAGTCCGCCACGACGCCGGGCCAGGTCGGTGCCGAGGGAACGAAACCAAAGAACCGGGGATGATCGAGCCGCGCCGCGTACGGGAGCACGTCGCGCAGGGCCTGATCCAGAACCTCCTCCGCGGGCCGGCCGCGTTCGGGGGGCGGGGCCGCCAGCCGGCCAGCCAGCACTTCGCGGAAATCTCCGTCCCAGGGTCTCTCGTCGCCCAAACCTTCGATGCGGTCGATAAGTGCTTCCGTCGCTTTGCGGGCCAGCCGCCGCATCGCCCCCGGGGTCATGCGCAAGACGCCAAGGTCGTCACCCCGCACGCCAACCTCCTTCGACGCTGTTCGCGTCCCGATGCCTCGTAGAAAGGTTACCTTGACGCGCAAGGAGATATCACCACCTGGGTCCGCTTTCCAGATGCAGGGGAGTGCACCGACGGATTGCATGGCATGCGTGTGGCAGGAGGATCACACCCACCTGGTACGGAAACCGCTAGGATTGCAGATTCCGCCAGTCACTTGGTTGATTCGAATGAACGCCCGCAACGCCGCCGTCGTCCTCACACTTCTCGCCTCGCTGCCACTCGCTGCGAAACCCGGCATGCCCGACGCTGCGCTGGTCGACCTCGAAGTCGAACGCAACGGCGAGCGCGTCTTCACGCCGCGGCTGCTGGTCGGGTTGGGCCGCATGTCCGAGGCGTTGTTGGAGTCGCCGTCCGCTGAGGGGCACCGTGTCGTGTTGTCGGTAACCCGCCACGAGGACGTCTACACGTTGCGGTCGCTGTACCTGACGAAGGCCGGGGACGAACGCTGGGTCGTGCAGGCGGAGCCCGGGTTGTCCTTCCTCGGCGACGCCGCCGCCTCGGCCACCATCACCGACGACACGGGCGCGTTTCGGCTTCATCTCAACGTCAGGATCGGTGATGCCGCCGAGCTGCGGAGTCGGCTACGAGGTATGGCGCGACATCCCGAGACTGAGTTTGGGACGCGGCGTGGCGCGAGATAGCGGCAGATACCAGGTTTCCTTTCGACTCCCGCATGTCCGGCGCCTGGAAGAACCGTACTGTGCCGAATAGGCCCAACATCGTCCTGATCTTCTCCGATCAGCATCGGGGCGACGCGCTCGGTTGTGTCGGAAACCCGGTGGTTCGAACACCGAACCTGGATGGCCTGGCCGCCGAGGGCGTGACTTTCCGAAGCTGCAACACGAACTCGCCGCTGTGCATGCCGGCACGGGCTTCGTTGATCACGGGCCTCTACGTCAACGAGCACGGCGCCTGGGGGAATCGCACCGAGGCGGACCGCCACGGGCCGAGTCACGTGCGGAACATCCGGGACGCCGGGTATTGCACCGCCGTGATCGGCAAGACGCACTTCCGGCTGTACCAGGCCGATGACGGCCACACGCGCGACCACGCTTCGGGACTGCACGACTGGGGATACGAGTTCGCCCACGAGATCAAGGACACGATCCCCTCGGCCACCCACCGCTGTTACTACACGGACTTTCTGGCCGAAAGAGGAAAGCTGCAGGTCTACGAGGACTGCGCGCGCAACTTCAGGCTCGGGCAGAGCACGGGACTGCTCCGACCGTGGGAACACCTGCCCAACCTCCTCGAGGAGGATGAGCACATCGACATGTATATCGCCAACACGGCGTCGGAGTGGGTACGAAGCTATGCGGACGACCGGCCGTTCTACCTGCAGGTCTGCCTGATGGGGCCGCATCCGCCGTTCGACGCGCCGGCGAGATACAGGGACATGTTCGATCCGCAGGATATGCCCCTGGCGATCATGGAACGGCCGGCCGAGCCCATATCGCCCCAGATCAGGAGGATGTTCGCGCGAAGAGGGCTCGAGGACATGACCGAGTCCCAGGGCGGAACGCTAAAGAGCCACTACTACGCCAAGGTCGCGTTCGACGACCACGCGATCAGTATCGTGTTTCAGTCTCTCGAGCAAAAGGGTCTGCTGGACAATACATGGATCGTCTATACCTCCGACCACGGCGAAATGCTCGGCGATCACCGGTTTTGCCAGAAGTCGGTGTTCTATGAGGGCGCGCTGAACGTGCCGCTGATCGTGAGACCACCGGGTGGAACCGGACCCTGGACCGCGCGCGGCCTGACGGACCACTTCGACGTCTGTTCAACCTTGCTTGACGCCGCGGGTGCCGGCCGTCTTGGAGTCGACCGAGGACTTTCATTGCTTCCGAAGATCGAGACCGGTCCAGACGCTCCCGATGCGCAGCAGGGCAAGGGCGTGGTCTTCAGCGAGGTGAACCTGTACTCGATGGCGCGCACCGAGCGGTACAAGATGGCCGTCGACTCGCTGACGCGAAAGCCGCTGGACCTGTACGACCTGGAGAACGATCCGGACGAACTCCGCAACCTGGTGGATGAACCGCGGCTTTCGGGCGTGCGCGATCAGTTCCTGGCGGAGTACTTCGGTCACCTGCTGGCGAACCTGAACGAGCCGCAACTCACGGTGTATCAGGGTGGTGGCATTCCGACGAAACTCCACCAGGAATACCCTGAGTACTGACCAACCACGCGCGGCACAGTCCTTTCGCGTAACCTCAAGCGTAACGAACCACCCATCTACCCATCATGCTGACCAAACGCCAAGCGGTCTGCATCGCCATCACCTTGCTCACCGCCGTGGGGGTCGTCGCCAAGCCGCCGCCATTGTCTATCGACGAACTGCGGGCCAAGACGTTCGACACGCGCCTCGAATTCGTGAACGACGTCAAGGGCGGCGACTCGTTCGACGCGCGCCTCGTCTCCTACATCTCGGCGGGATTGAAGGTCCACGCGCTCGTCGCGACGCCGCGAGGCGAAAAGCCGGCTGGCGGCTTCCCGGTGCTCGTCGCCAACCACGGCCACCATTCGGACCCTCCGCGCTACGGCATTACCGCGGAAGGCGTCGACTGGCGGCCGGGCGACTACTACCGCGCGATTCCGGAACTGTACACGGCGATGGGGTTTCTCGTGGTCATGCCCGACTATCGCGGCCACAGCAACTCCGAGGGGTTCGAATTCACCGATGGAATGCTCGAGTCGCTCTACTGCACCGAGGACGTGCTCGGCCTGGTCGCAGCGCTCCCCGACATCGAAGATGCCGATCTGCGGAACGTCTTCATGTGGGGCCACTCCATGGGCGGCGAGGTCACGCTCAGGGCACTGCTGGCGACCGATGCGGTCAAGGGCGCCTCGCTGTGGTCCAGCGTCGGCGGCGACATATGGGACCAGTCGTTTTACTACTCGCGCTACAAGGACCCGCTTGCCCCGGACAGCGCCGAACACCCGAAGGAGGTAATCGACAAGTTCCGTGAGGACCTGGCCGCCCTGGACGGACGCTTCGCCTGGGAACAGGGCGAGCCCCTGGATTACCTTGAGAAACTCAAGGCACCCATCATCATCCACCACGCGATCGGCGACCGCGGCGCCGCCTACATGTGGGCGGCCCGCCTGGCGAAAGAACTCTACCTGCGGTCGCACCCGTACGAGTTCCACACCTACGCGGGAGAAGACCACCTGTTCAAGGGTGCGGACCTCGAAGAGGCCACGGTGCGCGACGGGGCGTTCTTTCGGTCACTCATGGTCCCGTAGCGGACGATCCACGCCCGGCGGAGGGCATTGACAGGCGGTCGACCGGCCCGTCAATCGCGGATGTCGTACTCCGAAGTCACACAATTTTGCTTCACGACCTCAAATCACCGGCGGTTGGACGCAGTGCCTTTAGTCGAGGGCACACGAATTGAATTTCTGTAAGAATTTGATAACAAAATATATTTTGTGTTTTCTCGGGGTATGGGCCGGAACGCTCGAAGACGTCCCGCAAACTTACATTCGCAGTACGGTCGTCGTATACTCCCCGCACGAAGAGCATCGGCGCGCAGCGGAATGCGTGCCAGCGCGAATTCCAGGGGATCATGATTGATGAAAAAAACCAATGGAGAGAAAACGACGTTCCAGGTCACGGCGCTTACCGCGGCCATCGGGGCGGTCCTGGCGACGCCAGCATGGGCAGCCGAGAGCGGGCCAGGCAACGTCATAGAGGAGGTCATAGTCACGGCGACCAAGCGCGAGGCGGCCGTGTCGGATCTGCCGGTGGCCGTGACGGTCGTCAACAACGAGTTGATCAACGAACTGCAGATGACCAACGTGCTCGACCTCGACAAGGTCGTTCCTGGCCTGAAGGTCAGGTACGTCGGCGCCGACCCGTCCATCATCGTCCGCGGCGCCGGGACGGCGGGAACGAACGATGTCGCCGTGCCGATCTACGTCGACGGTCTGTATCGACCCCGCTACGGGCAGGGCCTCGCGAGCTGGCTCGATGTCGAGCGGGTGGAGCTACTGCGCGGACCGCAAGGCACGCTGTTCGGGCGCAACACGTTTGGCGGCCTGGCGAACATCATCGCCCGGAAACCCGACGCGACCGGTTTCGACTGGGGCGGCGGAGCCACCGTCGGCGACTACTCGTATCGCCGCCTCGAGGGGTTCGTGAACGTACCACTCGGCGAGGCCGTGGCGGTGCGCGTCACCGGCAGCGACACCTTCCGCGACCCGCTGATCGAGAACGTCTTCAATGATGAGGGCGGCATGCGGGACGACGACAGCGTCTACGCCCGCGCGCAGTTGCGCATCGATCTGACCGCGACCTTCGACGTCACGTTTTCGACCACGTACTGGAAGGACGACTCCAATGGCAACGCCGACTATGCCGGCGTCATCCTCGGCATACCGGTCAACCCGACAACCGGTCTGACCGACGGCGTCAATGGCGTCATGCAGCCCCGCCAGGGTCGGATTCCGGGTACGGAGAACGACAGTTGGCCGGCGACCGGCGGCCGCAACCAGGCGGGAACCTTCGGAGTGGATCCCGCTGCCTCCATTACGCCGGGCATCCACCGGATCAGCAGCGACTTCACCCCGCTGCGCAAGATCGACGAGACGTCGTTCAGCGTGCTCGTCAACTGGGAACTCGGGCCGGTCACGCTCCGTGCCAACATGGGGAGCTTCGACTACGAAGAGTTCCGGCTTACGGATTCGGACTTCTCGCCCAATCCGACGGGATGGGCGCAGCGCAACCCGGGCGTCACCCCTCCGGCATCCACCGGGAGAACCTACTGGGCGCAGTGCTGGGGCGGGCCGTCCTGCGGTCTCGCAGCGGGCCAGCGCGTGAATTCCAATGCCACCCAGGCCGACATCAACCTGACGTACCTCGGCGACGGGCGGTTGCTGTGGACGCTGGGCTACTTTTCCTATGACGATTCGGGCGATGGCGACACCAGCAGCGAATTCGTGTGGGGCTATACGGACTCGACCGCACCGCAGAACGTGACGTGGGGCCACTGGCTCTACCAGGCCAACGGCGGCACCAGGTCGACCGCCATCTACGGCCAGGCCGAGTACTCGCTCACGGATCGTCTGCGCGTCACCGCCGGCGTGCGGCGATCAACCGACGAGCGGAACTTCTTCAACAAGTACGTCGACTGGGGCCCCAGCGTTCACGGCAGTGCCCCGGGCTATACGGATGCGCATCTCGACAACCCGGGCAGCCGGTTTGCCTCGTGGCCGGCGTTCGTCGAAACCGCGCGGAGCGCCGCAGGCCGACAAACGGGCAAGGCATCCAACATCGACTGGAGAGCGTCGGTTCAGTACGACGTCAGCAACGAAATGCTGCTGTACGCCTCGGCCGCGACCGGCTACATCGCCGGGGCCATCGAGGGCGGCGGCTCGACGGAACTGACGGATCCGAACGAGGTGGACACCTACGAAGTCGGGATGAAGAACAGGCTGCTCGACGGCGTCATGGTGCTGAACCTCGCGGCATACCAGAGCAGCTACGCCGGACTGACCACGTCGTCGTTCGTGGCGCAGGGCCAGACGATCGTCGCGGTCGGAAACGTGGGCGGATCCATGACCTCCAGGGGACTCGAAGTCGAGTTGAACTGGATGCCGAACGAGGACCTGAGCATCAGGGGCGGTCTCGCCCTCAACGACTCGGAGCTCGAGAAATTCGGCCGCTCCGTGCTGAACCGGGTGTTCCGCAGCGGGGGCGACCAGCAGATCGTGACCACCACGCCGTGCAACCACACCTGCTCGCAGGTCTACGTGCTCGACGGCAAGGACGCACGTTTCTCGCCGAGCTACACCCTCGCGGTGGACGTGACCTACGCGTTCGACCTCGGCAACATGGGCCGGTTCGAACCCGGCGTCTACCTGTACCGCTCGGCCAGCTACAAGACCACCAACATCGAGTACTTCTTTACGCACCAGGACGCGTATACGTCGGTGGACCTGCGGGCCAACTGGACGCGCGACGATTCTCCGGTGACGGTCCAGGCTTTCGTCAAGAACGCCACGGACGTGGAAGTGCAGATCGGCGGCGACCAGTACAGCCAGGGCCGGGCGGTGGCGGACTTCAAGAATCCGCGCACGATGGGTCTCCGGGTGGCCTGGAACTTCTGACCGGGCCTCGCCGGCCAGCCGGTCGGGATCAGCGAAAAAGCCCCGCTCGCCGGGGCTTTTTTGTCGCCTCCCATTGGGGGTGTTTCCGGCCGGGTAGCGCGTCCCGACGAAACCGGGTTACATAGGCGCCATGTTGGAATCGATCGTCCGCGAACTGGAGACGGGGTACCAGGCGCAGCGGGCCGGGAATCTCAACCGGGCGGAGAAGCTCTATCGGGGCGTGCTCCGCCGTGATCCCGGCAACGTCCATGCGCTCAATCTCCTGGGCATGCTCTGCGTCAACGCGGAACGGTCGAGGGAGGCCATCGCGTTCATCAAGCAGGCCCTGGCCGTCGACGACAGCGACCCGCAGGCGCACGCGAACATTGGCCTGGCGTACAAGGACGTGGGGAAGCCGAAGGACGCCATCCGCCACTTCAGCGAGTCCATCCGGTTGGATCCCCGCAACCCCGTGGTCTACAACAACCTGGGCAACGTGCTGCGCCTCGTCGAGCAGCCGCGGGAAGCGGCTCGAGCCTACGAGCACGCGCTGAAACTGCAGCCCACGTTCGCCGAGTGCTGGAGCAACCTGTCCGCCGCGATGAACGAATCGGATCGCCTGGACCGCGGTCTCCAGGCCGTGGATCGGGCGTTGCAACTCGATCCCGGGCTTGCGCAGGCCTGGAACAACAGGGGCGACATCCTGCTCAAGCAGGCGAAGTACGAGGACGCCCTCACGCACTACCAGAAAGCCGCAGCGCTCAGCCCGAAGTACGCCGCCGCCATGATCAACATGGCCCGCGTGCAGCGCGACATGGAGGCGCCCGAGGACGCGTTCGAGACGCTCGACAAAGTCCTCGCGATGGAACCCCGCCACCCAGAGGCACATCACGTGATGGGCGTGCTGCACGAGCAGATGGGCGATCAGGCAAACGCCGCGCGACACTTCCAGTCGGCGATCGACTCGGCGCCCCAAATGGGGATCGCCCACTACCAGCTTGCGCAGATCAACGGTCGCAACGGGACCGATGCCGAACTGGCCGCCATGCGCTCGGCCTGGGAGAAGGGCGACCTCTCGCGCAATGACGGCATGTACCTGGCCTTCGGCTTGGCCCGGGCGCTCGAGCAACGTGGCGAGTACGACGAGGCCTACGAATACCTGGCGCAGGGAAATGGCGTCAAGGCGGCGATGAGGCCGTACGACGATGCGGAGACCGCGGACTACATCGACTTGCTCTACAACTGCGCCAAATCGGCGGCGGCGCGGGTTGGATTCGACGCCGGATGCCAGGACGAGCACATGGTCTTCGTGGTCGGAATGCCCCGCTCCGGAACCAGCCTGACCGAACAGATACTCGCGACCCACAGCGCCGTGGCGGGCGCGGGCGAACTGAGCTACGCCTACGACATGGCACACCGGACGCGGGACATCAGTGGTCAGAAGTTCCCGGACAAGATGGACCTGCTCAGCCCTTCGTCATTCCGCGAACTCGGCGAGTACTACGTTGCCCGGCACGCGCCGGACAACCTCGAGGCCCGCTACGTGGTCGACAAGACGCCGCTAAACTTCCAGTACATCGGACTGTTGGCGATCGCGCTGCCGCGGGCACGCTTCATCTACTGCCGCCGGGACGCCGTCGCCAACTGCTGGGCCATACACCGGATCCCGTTCGACGAGAAACAGACTTACGCACACTGTCTGACTGCGCTGGGTCAGTACTACCGCCGCCACTGCGACCTCGTCGAACGCTGGAACACGCTGTTTCCGGGCCGCATCCTCACGGTGCGCTACGAGGACACGGTGGCGGACGTGGAGGGACAGGCGCGGCGCATGCTGGACTTCCTCGACCTTCCGTTCGAGCCGGAAGTGCTGGCTTTCCACGAGACGGAGCGGCTCGTCAAGACGCCGAGCGCGAGCCAGGTCCGGCGACCGATATATACCGAGTCCGTGGCGGCGTGGAAGCGCTACGAAAAACACCTGGGGCCGCTGATCGAAGCGCTTGGGGACGCGGCTTAGCCACGAAGTCCATCGCAGCCGAAGGCGTGCGCCCCCGCGTCAACCAAGCACTCGTAGCGCCGTCTCGGGTGCCTTGTCGAGGATCTTGAGCAACGCCTTGGCGGCACCGGCCCGCGCCTGGCGGGTTCAGATCAGCAGGTCCCACCCAAGCAGGAACAGTATCGTCAGCACGAAAAAGCCGAGCAGGGCGTAGGCGATCGGGTCTATCTTGCCGGGTACGACGTACCAGTTGCCTTCCTTCATCGGCCGCCCTTCCTCCTCGAACTGGCGAATCTGACCGCGCACCGTGTACGGTGAGTAGTCCGCCTGCTTGCCGTCGAGCAGCAGGCTTGCGGCTATGGAGACGACGATGTTGACGCTGCCGCCGATCAGGCAGTACCACGGCCAGGCGATGTCGGTCTGGCTGGCGACGGCCCAGATGACGATGAAACCGACGACCACGCCGACGAGCACGCCCCGCTCTGTGGCGTGCTTGGAGAAGAACCCGAGCCCGTACATGCTGAGCTTCGCGCCGACGAAGTAGGAACCGATGCGACTCAGCGTCTGCAGGATGGAGCCTTCGCTCTGGGCGTAGAGGATCGCCGGGATAATGATCGCGGCGGCCCACAGCACGGTGAAACCGCGCGTCACCCGCAGGTAGTGCCAACTGTCGGCATCGCGGCGGAAATACCGCTGGTAGAAGTCGATGGTGGAAACGGTAGCCATGGAGTTGAGCGACGAGTCCAGGCTCGACATGGCGGCGGCGATGACGGCCGCGGCGATGATGCCCATGAGGCCGGGCAGGGCGAGTTCAGAGGCGAACTGGAGGATGATCGTGTTGCCGTTCTCGAACGCGCGGCCCTCGTAGTAGCCGTAGAACAGCGTGCCGAGAAGCATGAACAGGAAGTAGATGAAAAACGCCGCGAAGCCCATCAGGAGGTACGACTTCTTGGCGTCGCCGATGTTCTTCGCGGCCAGTGTGCGCTGCACCATCATCTGGTTGGCACCGTAGACGGTGGTGTGGAACAGCGTCATCGCGATGATCCCCGACCAGATCGTGGCTTCCTTCGTGAAGTCGAAGGAAAAGTCGAGTGCCGTGGTCTTCCCCTGGGTCTCGAGGTCGCGCAGCATCTCGACCATGGGCGTGGGCAGATCGCCGACCAGCGCCACCAGGATGATCATGGCGCCGACGAACAGGACACCGGCCTGGATCGTGTCCGTCCAGATCACGGCGGCGATCCCGCCCATCATGGTGTAGACGAGCGCGATGGCGGTGACGATCAGGATCGCGTGCATCACGTCGATACCGGTGATGAACTCGATGACCAGCGCCGTGGCGTAGAGGATCGCCGCCGAGGTCAGGCCCTGGGAGACGAGGAACACGCCCGACATGACCGATCGCGCGGTGGGCCCGAAGCGGCGCTCCTGGTACTCGTAGATCGAGGCGACGCCGCTTGAGAAGAAGAACGGCAGGAAAATCGTGATGACGATGAAGATCACGATCGGATAGTTGAGGTGGATGGCGATGACCGCAAGGTTCTCGGAGTACGACCACGCGGGACCGCCGAGGAACGACAGCGCGCTCACGTAGGTCGCCACCACCGAGATGCCGATTACCCACCAGGGCATGGTCCGCCGGCCAAGGTAGAAATCCTCGGCCTGGGTGACCCGTTTGCTCAGGAAATAGCCGAGCAGCAGGTTGCCCACGATGTAGACGCCGAGTATCGACCAGTTGAGCGTGCCGAATTCGGCCATCTTGAAACTCCGTTCGGACAGGCCGCCGCGTCCGCTGTTTTCTACCGATCGCCACGGGGCCTCATGCTAAACCTAGCATCTCTTGACGCAAACTTGCATTCGAAGTACGTTGCGGCGTCCAATCAAGACAAGACGTCATGTCAGACACTTCCACCGCTTCCTCGTGGACGCGCGACCAGCTAAACGCTCGGCTCGTCCGCTACGCGGATCTCGTTCCCTGCACGACAGCCTTTGTCGATACGCGCACACCCGGGAGCGAGGGCAAGGAGAACTTCACCATCATTGGCCCGGGCGTCTCCGAGAGCCCCGACCAGCACGTCCACATCGACATTCCCCACGGGTTCAACATCGGCGGCGCCCGCCAGCCGCCGAACTGCGTCAATTCGCAACACAGCCACGAGACGGCGGAAGTGTTCGTGGTGCACTCCGGTCGCTGGGCGTTCTACCTCGGCGAGAACGCCGAGACGGCGGAGGTCATCCTGGAACCCGGCGATGTCATCTCCGTTCCGATCCACGTGTTCCGCGGCTTCGAGAACATTGGCGACGGTGTCGGCTTCCTGTTCGCCGTTCTCGGCGAGGACGACCCCGGGCGCGTCACCTGGGCGCCGTACGTTTTCGAGGCCGCGAAGCGCAATGGCCTCGTGCTGCTGGAAGACGGCAGCCTCGTGGACCTTACCCGCGGCGAGACGGTACCGGAGGGCGCCGCCGTTATGTCGCCCACTACGGCAGAGGACGTGGCTCGGCTCAGGCAGATGGACACCGCGGCGCTACGCCGTTGCGTGGTCAGCGGAACGGAGTTCCAACCCGCCGAACAGTCACTGCTGACGGCCGCCGACATCGCGGAGGTCCCGGTTATCGGTACCGCGAGGGAGGATGGAATGGGCGCCGGGAAGCTCGACTGGTCCCACGGCTTCCAACTCCGCAAGGTGGTCCTTCAACCCGGATCTGAAACCGCGGTCCACGCGCGTCCCCAGGAAGAGGTGCTGTTCACGCACCGGGGCTCGCTGTCCCTGACCGTCGGCGGCGTTGACTTCGAACTTGGCCCCGGCGACGTCATGACCATTCCCGTGGACCTGCCGCGGCAGTTTCGCAACCGCGCGGGGCAGACGTGCGAGTTGTACGCGGTGGATGGCGGCGACAACCCGGCGGGAGAGCCGCTCGCGGCGACGTAGGATCAGCTACAGCGAATGACGCGGGTTGCCGCGCATGTGTTCGAGCCGGGCCAGGACGTCCGTCCCCATCTGCAGTAGCAGGTCGATCATGTCGATCGGCACCCAGTTCTCGGCGATTTGACCACGCTCCGTCCTGTAGAAGTCCATCACTCGCATTCCGACCGGTTTGTTGGTTGGCGCGAGACCAATCCAGCCGCCGCCCGTGTGGGTCGCGACCACGCTCGGCCAGCCGCCAGTGACGACGTACTCGCCATCGCCGATACATATGTAGTGGCCAGCGCCCCCGCGGTCCGGGAACGCAGTGAGAAACGGAATCTGGTGATGCGCCTGGTAGCCGGTCATGCCCCGGCAGGCACCGATCCCTGCGGTGCCGTACCACATGAAGTGCTCGGCCCAGTACTCGGCCTGATCCATGCTGTCGAGGTTGACGCCGTCGAAGTCGAACATCGCCTGGTGCATGGCGAGCACGGCCTTGCGAGACGCTTCTCCGAGCCGGCCATCGCCGGCGGAAAGCCGTAGGCCGTCTCCCGTCGCTGGCCCGGGCCACATGCCCTCCGCGCCGAGGCTCGGGGGCAGCGGCCAGACGCCGGCCTGTCGCATGAGGTCGAGAAGATCGATGAGCGCGTAGGTGTGCGCGATTTTCCCGTCGACATAGCGGTGGACTTCGCAGTAGCGCAGGTGCACGACGCCGTGGGTGGCGGGCACGCCGAGCCAGTCTTCCGCGAACGTCGCCTGGTAGTGGCCCATGGCCGCCACCATGTCGGCGCCTTGATATTCGCCTCCGACCAGGATGCTGTCGCGGCGTTCCATGTCCGGGAACGACCGGCGCATGCCGAGCCAGACGTTCTCGATCGCGGCGATGCCATGAAGTTCGTTGAGCGGATGCGAACCGAACCAGTCGGCGTCGTCGTGGTAGGCCCGTTTCAGGACCGATGCGATCCGGGGCGCTGGCGCAGCAGCCAGTTCCCTGAGCGTTGCGTATGCCTGGCGCTTGTTGCGGAGGTGCCTGTCGTCGCTCACGAGCGGCGGGACCGTTACTCGCGGTCCATTCCGGCTGGTTCGTTGGCTCCCTTGTAGCGGGTCACGCGCAGGTCCGCCTGGGCTTTGTGACCCGCGAAACCTTCGAGCGCGCAGAGCCGCGAGCAGTACTCGCCGACCATGGCGGTGGCCTGCGGCGACACCTTCTGCCAGGTAACGGTCTTGATGAACTTGCCGACCCACAGGCCGCCGGTGTAACGCGCTGCAAGCCGAGTCGGCAGCGTGTGGTTGGTGCCGATGACCTTGTCGCCGTAGGCCACGTTGGTCTCCGGTCCCAGGAACAGCGAGCCGTAGTTGGTCATGTTCTGCAGGAAATAGTCAGGGTCGCGGGTCATCACCTGCACGTGCTCGCTGGCGATGCGATCCGCTTCCTCGACCATCTCGGCTTCGGTGTCGCAAAGGATGATTCGCCCGTAGTCCCGCCATGCCTGGCCCGCCACCGCGGCCGTTTCCAGGGTCTCGAGCTGGGCATCGATCTCGCGCAGGGTGTCCTCGATCAGCTTCCGGGACGTGGTTAACAGCACGGCGGGTGACGTCGGACCGTGCTCGGCCTGGCCGAGGAGGTCGGTTGCCACCATTTCGCCGTCGCAGGTGTCGTCGGCGATTATCAGGGTCTCGGTCGGTCCGGCCAGTAGGTCTATTCCAACGCGGCCGAACAACTGCCGCTTGGCCTCGGCGACGAAGGCGTTGCCCGGCCCCACCAGCATGTCCACCGGCTCAATGCTCTCGCAGCCGAGCGCCATCGCGCCCACCGCCTGCACGCCACCGAGGCAGTAGATCTCGTCGGCGCCTCCAAGGTGCATGGCCGCGACGATCGCGTCGCTCGGCGCGCCCTGGTAGGGCGGTGCGCAGGCGATCACGCGCTCGACCCCCGCCACCTTGGCCGTGACGATGCTCATGTGCGCGGATGCCACCATCGGATAGCGGCCTCCCGGCACGTAACAGCCGACGCTGTTGACTGGAATGTTCCGATGCCCGAGCACGACACCGGGCAGCGTTTCCACCTCGACGTCGTCGAGCGCGGCCTTCTGGACTTCGGCGAAACTCCGGATCTGGGCCTGGGCGAACTCGATGTCGTGGATCGACTGGGCGGGCAATCGCTCGACCGAGGCCTCGATCTCGTCCTCGGAGAGCCTGAAATCGTCCGGCGCCCAGTCGTCGAACTTCACCGACAACTCCCGCACCGCCTCATCGCCCCGCGCATCGATGTCGGCGAGAATCCCCTCGACTGCGGTCTTGACGCCCTCATCGCGCTCGGCGGCGATGTCGGCATCGATGCCAGCTTTGACTATCTCGATCACGTGCGGGTCCGAAGCAGACGGGTTGACTTACAATGTACTTCCAATGCAAATGACGCACAACAGCCGGGCTCTTCGGCGATGCGGACAGACCTATGGGTGCCTACGGACCTGATTCCGACATCGTCGACTTCATTCTCGGCATCACGTTCGAGATCTGGGAGCAGCGCGGCGTGGACCTCATCCATCGCTACTACGCGCCCGATGTCGAGGTGTACGGCATGGAAGGCGTGATCCACGGCGCCCAGGCCATGGTGGACGGCACCCGGCAGATGCTCGAGGCATTCCCGGACCGGCTTTTGCTCGGCGACAACGTCGTCTGGTCCGGGAGTCGCGAAAGCGGATTTTACTCGTCGCACCGGATCACCAGTCCGATGACCAACCTCGGTCCGAGCGCCTTCGGCGAGGCGACGGGCCGCCGGGTGTCCATCACCAATGTAGCGGACTGCGTGGTCGAGAACGGAGTCGTCACCCGGGAATGGCTGATGCGCGACAACCTCGCGCTGGTCCGCCAACTGGGATTCGACGCCACCGAAGCCGCGCGCGCATTGGCTGCGCGCGTGGGTCCGGAGGACCGCGACTGGATGGCTCGTGAAATGGAGCGTGTGGCCGAGGCAGAGCTCCTGTCGGTCACACAGGAAACGGACGCCGCGGATACGGACGGGACCCGTTTGGCTACCGAGTTCCTCGCCACCCAATGGGCTTCAGCCGATGACCCGACGCGCTGGGACCGCTACGCGCCCTACGCAGTGCTGCATCGCTCACCCGTCGAGCGGTACTCCGGCCGCGAGGCGATAAACGGACACTACGCGGATCTGGGACGCGCATTCGGCAAACCCCGAGTCTCCCTGGACCACGTCGCCTGCCAGCCCTTCGGCGGCGGCGGACTGGACATCGCCGCGCGCTGGACGGCAGCAGGTTCACATGCGGACACATTTGCAGGGACCGACGCCACCGGAAAACCTGTTTTCATCCTCGGCGTCAGCCATTGGCGAACCGCCGCGGGACGGGTCGTCGCCGAGTGGACCGTCTTCGACCAACTCGCCGTGCTCGGCCAGATTGTCGAGTAGCAACCCGTCGGACGTGGCAAGATTCACAGGAGCCTACGGCGACCCGTTCGCGCACTGTCTACGGATGGGGAATAAGGGAAATACGAGAATGGAGACAGATTCGTGTACGACTCGTCGATGCGAGTCACGGTTCGGGGATCACATGCGCAGCAGTGGTGACATGGATCGAGCCACGCGACTAGCGGGGCGGGCTCGAACTGACAAGGCGTGGGCCAGACATCTGCGTCGAAAAGGAAAGCGAGCAGCTGCCAAGGCAGTACGACGGGCGAGGCGAACATTTACCAATTGATGGTCGCCGCTCGCGAGAGTATTGCTCGGCAAGACGGTGCGGCGAGCGCGCGGCTCGGAGTTTCAAGCAGGGGGCCACGACAGACGATGGCGGTCCGGCTTCGATAGCAGCGTCTCAGCCATTTTGCTAGTTTGATTCCAACCGACATTGCACCCCACCTCCGGCCATGTTCTACCGTGGGTTCGTTCGATTCCTGAGTCTGGTCGCCAGCACCTTCTACAGGCGAATCGAGGTGTTGGGCCTGGAGAATGTCCCCGAGCGCGGCGCCGTGATCTTTGCCGGCAATCACCCCAACGCCCTGATCGACGGACTGTTGCTGATCAGCCTGGTGGATCGGTCCCCCATTCATTTCTTGGGCAACGCGAAACTCTGGGGATTTCCCATACTCTCCCGTCTGCTTGAGGCCCTCGGCGCGATACCCGTCCTGCCTCGTGAAGAACGCGGCCCCGACGCGGACAACCAGGAGGCCTTCGAGCGCGTGGACGAAGTCCTGGCCAGCGGCGGCTGCGTGGCTATCTTCCCTGAAGGCATCAGCCACACGGACAGCCGGCTGGCGACGCTCAAGACCGGCACCGCAAGAATGGCGCTGCACGCCGCCGCGCACCACGACACCGACGTCGCGATCGTTCCTTTCGGCCTGACTTACCTCGACCGTCACCGTTTCAGAAGCCAGGTCCTGCTGCACTTCGCGGCGCCGATACCCATGGACGACTCGCGTCTCGAGGCCTACGGGAAAGATGAAGTGGAAACCGTGCGCCAACTCACGGAAGAACTGCGTGAGCGAATCTCCCGCGTCACGCTGAGCGCCCCGGACTGGTCGACGCTGCGTTTCATTCACGCGGCCCGCCGTTTGTACAAGCCGGTTTCAGCGAGACTCACGCCCGCAAGCTACGTCGATCTGAGCCGCCGCTTCGTGGAACGCTATGCGCTCTTCGCAGAGGAACCGGACGTGCAGCGGCTGCGTAACGAGATCGAGGCGTACCAGGCGCAGTTGGATGTGCTGGGGTTGAAGGACCACCAACTCTCGCATCGTGTCAGCGCCAGCATTGCCATGAGAAGGATCGTCTGGCGCACCACGCTGGCAATCGTGCTGTTCCCGCTTGCGCTGCCGGGGGCGATCATCCTACTGCCGGTCGGATGGCTCGCTGCAAGCGTGGGATCTCGGTTCAGCTACGACATGGACGACATCGCTACCCTGCAGCTCGTGACAGCGGTTCCGGTGTTGCTTACAACGTATGCGCTTGTCACGGTCATGGCCGGAATCGGATTCGGGTGGGCGTGGACCCTCGTGGCATTGCTGCTGCTCCCCGCCAGTCTGTTCGCCACGCTGTTTGTCCTTGAGAAACAGGCCCAACTGCTCATCTCGATACGCGGCCTGTTTCACCTTGCACGATTGAGTGACGACATCGAAGCGCTTGTTGCGAGGAGAGAAGCGCTTGTGACTGCGGTACGGTCCGCCGTGGATAGCTACGCAGACCCAGCCATTCAGCGGATATTTGACGCTCGGGACTTCAGCAACCCGCAGGTCGTTCCGACGGGGTCTACGTCGACCAAGGGGTCGTGAACGCTTGCGCGCCGCCAGGAGTGGAGTCGAGGTCAGTTCCTCCAGAGCTTGAGCGCGAAGCTTAAGGTTCTTTGGTCGTTTTCCTACCAGCATCGGGGTCGTCTTCCTCTGTTGGCGCGCTCTCGCAGGATTCAGAATCTTGCCTTTGCGGCTTGTAGCGGTGGAGGCAGACCGTGGGGTGGTTGTTCAGGATACTGCCATCGCCGACACCGCGGCTCGATGAGCATGTATCAGTCTGGAGCGTCGCCGCTAGGGATGCGAAGACCTTTTTCCGCATCGTCGGCGTGCTCTGGCTTGTGGCGCTCGGCTTCGCCTTCTACCGGAAGCGAGACGAACTGCCCTGGAGCTCGGGCACTGGCGGTTCTGCAGATCAGGCTTGGCTAGAACTCGGCGATTTCACTTTCGCCGTGCTTGCCGACTTTGGCACCGTCGCCATTGCCATTACAATCGTTGCAATGCTGCTCACCCGCGCGGTGAACAAGACAGGAGAACTGCTGATGTCGCTGTACCAGTTCGTGGTGAACCGATACGTCAACCCCGTGATAGAGGAACACAAGGCGGAAGGCCGTGAGGAAGGCCGCGCCGAAGAGCGGGCCGAGTGGAAAGCGTGGAATGAGCGCCGTCTCGCCGCGGAGCGCGAAGGACGGGAGTTCATCGAGCCGACGCCGCAAGGTTAGCGCCATGAAACCCGCCAGCCCTTCGGGTGCGGCGAGTTTCACCCCCGCCCGGGCGCACCTATCACTCCGCGCGTCGTCCGGCTGGGATTGGGCACCGTCAGGATTGCTATTACAATCGTTGCGATGCTGCTCACCCGCGCGGTGAACAAGACAGGAGAACTGCTGATGTCGTTGTGCGAGTTCGTGGTGAACCGATACGTCATCCCCGTGATAGAGGGGCAAAAGGCCGAAGGTCGGGCAGAGGTCCGGGCAGAGGGCCGGGTCGAGGGCCGAGTCGAGGGTCGCGAGCAGGGATTGGCCGAAGCTCGGGCCGAATGGCAGGCGTGGAACGAGCACCGCCTCGCGGCCGAGCGCGAAGGATGGGATTTCACCGAGCCGACGCCACAAGGTTGATACTGCGCCCGCGACCGTGCGGCCTTGCCTGTTGAAGGTACATCGGGTACGCCGGTTCCGGCGGATTGTCAGCCACCGTCGGCGTTGCCATTATGCTCGTTGCTATGCTGCACACGCGTGCGGTGAACAAGACAGGAGAGTCGTTGATGTCGTCACTTTACCAGTTCTTGGTGGACCGCTACGTCACCCCCGAGATTGAATCGCACAAGGCGGAGGATTGGGCCGAGGGCTGGATGGAGGGGTGGATCGAAGGCCGCGAGCAGGGTCGGGCCGAAGTGCGGGCCGAGTGGCAAGCGTGGAACGAGAGCCGCCTCGCCGCCGAGCGCGAGGGACGGGAGTTCACGAAGCCGACACCGCAAGACTAGCGCCACGCCCAGGCACACCCAGGGCCTTCACTGGCAAATGAGTGCCGTTCTGCCCCTAGCCTACGAACCCCAAAGCTGCCGGCTCGCGAGCTCCGCGCCCTCGGCAAGACTCGCGAGCTTCGCGTAAACGATGTCCGGGTCAACCGCCCCGAACCCCGCAAAAGTCGAAAACCCACAATCCGTCCCACCGATCACCCGCTCCCGCCCGACGATGTCAGCGAAGCGGCAGAGGCGCTCGCAGACCAGTTCCGGGTGCTCAATGAAGTTCGTGGTCGAATCGATCACGCCCGGTATCAGGATCCGGTCGTCGGGGATGGACATGTCGGCCAGCGACCGCCACTCGTGGCCGTGCCGGGGATTGGCGGACTCGAACAGCAGCGCGCCGACGTTGGCGCGGAGCGCGATCGGTAGCACCATCGACAGCGGCGCATCGCAGTGGTGCGGCCCTTCGTAGTTTCCCCAGCAGACGTGTAGCCGCACGCGATCCGCCGGGATGCCCTCAAGCGCGTGGTTGAGCGCGTCCACGTGCAGCTCGGCGAGCGCCTGGTACTCCGCGTCGGTGTTGTCCTTGAACATCATGTGGCGCCCGAGGCCCAGGTCTGGAGAGTCCAGTTGCAGCACGAGACCCGCGTCGACGATGGCGCGGTATTCCGCAGCCATGGCCTCGGCGATCGCTTCGAGATAGGTCTCGTGGTCGGGGTAGTACCGGTTGGGCTGGAACAGTGCAATCACCCCCGGGGATGCCCCGTTCATGAATCCTTCAAGGGGCCCGTGGCTCGCAATCGCCGCCTGGAAATTGGCGATGTCGAGAGCAACCGGTTGCATGTCCTTGACGGCGATCTCGCCGACGCAGCACGGCCGCCGATACGTCGGCGTGCCACCAGAGGCGGCTTGGCGCTCCAGGAATCCGGGAAACTCCTCCAGGTCCCGGGGCGGCTCCCGGTCGCTGTCGCCGTCGAAGCCCGTGATGCGGTCCTTGATATACGTGGCGTAGCTGATCTTGCTCATCTCGCCGTCGCTCACGACATCGACACCGCTCGCCACCTGGCGGGCTACCACGGCGTCCACGGCGGTGCTGATGACTTGGTCACCGTCGGGCGTTTCCTCGCCCTGTTCGCGCCCGAACACCACATCCGTCACGGCTGCGGAGCGGGGCAGGCTGCCGACGTGGGTGGTCAGGATGCGGTCGCTGCTCGTGCGCATGGCGTTCTCCGGTCAGGCGCGCATCTTCGGGGGCGCTTTCGCTACCGGCTCCCCGCGAACACGCTATGGGTTGTTCGCAAGGCGTGCCGAGTTCCCGCGGATGGGGATTCCCGAAAACACGCGCTGCTCCTTCGGAAGTTCCGGATTCTCGATCCGCTCGGTGAGCATCGACACCGCCGCTTCCGACATCTGCGCCACCGGCTGTGACACCGTGGTGAGTCGATACGCCGCGTAGGCTGAAGGGCCGACGCCGTCGAATCCCACCACGGACATGTCGCCCGGCACTTCGAGGCCGAACATCGCGCGGGCCTCGTCGATGCAGCCGATCGCCATCGTATCGTTGGCCGCGATCACCGCGTCCGGCGGCGAGCCGAGTTCCTCAACTATGGTCGCGAATCCCTCCCGGCCGCTGCCATAGCCGTAGTCGCCCCGCGCCACGGTAACGTCGGCGACGCCGAGGCGCTCAAGTTCTTCGACAGCCCCGAGCGTCCGCTCCGTGCTGACCGGCGAATCTTCGGGACCGGCGATGATGCTGAATCGCCGGTGGCCCGAGTCCACCAGTTCGCCGACCAGCCAGCGTTCTCCCGCGGCATGGTCGCAACGCACCGCGTTCACGGCGGGCACATCGGGCGCACGGTTGTAGAACACGACCGGAATCTGCGCCTCGTCGAGCATCCCGAGCTGTTCGCCGGTCAGCATGGCGGCCGTGATCACGCCATCGACCCGGTACTGCACGACCTGGTCGAGCGCCGCCGCCGTATCGCCTTCGGTCTCCAGGGCGAACAGCAACACCCGGATCCCCCGGCCGGAAAGCCGCTGGGTGATCTCGACGAGCACCTCCGGGTAGTTCAGGTTCACGAGCTTGGAAATCACCACGCCGACCATGTTGGATCGCTGCGTGATGAGCCCCCGGGCGATGGCGTTGGGCCGGTAGCCGACCCGGTTGGCCGCGTCCATCACCCGCCGGCGCATGGCTGCGGACGCGCTGGCGCCGGGCTTGAAGACCCTGGACACGGCGGACTGCGAAACGCCGGCAAGACGCGCCACGTCGTAGGAGGTGGCCCGCCGTTGGGGTCGGTCTCCGGTCGACGCCCCCCCTCCGCTGTCTCCTGAATCTGGCAACTGAATTCAACCGCGACGATGCAACTTTGCCTCGATGCTATAGCAATCCCGAATTTCCGCGCAACGCGCGTTGCATTCGCAGTACGAGTATTGTGTTATCGCTCGGACGCGCCGCCGCTTGAGGTCCTGGCCGGCGCATCGCAGGCGGCAATCGAGGAGCTTTGGGAGCGAAAGGGATGAGCGAATTCGGCACGCTGAACTGGTCCATCGTGCTCGCGTACATCGCCGGCAATCTCGTGCTCGGCTATTTCCTCAGCAAGCGCGTCCAGACCGCCGACCACTACTATCTCGGCCGCCGCACCACGCCCTGGTGGGCCATCGGCATCTCGGTAGTAGCGACCTACTTCGGTGCGCTGACGTTCCTCGGCGGACCCGCCTGGTCGTACACCGAGGGCTTCTCGGTGATCTTCATCCACATCAACTACCCGATCGCCATCTTCGTCGTGGTCACGGTGTTCCTGCCGTTCTTTTTCAAGAGCGGCTGCGCCTCGATCTTCGACTATCTCGAACGCCGCTTCGGCCTGACATCGCGCACGGTGATGTCCGGCGTGTTCCTGCTCGGCAACATCGCCTACTCCGGGATCATGCTCTACACGACCGCGCTGGTGCTGGAGTTCATCACGGGCATCCCGGTCATCGACGCGATCCTCATCGTCGCCGTCGTCGCGGTCACCTACACGATGCTCGGCGGCATCGCGGCGGTGATCTGGACCGACGTGATCCAGTCCGCGATCCTGTTCGTCGGGGCCGTGATCACGGTGGTGCTGCTGATCGGCGCGCTGCCGGAGTCCCTGCCGGTCACGCTGGACGCGCTCAAGGCTCAAGGCAAGACGAACCCGTTCGAATACTCGCTGGACCCCTCCAAGGTGGGCACCATCTGGACCGGCGTGATCGCCATGTCGATCTACCACGTCGTGGTCTACGGCGTGAACCAGATGATGGTGCAGCGCACGCTGGCCGCCAAGACCCTCGGCGACGCCAAGAAGGCGTACATCTCCATGGGATATGTCGCCTTTCTCGCCTACATCATCTTCTTCGGCTTGGGCGTGCTGTTCTACGCGTACTACGACGGCCAAACGTTCGAAAACGAGAACCTGATCCTGCTCAATTTCGTCGCCAGCGTCGGTGTTCCGGGGCTGATGGGCATCATCACCGCGGCCATCGTCGCCGCCGCCATGTCAAGCCTCGACTCCAGCCTGAACTCCATGGCGACCGTCACCACGCTCGATTTCTACGAGAAGTTCGCCAAGAACGACGGCACCCCCGAGCATTACCTGAAGGCATCGCGCTGGTTCACCCTGTTCTGGGCCGTGCTGATGGTCGTGCCCGCGATCGCGTTCACGAAAACCGGCGGCTCCGTGCTCGAGGTGCTGAGCAAGGTGGGCTCGTTCTTCGTCGGCGCGAAGCTCGCGATGTTCGGCCTCGGGTTCTTCTCCAAGCACGCCTCCGAACGCGGCCTCCTGATCGGCGTCGCCGCCGGCTTCCTGTCGCTGTTCTACGTCGAGTACTACCACGACGTCGCGTGGCCCTGGTACTGCGCCCTCGGCGGCGCCGTCAGCACCGCCGTGGCATGGGTCGCGAGCGTCCTGCTCGATGGATTCAAGACCGAGTACTCGGAGTACACGGTGCAGGGACAGAAGGCGCTGTTCGCGCACGAAGGGCGTGAGGAGAAGGAGGATGGGTGGTACGTGTTGGCGGGGAAGGTGGATCAGGCGAGTTATTGGTTGTTGGGGTATTTCTTTCTTTGTGTGATTGGGTTGGGGGTGTTGCAGGGGGTGATTTAGTGATCCCATCGTCCCATTTCGGGTGCTGCCACTACCCAGCTTGCCACGGAACCACGCCGCTCGGTCGTTCTTCGCGGTCCCCGCAGAACTCGACGGCCCCTCCCGTCGGGTCTACTTGTCGCGCACTTCCAGGATGGGGAACTCCCACGATGGGACGACAATCCGTTGCCTGTATTCGCTCGCCTGCTCGTCCTCCGAGACGCGTGTCACCAGTCCCAGCACCCGCACGGTCTTGGCCGTCTCCAGCTGCGGCAGCCATGTGCGGGCCGCAGCCCTCGATAGCATCCCGACTCGTGTACCGCGGACATCGACGATCCCTACTCCGGTGGGGCCGACCTGGTTGAGCTTCACAGCGTCTCCTGCCCGCAGCGCCGACAACGCCCGATGCACATGGTGCCCCGCTGGGCTCCCCGCCGCGAAATCGATGTTCACGTCCGCCTTGCCAAGGGTCTCATAGCGGACCGCTCGCACCCTCTCGGCTCCCGCCACGCGGGCCTTCCGCCGCTGTACGTGCTGGCTCTCGATCTCACGCACGAACGGCGACGGATCGTCCAGCCGTTCCATCAAGGTGAGTGTCTCGCTCGCCCGAGTCATGGCGACGTAGTAAAGCCGGCGTTCCTCCTCTGTCTTGCTGGCCGGTCTCGCAGACCACTCCTCGCCCGGCTTGCCGCGCCAACCTCCTCCGAGCACCACGACGTGGCGAAACTCCAACCCCTTGGCGGCATGCGCCGTCCCGACGAGCACACCGTCCCCGATGATGTGCGTATGCAAATGGTCCGCCAGCGCACAGTGCAGCGCCTCCACGAGCTCCACTGCTGGCGCGACCTCACCCAACTCCGCCCCGATACCAACGAGGATCCGGCCCGCCATAGCCGACCACAGCGTCTCCCCACCGCAGATTTGCGCGACGCGTTCTCGAAGGTCGTCCAACGCGACATCCGCCGTCTCCATGCGCGACAGGTGTGCCAGCAGGCGCCGAAACTCGCGCACGCGCGTGAGCGGCGGCAGCTTCTTCCGCGACAGCGCCCAGCGCGTCGGCATACCAGCATCCTCCAGGAACGCGCGCACGGTGGATAGTTCCTCGTGCGTCCGGGCTAGCACAGCAAACGCCTGCCAGTCCGGGGCCAGGTCAAGGACCCGCAACCGCTCGATCTCTGCTATCACCGCCCTCGCTTGGGCACCGGCTCCAGACACTTCAATCACCGACACGCGTCCCCGCGCGAGTCGGTCCAGCCGCTCCCAGTTGCCGCCCGACGGGTCGTCCGCCCGAGCACGATCGACCCGGATGGGCCGCCCCGTCTTCATTCGGTCGCGGTTGTGTTCGATTAGCGCGTTGGCCGCGCCAACAATGTTCTGGGTCGAGCGGTAATTCTCGGCCAAGTAACACCGTTCCGCCTCGTAGTCCTCCTCGAAGCGGTGTAGGAACTCCACGTTCGCCTCGCGCCACTCGTAGATCGTCTGGTCGTCGTCGCCGACCGCCAGGATAGTTGCCCGTTCGTCGCCGTCCTGGCCAGCGCGGCGCGCCACGTGAGTAACCAGTTCGTATTGCCGCGCGTCGATGTCCTGATACTCGTCCACCAGCACGTATTCGAATCCCCCGAGCAGCCGGTCCCGGAGTTCGTCAGGCTCGACGCCCACGACCTCGTCCTCGCCCCGCAGCCATCGGTTCGCCTCGTCTATCACTTGGTCGAAATCGATCTCATCCTCGCCCGCTGCCACAGCGCGTGCCGTCATCGATCGTTCCGTGAGAGCCAGGGCGAGCGAATGGTAGGTATGCACCGCCACGCGACGAGCCGTGTCGCCGACCAGGCTCCGGATCCGCTGTCGGAGTTCGTGCATGGCGCCTCGGTTGAAGCACACGACCAGCATCCGGTCCGGACTGATGCGCGCGATCTTCAGCAGGAACGCGCAGCGGTGCGCCACGACCCTTGTTTTGCCGGATCCCGGTCCCGCCAGGACAAGCATGTTTCGCTCCGGCGGCGCCGTGACGATCGCCTCCTGCATCGGGTTGCCGAGGTCCTCGACGATCCGCGCGTACGTCCCCTGAGACGTCGCCCGCTCTAGGGTTGCCAGATCGTCGCCGAAGTACTGATTGCGGAACGTCCGCGAGCGCAGCGCGAAGTAGCTCTCGACATAAACCCGGCCGCTCTCCGCGCTGCTCCGAGCCTCCTGCACGTAGCGTCCCATTGCGTGAATCTGGCATACGCGCTCGTCGTAGTGCTCTGCGAGTGGGGCGTAGTCGCTGCCAGCGTACCGGCGGCGCTTTGCCTCTTCGAGTACGCGAACGCGCATCGACTGGCGGAACACCGCCAATCCCTTCTCCAGCTTGACGACTGCGTTTTCATCGAGGAACAGGAGAGTCTTCTCCATCGCGGCGAACACATCGCTCAGTTGCTGCGCTAATCCAAGCTCCGCCTCCACGCCCCGCTCGAGATCCGCCAACGAAAACCGCACGAGCCGCTCCCCGAAGGCCTCCTGCCGCTCCGCCTGCTCGACAAGCACGTCGACCACTACCTCACCGAGTTGGGCACGTAGTTCCAACTCCTCGTCCAGCGCCGACCAACCGACGTTGAGACCCACGTCCAATCGCTGCTTGCCTCGTGGTCGCAGACGGATTGGCGCGCGACCGCGGACGCCTATCCTCGACCAGCCCCGAAGCAGCGTCGAGACCGCCTCGCCGGTCACTTTCAGATCCCTTTCGCGCAGGCGCTCGACCAGCTCGCCAAGGTTGAGGGGAACGTCCCCGCCAAGCTCCGCATCGGGGTATTCCTCTCGCAGGATGTCCGCCATCGCCCGTTCCACCCTTACGATCCGTGCGAGCCGATCAACGGATCGATCACGGATACGGTGACGCACCCATGCTGTGAAGTAGATACCGCGCTCGAGTAGTCCGGCGCTTGTCATCTCGTGCAGGGTGCGCAGCACCGCTTCCGTCGCCGTGTTGTCCCTGCCACCCGCGCCGTCCCCCACGCGTGACCTCATCGGCTTGAACGCGGGCAGGTTGGCCAGTCCGTCGGCGTCGAGGCCGTCCCGCAGGTCTGCGTTCTGAAGTGACTCCAGCACTTCGAGCCAGCGGCGGCGCTTGTGGTCGCTCAGGTCGAGCACCGCCATGCGGCGGCGCGCGGCATCCAGGTCACGCACCGCCGAAACGCCTTGGAAAACGTTCGTGCGATTCTCGTTGCGGAGCACGAAATTCGTCCGTTCGAGCCAGGCGATGGCAGTCTTGACCTTCGTTGCTGCTGATCGGTCGTCCTCCTCGAAGGACACCTCGGTATCAGGAACGCGTAGAATCTCGCCAGGCGACATCACCACCTCGTCGGCATCCCGGCGGCGCGACTTCCGGATCGCTGCGAGGATCTGAGCGATGTCGCGTCGGGTGATCCGATTCTCCGCCTCGAGGTCGAACTGCCTCTCAAGATCGCCTTTGGCGAACAGGAGAACACAGTCTGCTGGGCTGCCGTCCCGACCGGCGCGACCGGCCTCCTGGAGATAGCTCTCGATCGAGGCTGGCACGTCGGCGTGAACGACCAGCCGCACGTCCTCCTTGTCGATCCCCATACCGAATGCGTTGGTCGCCACGATGACTGAGATCTCGCCCCCCACGAATCCGTCTTGTACGCGCTTCTTGTCGGGCGCTTCCAGACCAGCGTGGAAGTGTTCGGCATCCCAACCGCGCCCACCAAGCGTAGCCGCGAAATGCTCCGTACGACGGCGGCTGCGCGCGTAGATGATCGCCGCCCCACGCGGCCGTGTACGGACGCCCAAGCTCGCCTCCAGCAGTTCGCTGATTCGTCCCGCCTTCTGCGCCTCGGGTAGCTCCTCCACCGTGTAGCGCAGGTTCATGCGGTCCACCCGGTCCGACGACAACACCTCTATTTTCTGGCCCAATTGCTCCGCGAAGTGCGCGACGATCTCCTCTCGTACGTCAACCCGCGCGGTCGCGGTGAAGCATGCTACTGGAGCCGGTTCCACGTTCTCGCGTGCCGAGTACTCCCGGATGAAGCGCGCCGCGTAGAGATAGTCGGGCCGGAAGTCATGCCCCCACTTCGCAATGCAGTGCGCCTCGTCAAATACCCATGCCGCGATCTCCCGCTGTCGCACGGCGATCTCGAACGAGCGGTTGCGCAGCTGTTCGGGTGAGACGTAGAGCAGAGCGAACCGGCCCGATTGGACGCCTTCCAGCATGTCGTGACGGTCGGGGAGCGTCAGCAGGCTGTTGAGTGCTGCTGCCAGCTGCGCGCCGACTCGGCCGTTCAGATTCTCGACCTGATCCTTCATCAGAGCCTGCAGTGGCGAGATCACGATTGTCAGAGCGCCCGTTTGTTCGTTGCTCAGGATCGCGGGCAGCTGGTAGCAGAGGGACTTGCCGCCACCGGTCGGGAGGATCGCGAGGAGAGGTTGCCGTGCGATGCCCCGTGACACGATGCGCTCTTGAAGGCTCCCGCCGTCGCTCGTCGCCGGCTTCGTCCGAAACTCTGGATGTTCGAAGTACTGCTGGAGCTTTCCCACGGGATCGTGGTGTTTGCGGCAATACGTGCAGTCGTCGTCACCGCAGTCTACTGCCCGGATCGCACGCAGTAGCCGCGAAGCATGGGGGAACTCGTGGTGCACCCAGCGCGAGAGCACGGACTCTGTACCTGCCACGGAAAGCCACGCAAGCGCGTATGCCGCCGCAGGCCGGCTGGCTGGTTCTGCGAGCAACTTCGGGAGTTCGCGCGCTACCGCGTTGCGGCACGCCCGACCGGATGCGTAGTGTGCGAAGCCCCGTAGTTGTCGGTCGGCTGGCAGCGCACGCACGCCTAACGCACCTAGGAATGAGCCCGTGCCGCTCAGTCGGTGGGCCGAAGTGCCCCCTTCCGCATCGCTGTCGTTGAAGCACGCCCGGTATACGGATACGAGTCCGCGCCGTTTCCGCCCGAGCACTTCCCAGCACTCCCTGAGGAATCCTAGGGCGATACGGCAATCCTTGACTGGGTCGCTCTGCTCGACGCCGAGCTTGTAGTCCTTCAGGAGCTTGTGGTACGGCCGTTGAGGGAAGGCGAGCGGCGCTAGGTAGAGGGTGTCCACCAGGGGCATCCGGAGTAGCTCGGCTGCCGCGTCGTGCATTTCGATGAAGCGTCGGTCGTGCGCGACGATGTTGTGCCCCACGACGAATCGTGCACCGCGCGCGAAGTCGTCCAGATGGCCGAGGGCGTCCCGCGTTGAAAGGTGCTCCGGCGTCCGAAGCTCCCGTCCGCCCCGAATGGCCCCCAGCGTCCGAACCTCACCGTCGGCCTCGAGTTCGAGATCGACTATCACGCAGCCTTCAAGGAACGCCTCGAACGACACGGGTCCTACAGCCATTAGCAATGCCCGACCGCTACCGTCTAGCGCGCATTCCGCTTCCACCGTTCGGGCGGTTCCATGTCTCTGATCCGAACGGAGCTGGCCTTAGACCGCCATCAATCCCCCACCTAGGGGAACCCTCAGCATTTCCACGCGCCGTCATCATTGGGCACCATACACGTCCTGCGCGCGCCTCCGGACGGCGGCTTGGAAGGTCTCGATTGCGGTTATCCAGTCCGGTAAGCGATCGAGGATTTCCTCGATGCGAAACGGGGCTCCGTCGTTACGTGTGACCCACCGTTCCGAAGCGCCGTCTTTCTTTGTGCGGCCGGTTCTGACCTCACCGAACAGCTGGGCGAGATGGACGTTGTAACCCTCCGCTAGATCCCGGTCTACCTTCCAGTAGCTAGCATCGGTCCAGACCTCGCCGCCGCTTGGCCTGATGTAGCCAAGATTGACGGGACTTCCCTCGGGCTGGTCCCATTTGAGATTCAGTGAGCCGAGATACTCGGGGCGAACGTCGATGGCAGCCGCCTTGTCCAGAAACTGTTTCAGCTTGACCGGAATCTTTTGGCATCGTTCGCTCATCGCCTCGAAGAAGTCTTCGGAAGAGATGTTCGACCGTCTGGAGGGTCGGGCAGCCTCCCGCTCATCCGTGCCCGCATCACTGACGTCGGTCGAGCCACCCTCGGTACGAATGGTGAACCTTGGTACGGTTTCGGTCTTTATTGGAGTGCGCGGCATAACGATGAACTCGTCGGTAGAGTCAGGTCGCAAGTACACGGGCATCTCAACAAGTGCGAACGTGAAGTGGAAGTTGGCGTGGGCCTGAAGGCCGGCGACGAGTTCATCTACCGCCGGGCGGATTTCGTCGCCCACGATCAATACCACGATACGGCCTTCGCGCAGGTTGCGTGCGACACGATCGGCAAAAACGCTTTCGGACGGACTGTCGGCACCGTCGACCAGACTGTAGAGGGTCTGGGGGCGTTTGGCTCCGTTGAAGTCCGCCTTCATGACGGCGGACTCCAGTTCCGTATAGTCGAGCTTGAAGAGCGCGGTTGCGTACTCCAGGGTTTGAGCGACGACCTTGCGGCGTGCCTCGGGGTTGCCCCAGAGCTTCACCTCGGCCAACACCAGATTGCCTTCGGGCGTGACAAATAGGTTGTCGGCCGTACCAACCCGGAGCGGCAGTTCCATGCAGACCGAAACCAGCTGCCCGATGCCGGGCTCGATCTGATCGAGAGGTAGGCAAGTGGGGTGGCGGTAGATCAGTTCTTGGAGGCGCCGCTCGTTCCAGTCGTTGGCGCGGAGTAGCGGCACGCTCCTATGTGGCGAGACCATGATCGGCGTTCCCGTCGCGTTCGTCATTGACTACCTCGTCTTCTTGGGAAGGTTGGTTGTAACGCTTACCTTAGCGCACGGAAGATTTGGGCGACCGTAAGGCCCTTAGGCAGCGAGGTAGTCGGCCCACTGCTGCATAAGCGTCCTGCGACGCTCGAACAGCTCGCTACGGCGGTAGGTGGCGTCAGTACGGTCGTTGGTGACGTGCGCCAGCGCAAGTTTGCAGACATCGCGCGGCGCCTCGGTGCACTCGGCGACCCAGTCCCGGAAGCTGGAGCGGAACCCGTACCGCTTGGCGCCAACGGTCGTTTTGGTGAGCGGCGACTTTCGATCCGAATCGTTGTTCGTGCTACGGTGACGTAGTCAGTTCGCGGAAACTGTATGTCAATTGTCGCCGGACGATCCAAGGTCCTCTTTTGTCGGATTTCGTGGATGCGCGAGTACCAAGGTCTTACTAACGACGCAATCGTCGTACCCGCAGGCAGGTTCCCCAAGCAGAAGAGGTGGGGAGGCGAATGTTGGAACTTCAGACCGTGGCGTGGGCGTATGTATGGCTACGTCCGTGTCAACTCACGTGCCGATCCTGCGCCGGTGGTTCGTCGGTTGAACTCTGGGGCGGTCGCGGAGTATGTCGACGATGTGACGGTCGTTTGGGTCGCCCACGGAGGTGCGATAAATGAGACCTATGTCCTTGGTTGGTTCGAGCATTCCAAGGTGTATGGCGAATTCCTAGACCGCCCAGATGCCGGGAGGATCGCACGCGAAGTCCACTCGACGGGTATAGATATCGAGGTCGACCAGGAGGAGCTGCGGTACTTCGTGACCTGCAAGGAAGAGGACGCTCGGCTGTTGTCGGAAAGCGAACGTGCGTTTCGTGTGCCGACGGGTAAGGGCTGGATGGCTAGCCGGTCCCTGTTGTTCTATCCGGACGGCGGTGCCGAGCATGAGGGGTTGAAACGCCGCCTACTAGTGTACCGTCTCTATAATAAGTAGACATTACTATCGGGACGTGGCATGCTGGCGTCCATGGCGCGCCCCGTCCAG
>JAPOYI010000136.1 GCA_026706665.1 Gammaproteobacteria bacterium | reverse complement strand
CGCCTGGGCCGGTTCCTGAGCCCGGACCCGATCATCGGGGACCCGACTTCAAGCCGGTCCTGGAACTTCTACAGCTACGTCGGCAACAACCCGTTGAGCTACGTCGACCCGACCGGGCTGGTGCAGGCGGGACCGGGGTGCCCGCCGCTCTCGGGATGCATGCACTTTGGCGGCGGCGGTGGCGGCGGGGCGACGACGCGGACCATCACGGTGACCATCACGGTCACGGTGCACGGGGTGATGTCGGTTCCCTACCGCTATGCGGTGCCGGTGTGGACGCATGTCTGGAACGGCGACGGCTACGCCTGGCATGTGGGGGACGAGTACTACTGGGGCGAGCGCTCCGTGACGCAGTCGTTCAGCTTCAACGTCACCCGCACGATCACCATCCCGGACGAGTCGGTCGCCGAGGAGCCGGCGGACATGGGTGGATTGGCGATGACGACGGCCGATGTCGGCGCGTCGATTCTCATCCCGGGCTACGACCTGTTCCGCTGCAACATGGAGGGCGACTGCGACTGGACCGACTGGGTTCTCGGCATCGGGGAGATCGCCGTGTCGGCGACTGGCGTCGGATATGGCGCCCGAGTGCTCGCGAAGGCTGGTATAAAGGGAGGTGCGAAGGCGGTGCCAATGATCGCTGACGCGGCCAACGCCCCACAGGCGGGACAGAAGGTCTATCGTGTGTATGGAGGAAAAGCCGATTGGGATGGACGTTCGTGGACGCCCATTGATCCGCGTCCTGTAGACAACTTCCGCGATGCGGCCGGTCTTCCAGATGTGAACACGGGCCGATTTGTTGTTGAGGGAACGTTGAAGGATACGCGGGGGGTTACTATGCGTTCGGCTGATCCGCTTGATGGGAATAGGGGAGGGCTCTTGGAAGTGGTTGTTCCTGATGCAAGACGCCAAATCGAGATCGAACGCGTTTCAGGAATCAACCCAGAGTACTAGGAATGGAAGAAATCAAGCCTAGGGATGTTCAGTTTATCGGGGAACAGGATGGGGAACCGGAGCGCGGCTTCAAGTGCGAAGTATCTGGTTTTTTGAGACAGTTAGTCGAGTGGAGACCGTTGGACGGGCCGGTAAGGGCCTACCTTAGCAGGGTTGCCTATCCCGATGACGACAATTGTGGTTCCATCAATGTGGCGCTGTGTTTTGCGACCAAAAGTGATTCTGAAGACGAAATCCTGAAAGGAGTAGCTTCGATTTTTCGCCGGATGTTCGGGGAGCATGAACACCTAGACATGATGTTTGTTGACAATGATGCGGAAGCTGAATTGGCGCAAGTGTGCAGTCCCTTTCTTGATACTGAGGAAGCGGACTTTGTGATGACTTCAAGTGAAGGTTATGGCCTTAAAGAACCAAGAGACTGCGTTATCCTACAGTGGTTCGACGGTGACCGTCCTAATCGATATGTACTGGTATCAATAGACCCTCCACTGACGGGTCAGAACTACGGGTTGGGAGGTCGTGATGTGTGGGAACTGGTGCTGGCCTCTAGGCATGTTGAGTATTCCCTTTGTCCTATAACCGAATGGCCTGCGTACGTTCACGTCGCATTGCCCATTGGCGACCTTCGCGCAAAGTCCGGTCGCCTTGGTAAGGACGATCTTCAGCTAATTGGATGGGGAGAAATTTACCGGACGCGGGCGGACATCCCTTCGACTCTACTCTGAAACCAACATAACTTCGACCCGCTGCTGCTTCTTGGTGCTTCTTGGCAGCACAAGATAAACGGCAGCTACTATCTGGTGTTTCGGGGAACTCAAGGAGGAAGCCTTCGCAACTGGTGGGCGAACCTCCGCCAGGCATTGGACTTTCGCTCTTCGCAGTACGAGCAGGCCATCGAATTGGCCAAGGCGGCCGAGGCGATGTGAGAGGCCTGGAAAGGATGATCGCCGAAGGCCTGGACGTGAATGCGCGGGGACGCGAGGGGATGGAGAGCGGGGCGGACATCGAACGCCCGCCGGCCGGGGAATATACCGGAAAGATCGAGCAACTGTTCCTGAAGCCCGTAATGGAAATGGCGGCGGGCTTGAACGCCCCGGCGGACTTGGCGTCGCTGTTGCGACACGGGGGCGATCCGAACGCGCTAGAAGTGTACGGCGCGCAGGACGATCATCCACGAGGCGATAATGCTTCAGCGGATCGATAATGTCCGGCTGTTGGTCGAGGCGGGTGCCGACATCGACGCGCGGGAGGGCGGCTCCATGATCACGCCGCTGCACAGGGCGGTGTATGTCGATAGCTACGACATCGCGCACTACCTGCTGGAACAGGGTGCCGATTCGACGCTGGAGAACAAAATGGGCCACTTGCCCGCCGATACGATCAAAACGTTCAAGAACCGCGGCGTGGGCAGGGAGATGCACGGCTGGCACCTGAAAGTCGTGGAGCGGCTGGGGCTGGACCCCGACGAAGTGACGCTGCCGTGAGGCCCGTGAGCGAGCGTCGGGGTGACGGCGGACCCGTTGCCGGAGGCGTGGTTCCGAGGGTTGTCCCCGAGTGGACTCACGCTCGCGTTGCCAGTGGGCACGACCCTTTGCGGTCAACATCCCCCACCTTGGTTTTTCCAATGGCGTAGCGCGGAGGCCATGCACCCGCTCCTTCGTGACGTCCGTCACTGTTTGCCTGATCGACAGTCCGTCTTCCCCGCGCACGATCAATAGTTTGCGTTTGGGCGTTAATGACGGCCTCGGCCGCGAGATCTCGCGTGCGCGCCACTGGGATGGGGTGACGGGCGATTGCGGACAGTGACGACCGGCGGCCAGACAACCGCGTTCGGGTACGACGCCGCGGGCAACCGCGCGAGCGTGACGAACCCGAACCTGGGCGCGGCCGTGAACGCGGGCGACGGCAAGGTGAGCGTCAGGTTCGCGCACAACGGGTACGGCGAGTTGACCGAACGCACCGACGCGCGCGGCGCGACCTACTACGGCTACGACAAGCTGGGGCGGCGCGCGTGCGCGGCGGACCGCGGCGGCACGGCGACCTGGGAGTACGACCCGGCCAACGGCAAGGGCCTGCTCAAGCGCCGCGGCTACGACCGGGACAGGATATTGACGGACGCTTCGTCCTGCGCGTTCGGCGGCGAGTTCGCCGAGACCTACGCGTACAACGCGGACGCGCGGCTGAAGATGGTGACGACGGCGATCATCGACGACGCGGGCGCGACCACGACGCTGACGCGCGGCCACACCTACGACGCCTACGGCCGGCTTTCGTCCACGACCCATCCGTCGTTGGTGACGGTCGCGCGGGAGTACAACGAGCGGGGCTACCTGGCGAAGCTGAAGCACGGCGAGGCGGCGCTGGTCAGCGTGACGGCGCGGACGGCCTACGGCGGATCGAAGGCGGAGATCTACGGCAACGGCGCGAAGACGGAGCGGAGCTACGACGCCCTGGGACGCCCGACCGGCATCGACACGACCCGCGGCGCGGCGAAGATCCGGGCCAGCGCCTACGCCTGGCGCAGCGACGGCTCTTTGGAGAGCCGCGTCGCGGGGGCGGCGGGGCGCCGGTCCAGGCGCGAAGAGCGGTTCGACTACGACTACCTGAACCGGCTGACGCGGGCGCGGACCTACATCTCGGATTCCGCGACCGCGAGCCGGACGCTGGCGTTCGGCTACGACGCGCGCGGCAACCTGAAGACCAGGAGCGGCGGCGCGTGGGCGGACGACGACGCGGCGACCGGCTACGCCTATGCGGCGGCCTCGAACCGGCTCGCGTCCGCCGACATCGGCGGCGTGGCGCACAGGTTCGCGCACGATGCGGGCGGCCGCATCACGCACTACGACGCCTGCGGCGGCGCCGCCGACTGCGCCGCGGACGACACCTTCATCGACTGGAACGCCCGCGGACTCGCCGAGAAGGTGACGACGGGCGAGAGCGCGGCCGACGCGAAGCCGACGGCGCGGGACAGCTTCCATTACGGCCCGGACGGGGCGCGCTACTTCAAGATGAGCGAGTGGGAAGTCGCGTCGGGAACCACGACGACGATGAAGACGTCGCGCAAGTACTACGCGGGGGTGTACGAAAAGACGGCGACGGTCGGCGGCGGGACGGTGGAGCGCACGCGCATCGGCGACTCGGCGGTGCACGTGAGGACGACCTCCGGCGGCATGATGCCGACGACCTCATCGGTGTTCGAGTACGCGCACCGGGACCACCTGGGCTCGGTGGAGGCGGTCACCGACCAGGCCGGCAACGAGCTGGTCGTGCTGGGCCACGACCCGTACGGGGAGCGGCGCAGGAACGACTGGACCGGGCAGCTGACGGACACGGAAATCGAATCCCTGCTGAATGCCCAGGGGGAGCGGGTGTCGCGGGGGTTCACCCGGCACGAGCACCTGGACCGCACCGGCCTGGTCCACATGAACGGGCGGATGTACGACCCGCGCCTGGGCCGGTTCCTGAGCCCGGATCCGATCGTCGGGGACCCGACTTCAAGCCGGTCCTGGAACTTCTACAGCTATGTCGGCAACAACCCGTTGAGCTACGTCGATCCGACCGGGATGTACCCGGAGTGCGATTGGGTGTGTGAGGAGGACATGGACGCGTGGTGGGATTGGTTCGACTTTCTGAACAGCTGGTGGGATATCCCCCACGGCGGGTCGGATTACTACGATGGCGCGTCAGATCCCTACAGCGCGTCGGACTACGTAAGCACCCGCTCGAAGGCGGAAAGCACGCTCAGGGCCATGGACCAGTCGATCTCCGACGAGCCGGCGGACTCGGGCATTCTTGCCGCCCTCGGCGAGTTGATTGCGGGATGGTGGCGCGGGGTCCTGGAACGCAAGTATGAGGAGATGAAGGCAGACTGCGAGCGCATCCACGGCGTCGCGGGATGTGAAGGGACGATAATCAAAGACCTCGCGCCGGTGTTCGGCGAGGCCACGGGGCAACTAGTGTACAGTCGCATAAATACCTAGTCATTATTTTGGCATGCCTCCAGCGCCT
>JAPOYI010000140.1 GCA_026706665.1 Gammaproteobacteria bacterium | reverse complement strand
CCGCCTCGACGGCCTCGATGCCGAACAGCGTGTAGAGCTCGTGCTGCCACTGTCCGAGCAGCGGGCGCGGAACGACGATGAGGACCCGCGTGGCCCCTTCCGCCAGCAGTTGGGCGATGACGAGGCCGGCTTCGATGGTCTTGCCGAGCCCGACTTCGTCGGCGAGGATGCAGCCTCCTTCCGGGATGCGGCGCAGCGCGAACATGACCGCATCGACCTGGTGCGGGTTGGGGTCGATTCGCCCGCGGCGTTGCGAGGCCACTTGCCGCCGGCGTTCGCCGGCGGGCCGAAGTCGCACCAGCTCCTCCGCGTGGTAGCGACGGTGAATGGGGTGCATCGGTCAGGTGGCGTACGCGGTTGTCGAGGCGTGTGGTTGATCACGCTACCGGCGCACCGCAGGCGATCACGGCGGGACTCAGGCTGTCCGCGTCCAATTTGTAGTCAGCCGCGCAACAGCCCCTCACCCGGTTCGCGAGGCGCCTCGCCGTTCCCGCTCGGGCGGCCCGCCGAATCGCAGACCGCGACTTCCCGTCCAGCTCGCCGAAGCTCTGAACGGACCACCGGAGGTTGTCGTCGGGTTGGTTTCTGAGCCTTCTTCAGCGTGGTGAAGCGACCCGCTTCTGCGTTACGTCCGCTTGGGCGTCGGCCTCGACTTCCCCGGCATACCCATGACGTTGGGGCGTCATCCCTTCGGCGGGTGAGGATCGTTGCCGTAGGTGTTGCGTTCCCTGATCCGACCATCCGGTTGGTGGATGAACATCTCGGAGCGGTTGTTGATCGCAATTCCCCGGGCGACTGGGATCGCGGCGGATTGCGTCGGATGGACGGACGTTGCGCGTCGACCACCTGCAGACTTTACTGCCCAGCCACGCGGGTGCGGAACGACGTGTTGGTTTGTCTTTGACATCCGTGGTCCTCCATCGAGAAATGAAGCGTGTTCCGTGAACCTTGGGTAGACATTATACAATGCAATGTGCTAGTGTCAACCGCAGGGAGTTGGAGGGGCGACATGTTCGGACAACGGCTCAGGCTGGCCCGGAGGAAGGCAGGCTTGTCGATGCGAGACCTTGCTGGACGCCTGTCGCCCGCCGTGTCGGCGCAAGCAATCAGCAAATACGAGGGGGGCAGGATGATGCCGAGTTCTGCCGTCCTGGTCGATCTGGCGAGAAGGCTCGACGTCTCCCTGGATTTCCTGATGGGTGGTCAGGTCGAGGCCCTGGACGGGATCGAATTCCGCAAGCACTCGGGGACGTCGGCGAAGGACCGGGCTCGAGCCGAGGCCATTGTGACCGAGGCGCTTGAAGACTATCTCGCGATCGAGGACATCCTGGAGATCGAACCTTCCGTTGACCCTCTCGCCGGCCTTCGGTGCGTCCGGATCGGGAGTTTCGACGAAGTCGAGAAGAAGGCATGCGAGCTGCGCGAGCACTGGAACCTGGGGACCGACCCGATTCCGAGCGTCACCGGCTTGCTCGAAGCTCACGGCATCAAGGTGATTGAAGCCGACCTCCCGGCGCGCTTCGACGGCCTCGCCTGTGGCGTGCAGCGCAGCGGCAACCGGGCGGATACCAACGTCGTCGTCACCTCGCGCCGTACCAACGTCGAACGCAAGCGGCTCACGCTGGCACACGAACTCGCGCATCGGGTGATTCGCGGGACTTCCCATCCGGCCATCAAGGTCGAGAAGGCGATGCAGCGGTTTGCCGGAGCCTTTCTCGTCCCCGCAGAGCATCTCCGCGTCGAGGTCGGAGCGCACCGGCACGGCATCACCTATCGGGAACTGATGCGGCTGAAGCACTTCTACGGAGTCTCTGCTACCGCGATGCTCATCCGGCTGCGAGACGTCGGCATCTTGGCCCCGGCCACCATCGAGTACGCCTTCCGGACCTATGCGCGGTCATGGCGTACCAGGGAACCAGAGCAGATTACTGAAGAAGAGGGGTTGGGCGCCTTCGAGAAGCCGTCGCGATTCGAGCAGCTCGTCTGGCGTGCCCTTGGGGACGAGTTGATCTCTACGGTTCGTGCTGCGCAGCTACTGAAGCGCTCGCGGAACGACGTGGAACGAGAAATCAGGGGGCCACGTGAACGGTGACCACCACCGTCGTCGTCAATGACGCATCGTGCCTCATCGATCTACGCAAGGGTCGGCTGGTGCGCGCCATGTTGGCGCTGCCGTACCGGTTCGTGGTTCCACTGCCTATCCGTCGAGCCGAAGCGTTGGATTTCACGGATCAGGACTGGCGTTGCTTGGAAACCGGCGGGCTCGTGACGTTCGATCTGCCGCCAGAGCGAGTTGCGGAAGCCATGAGGGTCAGGGCGGCTCATCCGAGACTCTCGGCGAACGATTGTTTCTGCTTGGTGTCGACGCGGTGCCATGAGCACGGCATCCTGCTCACCGGCGACAGGTTGCTCCACCGGGCGGCGGCCGGGGAAGGTCTGCGCGTGCACGGAGTGCTGTGGGTCGTGGATGAACTTCGGAAGGGAGACGCCTGCAGTCACGGCACGCTGATTTCCGCTCTTGAACACTGGCGAGACGACCGAACGGTCTTCCTGCCCCGTGGGGAGATCGACGTTCGGCTTCGAGAGTTGCGTCAAGCGGCTGAACCGGGCGACTGAGCGCGGTCTACGGGTATCTTTCACGACTGCGGTCCAGACCAATGCAACTTGAAGACCTGCAACCACGTTGCGCCGTCCGCGGCGTGCATCCCGACGGTCTGGTTACGGTCGTCAGCGTGCAGTGGTTCGGCTCGGAAGCGCTGGAGCTGACCTACAAGACGCCGGCTGGACCGTCGCCAACGAGCTGCTCTACCGCTACGACGAGTCCCGGCTTGAGGTCGTCGCTGCCGGGCGGCCGTGGAGCTTCGACGGCGACGGGGCGCTGTTCCGGCTGGTGTCCGAGGCACAGCGCATCCGAAGCCCTGGTCGAGGTGCCGTGGGGCGAAGCCCTGGGCGTCGACGCCGCCGTCGCTCGCGGGCGGCGAGCATCAGTTCGCGCGCCTGGTCGTAGCTGAGCGCGCGCCATGGCGCGGCGCCAGCTGGCACGGCGTGCAGGCGGGCGATGTCGCGCAGCGTGTCGGCGACGAGCGGCGTCTTCGTCGGGTCCGGCAGGCCGGCCGCGCGGCAGGCGGCGGGGATCGCGGGAGGGGGGCAGCATGACGAGAGACGAGCTGAAATGTCCGTGCGTGAAGCGAGGCGCCAAGATCCACCGGCGGACTCAGACGGAGATCGAGGTCTGCGTCCCATGTTCGGTCAGCCTCGACCTGTTCGCCCCGGCGGTTCGCGAGCAGTGGACCATGCAGCACTGGATGGACCGCTACCTCGAGCGCGTCGGGGAGCTGTTGGCCAGCGAGCAGGGAGGCGCAGCGTGACCGGCGGCGACGAGATGCGAAGAGTCGGTGTCTACGTGCACGTGGAAGACAAGAACTTCGCGGTGTTCGACCAAGCGCTGGATGATGGTGAGTTCCCTGGGTCGCGACAGGAATACGAGCGCCTCGGGTCGCTGCCGCTGGTGGTCGAGCGGAGCGAAGTCGGGGGTACGGAATACCTGATCGTTGAGCGGGGCGATACGTGGATATCGTCCCCGGCGGACCCGGTTCTCCACGCCGGCCACGCGGCGGCCGAGCTTCGGGCGCGGGACAACGCGCTTCAGCCGGCTGCGAACACCGAGACGGTGAATTGACCCCCCTCCAGCCAGCCATGAGCAGTCGGAAAGTGGCCATCGCGCGCTGCGAAGTCGCGAGAATCGCTCAAATTCCCGGAGGCGCCGCATCCCCGCCATAAAGAGCAGCCCCGCGATCACCGCGTCGAGGCGGCCGCGCTCGGCGGCGACCGCGTCGGACTCGAACTGCTGGGGGATGGCCACCTTTCACCGCGGCGGGGCCGGACGCGCGGCATAGACCTCGCGTGCGTCTGATAAGGCGGGTTCGGTAAACCGGCCCCTGGTGCTGAAGTTGTTTCCATCGCGACACGCGGGTCGAGGTGTCGCCCCGGACTCGGCCATCCGCACCGCGCGGTGCGTCAGGCGCTTCCGTAACACGAGCTGGGCGAGCCGGTGGCCGCGGCGACGGTGGTCGCGCGCGGCGAGCGTCGGGTCGCAGGTGCGGTCCGTAGGTCAGCGACCCTCGGGGGCGATTGGGCTTTCGCAGGCCGAATTTGAGCCCTCGTCCCTCAGTTGGGGGATGTCGGTAGCCATCGCAGATGGGTACTGTTGGCAGCGGACCTTTGCTGTCGGGGTGTCGACGGGGAAGGGCCTGTAGGTGATGAGAGTTACGAGGCTTGCCATCGTCCTGCTGCGGGCGGCCGGCCTGGTCGGCGTCGGTGGCGCTGGCGGCCGGGTGGCGCTGGCGGTGGGCAACAGCTCGTACGCCCACATCGGGCGGCTGCCGAACCCGGAGACCGACGCGGTTGACCTGGCCGCGGCGCTGCGGCGGGCTCGGGTTCGAGGTGACGACGACGAAGCAGGACACGGATCGTGCGGAGCTGACGGAGGCGTTGTGGGCGTTCACGCGACGGAGCGCGGGGGCGGTCGCGGCGGAGACGGCGGTCGAGCGCGCGGCCGCGGTCGCGGCGGGCGACGAGACGTGCATCGGGGACGATAACGGCTTCCGTCTGGAGGTGAACCTGGGTGCGGCTGGTGCTCGCGGTCGCGGAGTGGCCGCGGAGTTTGCCTGTCAACCGAGGCGGCGGCCCTCGTTCCGGAGCCGGCGGCGTCCCCAGTTTGCGTGAGAGGAGCCTGCAGAATGCGGCACATCACGGCGCTCGCCCTGTCTATGGCCATGTTCGCAGCCCTGACGCCCGGCGAGGCTCGCGCGCAGGCCGGGAGCGGCTTCTACCTGAGCCAGGAGCTGGGCGCCAACTTCACGCCCGCCTTCGACATCGAGTTCGTCGCGCCGAACGCCCGCGGCAGCATCTGCGATGAGCACGTCAACCCCTTCACGGACCTGATGCCCGCGTTCTGCAGCGACCCGAACGCCCCGGGCACGGCGTGGACCATCGC
>JAPOYI010000100.1 GCA_026706665.1 Gammaproteobacteria bacterium | reverse complement strand
CGCCCTCCGCCAGCGCCGGCGAGCTGATCCGGCTGCGGGCTCCGTCAACCGCGGGCCGACACTTCTACACGGCGTGCGTGGAAGCGGTAGTGGGAGAAACCAACCGCCGCAACTGCGCCCGCAGTTCGGTTCGCGTCACGGTCAGCGGCACCGGCGGTGGCGGCGGCGCTCCGGACCTGGTGGTGCGGTCGGCCCGGGTCAGCGACAGCACGCTGACGACGGGGCAGGTCTTTACCCTCTACGCCACGGTTCGCAACATCGGGACAGGCACCGCAGCCGCGACCACGCTCAACTACTACCACTACCAGTCCAGCACGCGGGAGTGGGTGCGAGTCGGGTCCGATAGCGTGGGCAGGCTCTCGCCCTCGGCGAGCAGCGCCGAGTTGGTCCGCTTGCGGGCCCCCTCCACCCCCGGCACGCACTACTACACCGCGTGCGTACAGTCCGTGGCCGGAGAGACGAACAAGCACAACTGCGCCAGCAGTTCCCTTCGCGTGACGGTCACGAGAGCCACCACCGACGCGTGCACGAACAGCCTCGGGACGGTGACCGGGACGGTAACCCGTTCCGGCTCCTGGACCGGCCGTTGCGTCTCGGAGCACTACTCGGGCGGGGAATTCGCCCGCTATTACACCTTCACGCTGCGCAGCAGCGCAAGAGTGACGATCGACCTGACGTCGCCCAGCGTGGATACGTGGCTTGCCCTGCGCAACGGCTCCGGGTTCGGTACGGGTTTGGTCGACGCCGATGACGATGGCGGTTCTGGCACCAACGCCCGGATCACGCGCACGCTGGCCGCGGGGACGTACACCATCGAGGCCACGACGCTGTTCGGCGGGGAGACCGGCCCGTTCACGCTTACCCTTGCCGTAGGCGCCGCGAGCGAGGAGTGCACAACGGACTCCAGCGGATTCAACACGTGCGCTATCGAGGCGTTTGGGAAGCTCGCGGACGAGACCGGAGGTGCCTCCTGGATGGTCAATCGTCCCGACGAGATGCCGGGCGCCATCCTGTCTGCCATCGATACGGCGGTCGCAACCGGCGGATCGAGCTTCGACCTGATGTTCATCATCGACATGACCGGCAGCATGGGCGGCGAAATCAGAGCGGTGAAGGCGCGCGTCACGGAGATCCTCGACCGCATTCGCTCTCGCGGCGCGGGCACTGCCCGCGTGGGGTTGACCCTGTATGGCGACCGGTGTGCGGACGGGACCTGGCTTCGGTTCCAGGATCTCACCACGGACCTCGAGCTGATCCGGAGCCAGATCCAGGCGATCAGCGTCGGAGGTGGCGGTGACACCCCTGAATCCGTCTACGATGCGGTGGACGAGGCTGTGCGGCGCGCCAGTTGGCGCCGCCCCGCCCGCTACGGGCTGCTGATTGGCGATGCACCGCCCCAGGAGCGCGGCGACGCCTGCTATATCACCACATTCGACCAGGCGCTGGCTGCCACACGTAGTACGGGGGTTTCCATCAACCTCTATCCCATCCTCGCTTCCGTTTCGTCGTTCGCGACGGCCGGGGCCGATGTTCCGCAGGATGAGGCGCGAGAGGTCGGCAGGTAGCGCCGGGAGACCCGCCGCAAGTCAGGCTGCGTCTACTACTGCTGACCCTCACGCGGGCCGCGCAGGTGCTGCAAACCGGGCGGTGGCCGAGAGGCCACCGCGCATCGGCTTGCGAGCCGTGCCTTCACCTCTCGACTGTCACGCGCAGGGTCTCGGCGCAGTTGTCATCCTTGTCGCGCTCCCCGGCAACCGGTGCGACGCACGCGCTGTAGGAGTGCACTCCCGGTCGTGACGGTGCCCGCAGGCGGATGGACTCGGAACGGCTCGTGGAGGCTGGAAGACCGCCGACGGGGTCCGTCCCCACGACTACCCAGCTCCCGCTCCGGGCCTCGTAGTAGTAGTAGCGCAGGGTCGTCGCCGAGGCCGCGCCGTCCCCGACGTTCCGCACCCGCGTCGACAGCGTGAAGGTCCCGCCCACGGTCAGCGCGGTTGGGCTCGTGCGCAGCGCATCCACGGTGAGATCCGGGATGCCCCCTCCGGTGACGTTCACGCGCAGGCTCCCGGAGCAGTTGTTGTCCTTGTCGCGCTCGCCGGTAGCAGACGTTACGCACGCGCTGTAGTAGTACGTCCCGGGCCGCGACGGTGCCCGCAGTCGGATGGACTCGGGGCGGCTCGTGGATGCGGGGAGACCGCCGACGGGGTCCGTCCCCACGACCACCCAGCTCCCGCTCCCGAACCCGTAGCGGTAGTAGCGCAGGGTCGTCGCCGAGGCCGCGCCGTCCCCGACGTTCCGTACCCGCGTCGACAGCGTGAAGGTCTCGCCTGCGGTCAGCGGGGCGGGACTCGTCCGCAGGGGGTCGACGGCAAGGTCCGGGGCGTTGCCCGCTCCTCCGGTAACGGTCACCGGCAGGCTGCCGGAGCAGTTGTTCCCCGTGTCGCGCTCCCCGGCGGCAGACGAGACGCACGCGTTGTAGTAGTGGGTCCCCGCCAACGACGGCGCCGTCAAGCGGACCGATTCGGAAGCCGCCGCCGCGGCGGCGAGACTGTCCACCGGGTCAGACCCGACAACCGCCCAACCATCCGCGGTCGACGACCGGTAGTAGTAGCGCAGCGTCGTCGCCGACGCCGTGCCATCCCCGACGTTGCGAACCGTGGCCATCAGCGTAAAGGGCTGCCCCGCCGTCAGTGTGGCCGGGCTCGTCCACAGGGAATCCACCACCAGGTCCGGCGTGCCTGGGTCTGCTACGGTCACCCGCAGGCTGCGGGAGCAGTTGTCCGTGTTGCGCTCTCCCGCCACCGATGCAACGCACGCCCGGTAGTAGTGCGTGCCTGCCCGCGACGGTGCTGTCAGGCGAATCGTCTCGAGAACCTGGCTCTGCGCCGGAAGACCGTCAACGTGGTCGGACCCGACAACGACCCACGCATCTGCACTCGACCGCCGGTAGTGGTAGCGCAGCGTGGTCGCCGCCGCCGGCCCGTCTCCGGCGTTGCGGACGGTGGCCTCCAGCGTGAAGTTCTCGCCCGCGCTCAGCGTCTCAGGGCTCGTTGACAGCGAGTCGACCACCAGGTCCGGGGTGCCTCTCGGGCGCTCCCGGCCATAAATGCTTCGGATGCCGTCGATGTCGTCGGTCTGCAGCCGGTCGATGTCGCTGACGTAGGCGTTCATGATCGCGTGCCGGCGTTGACCGTAGTCGTCCGGGTGGTCGAGGCCGAGCACGTGGCCGAACTCGTGGGTGGCAACTCTTCGGAAGTCGATGGCATGGTACTGCACGGGTCCGTAGTACACGTCCCAGGACTCGTTGCCGTTGAATACGATGTCGGAGTCGATTGCCTGGCCGGTGACGCCGTCGAACCAGGTCCCCGTGATGGCGACCGTCGAACCCCAGTCGAACCCTTCGCAGTGTCGAGAGGAAATGACGACGTCGTTTCGATGGTTGGGGCGGCTGCAGGACACGCTGCCCCCGGAGGAGTGAATCGAACTGAACTGGAACGCGGCGCCTGCGGCGTTCCACTCACGCAGGCTGTCGACAGAGGCGTTGGCCCAGCGGGACTCGAGGTTGAGCCGCATGAACACCGGGATGTCGCCGGAGAACCAGCGGTGTCCCGTCGGCGCGTACGAACGGCCGACGACCTGCGTGAGGCACAGGAGGAGAACCGCGAGCACGCCCACGGCGTACGCTTTGCCCGGCAGACGTCTCGTCACTGTCGCCGCCCCCCGTCGCGCTGCCCGCCCCGCCGTCAAGGAGCCCGGAACCGTCCGCGCATCACCGCAGCGCGGTCCGCACCACCGTCCTGAATGCGTCCAGGGTCATTGCCGGCACGAGTTGCTCGTCGTTCGCCTCGACCGACACTCTGGCTTCCATACGCGCGGGGTCGCCGTCGATGGCGACCACAGGCTGCCCGGCGTGGTTGGCGACGGTGAAGGCTTCCCGCCCGGCGTCATAGAAGAGGCGGTAGAGACCCTGCCACCAGCCGACCAGCGGGCAGGCCTCCGTGCCGTTCCCGGCCGAGAACAGCACGGCCCGGTCTCCCTCCGCGAACTGCGGCATCCCGGCAACTACCAACGTGAAGCCATCGGGGGTCGGGCCGCCCAGGAACTGCAGCGTCAACACCTCGCCGACTCTCCCCTTCAGGACCTCGAGGACGGAAAAGGTCACCTCCGTCAGGGGCGCTTCCCGCTCGAGGTCCCAGCGCTCCCTGATGGCCGTCACGGCGCCGACGGCGATCAGCTCCGCGCCACCGACGACCTGCGACAACGTCAGCGGCGGCACGGTGGTCGCCCGCACGGACGATGCGCCGAGGATGAGCACGACGAGCAGGGACCCGGCCATCGCTCTGATTCGAACCGGACGGTGCTTCTCGATATGCATCAATAGACCTCCCTTCAACGGTGCGTCGCCGAGCTCAGCCGTCTCTGCCATCGACAGACCTTAACACCGAACGAATCGCAGCGATCCGGGCGGTCCAAGTGCCGAGGGCGGGCGTCCCGGCTCCCGGCGGACGACCCGCTCCTGTTCTTGAGGGCGTCGTCGGGCAACTTGACAGACACCACGCGGCGGTGGCACGCTGAGCCGTCCCAAGGCGTCAACGGACGGAAGGCGGAAGGAACGAGACGATGAGAGATGCGGTTCTGTCAGTCTTGGTGGGGGTGCTCCTGTTCGCCGCTCCCGTAGCAGCGCAAGAGACCGTCATATGGGAAGCGACGTTGACGATAGAAACCGATTCATTTGGCAATTTCGGCTACGACCGACTGAACGGCAACACCCAGGGTTCCCTGAGTCCGAACACTTTTCCCTACAACGGCATAGCACACACGACGACTAGGCTGATTGTCGTTCCAAAAGACGGATCTGATCCTCGGAGTCTCGACACCGTGAATTGGTTCGTGGAAGGGGATTTTGCGTTCGGAGATGATGCCCGCCGCATGACGTTCTGGTGGGGCGATATCGCTATGGTATTCGTTTACCGGGTTCGCGTATTGAGCGAGTAGCCAAACTACAATTTTGTAC
>JAPOYI010000251.1 GCA_026706665.1 Gammaproteobacteria bacterium | reverse complement strand
ACAGGCTACAATGGCAAATGCCCGTTGTCCAGCCTTCTTTCTCATGACACGGCAGGGCTAGGGTTGTGCCCCCCAATACGAAGTAAGGCGTAGCACGACCGGAGTTGGCGGAAGATGTATCCAGTACCGGGCTCGATTAGGGGCCTATGTCGCGTCACACGCCAAAGACCTTCATTACTTCGTCACCGAGGTGGTTGATGACCTTCACGGCGATGCGCCCCGTGGAGGGTTTCGGGAAGGGCCGCGAGGTGTCGCTGTGCAGCGTCGCCCAGGCGTCCGGGTCGATCTCCGCCTTCAGCGTGGTCTTGAGGGACTTGTAGGGATCCCCCGCACCGAGGAAATAGGCCTGGCGAACGAAAAAGCTCTCTTCGTTGTAGTCGGTGTCCACGAACCAGCACGCGATGCCGTCGGGACCGTCGCTTCGAACTTCGCCAGCAGATGGATCAAATACGTCTACGCCGTTGATCTTTACTTGTATCCAGTCGTCTTCGCCGTCCTCGCTGGTGACGGGTTCGACGTCGATATCGGGCTCGCCAAAGATCATGAAAAGATTGGCGGTGTCCGTCTTCTTGAGGTCTTCGGCCATGTGCAGGTCGGCGTTCATGCGCGCCTTGAGCACTGGGACGCGTCCAAGCTTGTTGAACTCGGTGGCATGAGCCTCGTAGTTGAAGGCGCAGGCGATGAGGGCGTCGAAGCCGGCGTCGGCAGCTTCCCGTGTGGCACGCACCAGGTCCGGCCGAGAAACAGTGCCGAACTCCGGGCCGATAAAGATGCCGGCGCGACGCTCCTTGTCCGCATTCCCTTCGAGATACCGGCCTTCAGCACAGACCAGCTCACCGGGCCATGGATCCAGAGAAGAGAATGTGATTCGTCCCGCCTTCCGGGCCTGTTGCACACCAGCGGTGCGGAGGTTCTCCAGGATTACATGGGCGAAGTCGCGGCGAGAGACGTCCGCGCCGAGGTCATAGTTAGCGGCTGTCTCCGCGATGACCAGTTCGTCGTTCTCGTCCAAGGCGGCCAGGCGGTGAGGTGAAAGGCTCTCGACGGTGAACGGACCGGCGACGCGGACCTTCTTGTTGTCTTGATACGGCTTGTCGTAGAGGAACTCGTATTCGGCACGCGCCGCGATGCAGGCATCGATCTCGCGCTGACGGGCGATACGGGCTTCCCAGAAGCGGGCATGTGCTGTGCACGCGGCATCGTCCCAGCCCTGCTCCGCCTCGCGGGGCACTTCCCACTCAACGAAGCCGTTGGCGCGACGGCCTCGCAAGGCTTGATTGAGATCCTTCAGGGCAGATTCGACATGCGGCTGCATTCGCTCGTAAATGACGTCGACTTCGGCATTGTTGGCTATGGACTTCAAAGTGATGTGCGGCACACGTTCGTACACGAAGCCCTGCCGAACATCGCCGTACGTAGGTTTCTCGGAGGGTACGCTGCGCGACAGTTCGGCCTCCGTGCGTTGGCCCTGGGGGCTGTCTACCAAAATGTAGTAGGGATACCTTGCACCCATGACGCGAGAGCGGGCGAGAGCCAAGGCCACTCGGGACGTATCGATCATGATCCAGCGACGACCCCATTGCTCGGCAACATAGGCAGTTGTGCCCGAGCCGCAGGTTGGATCAAGGACAAGATCGCCAACATCTGTGGCCATCAAAACGCAACGTTCAACCACCTTCGGCAGCGTTTGAACTACGTAGCGTTTGTCAGCAGTAAACCCCGCAATACCCGTGTCGATCCAGTTGTTCGTATAGGGGACGACTGAGAAGTCACGGAGAAATCGAAGGTAGCGCAGGGTGTTGCCAACAAGAAACACTCGCCCGCTTTTGTCTAGCCGTTCCATCCCGGGAACTGTCGCCTTCCAGTGAAGACCGCTCGGCGGGATGAAGGACCTCTCTCTATGAACAAAACGCTGTGGGGATTTGAGCCGACGAGCCTTGCGACGTCAGCTGATCTGACGTCGCAAGGCTCGTCGGCTCAAATCCCCCTACGTTGTGTAGAAGGTCCTTGAGAGGACGGTACGCGGTAGCGCCCCGCGCCCCCGCCTGCTTCTGACTACTCAACTGACGGTACTTGAGCGCATTGACATCCTTCGCGTACCAAAGGATGTGATCCATCACATTTGACAGGTACTTGCTGGAAAACCCGGTCGTCTTGGAGAAAGAAATCTGCGACACAAGATTGCCGTCGCCGAACACCTCATCCATCACGGCCCGCACGCGATGGACGTTCTCATCCCCGATCTGCAAGAAGAGGCTCCCGCTCTCCGTCAACAGATCGCGCGCTACTGTTAGCCGGTCCCGCAGATACGTGAGGTAAGAGTGAATCCCGTCTCGCCAAGTGTCCCGGAAAGCCTTGACCTGTTCCGGTTCCCGCGTGATGTGCTCCGCCTTGCCGTCTCTCACGTCGCGACTGGTGGTCGACCACTGGAAGTTCGAGTTGAACTTGATCCCGTAGGGCGGGTCCATGTAGATGCACTGCACCTTGCCGCGCAGCCCCTCGCGTTCGGCGAGCGATGCCATCACCTGCAGCGAGTCGCCGAGGATCATGCGGTTCGACCAGTTGGCGTCGTGCTGGTAGAACTCCGTCTTTGCATCGTCGTCGGGCAAACCGTTGAAGTCGCCGAAAAGATCCGTCTGGAAACCTGATTCGACCGCTCTACGGTCGTCTCTCGCTTGGCGGCTCATGCGCGCCAGATCGTCGATCAGCACCTTGGGATGGACTTTCTCCTGGATGAACAGCGGCGGTGCCTGCACGACGAGATCGGACCAGTCCTGCATGTCCTTGCCCCTCCACACCAGTTGTGGATCGAGGTCTCGATTGCGCCGCTCGTAGGCGACGCAAATGGGGTCCTGGTCGTCCGAGTGCATGACCGGCTGGTATTCGGCCGTGGGGATGTTGCGGCGCGTGGCCCCTTCATGGATCAGCGTCTCGACCGACCTGTCTTTCCGCGCAGCGCGTCTTCTCGCCAATTTCGCCCCCTATAGCTCGGATTCGTCGATGCCAGCCAACTTCATCAGGTGGCCCTGCAGCCCTGCCTTCAAAGGCCTGTTGCCATGGACCGGAACGGATATCCGTACAGCGTATCCCGTCCGCACGAATATGTGATGGCTCCCCCGGATTCTCCGCAACTCCCATCCCCGCTTCTCAAGCAGCTGGCAGAACCGCTTGCCGCCAACGGCCTTCACACCGCTATTTCGAGAATCCTGGCACCGCTCGAGAAAGCGACGTCACGAAGATCAACGGAAAGACAGCCTTCGACCGCTTCGTACAGATTCTCGAGCAGTTCCTCGAAGGACTCACCTTGTGTGACACAGCCCGGTATAGACGGCACCTCCGCCCAATATCCGCCTTCCGCAGCCTCATGGACAACGACCTTGAGTTTCATGGGTCTCTCCCGTTGTTTGGTCTGTCAGCGATCCTAATTATGCGCCTGCCCGTCGCCCGGGGATGTCGTCCCGCCTCGGCGTCCGGGAATGTCCTCGATGTCCCTGGTCGGTCCGTCGGATCTTGTCATCATGCCCCCCGTCCGCCGCCTCGGGGCGTCTTCCACGCTGCGACGTCTGGGAATGTACTCTGCATTCGGGTCCGAGCCACCGATCATCGCCAGAAATTGCGCGGTTTTGCTGGCACACTCCTTGTCTGCCAGCGCCCTCAGAGCCGCATCGACCGACGCGTCGAAGTCGTCCTGCATCCGGTGCGGGTCCTTCAGTTCGAGGAACGCCCAGCGGCCATGGCCGCCCAGCGCGTTGACCGCAGGTACCCAGTAGGTGTCCATGGTTTCCATCTTGGCCCTGGCGTCCTCACCCCGGAATCCTTTCACTTCCACAACGACATGCAAGGGTTCGTCAGGTCCCAAGCCGTGGTTCAGGAGGACGATGAAGTCCGGCACGTACGTGTGAGCCCTGCCGCCGAAGCGATATGGCACGTTGAAGCCAAGGTTGCGGTTCTTCACCCAGGCAAGGACCTGCGGGTGAGAATCGAGAACGCGGCAAAACTCGCCTTCCCACGTGCTGTCGAGGATCGCCCAGTTCAGGTGGCACCGGCACCCTGTCGCGTAGCGTTGCGTACGCGATGTGGTGAAGTTCACGCCACGGGTGGAGCCGGTCGGGTTGTACGGATCGAGCATCGCCTTGACCGGTTGGCGGTGCAGTTCCGCGCGAGTGATGGCAGATGCGATCTTCTCGCAGGCAAGGTCCGCGAGTTCGGCGACCATCAACTGAGCGGGATAGGTGTTCCCCTTGCACTCGAGGTAATCCCGCATCCAGGTTCGGGTGATCCGCTTCAACTGGCCGAACAGGTGCAGTTCCGGCTCGCCATCGGGGTCGCGCCAGTGGTTGTAAAGCAGGCGCAACGTCAGTTCATAGAGCAGGGTAGATTGCCGTATCCGGTCCAGGTGCGCGATGGTCAGATCGTGCCCCTCGCCGATGATGCCTTGGTTGTGGGTGATCGTCGGACCCACGGTTTCCGGAGTGAGGACGAGCCTGGAGTCCTCCGTGAATTCGGCCGTGAGGCGATCATTCGGCAACTCCACGCGGTAGCCAGCCACCCGCGGGAAGCGGATTTCCACGTTGTCCCGTTCCGGCGATAGTGCCTTCACCTGCACCGTCTCCGCAGGCTTCTGGGGCGGGGCATGTACCGGTTTGGCCGTGAAGTCAAAGGGAATACCGAAAACGTCTGCGTACTCGGCGTTGAACAGACCCTTTTCGTTGAGTTCGTAGGACTGCCGACGGAGGGAACGTCCGATCACCTGTTCGCACAGAAGTTGCGTTCCGAACGCGCGCAGACCAAGCACATGGGTGACGGTGTTGGCGTCCCAGCCTTCGGAGAGCATGGCGACGGAGACGACGCACCGGATGCCGCCGCCGAGCCGGCCAGCCTTGCCGACAGTGTTCATCACTTCCCTCAACAGGTCCTGGTCGGTGAGCTTCTCGGCCTGTTGGCGGTCGCCGGTACGTTCGACGATCTCTCGGCGAAAGCGGCCAATCTCGTCGGCAGCGGCTTGCCGAAAGCTTGCATGGAACTCCTAATGGGTGAGTGCTCGCGGGTGGTTCACGTTTCAGGCCG
>JAPOYI010000160.1 GCA_026706665.1 Gammaproteobacteria bacterium | reverse complement strand
GTGCTGATTACCGCCATTTGCGGCATCCTGCTGGTGAGCGCCGGCCTCCAGGGCTACCTGGTCGGCGTCGGCGATGTCGGGCGCGGGCCGCTCGGCTGGACCGCGCGTCTCTCGCTCGCGCTCGGCGGGGCCACGCTTGCGGCGCCAGGCGGCGGCATGATCGGCATCGGCCATACCGAACTGACATTGATCGCCGTGGCCGTGGCGGCGCCTGGTGTCTTGACAGCCATCGCGCGCGCCCGCTCCCGCTCCGCCGCTGTTCCGTGAGGTGGGCCCTCAGGCCAATCGGTGTCCGCTAGCCGTGATCGTTGCGTAGCTCTCCGGTTAGCGCGCGCAGAATATCTGATAGAGCGGTTTTCGTGTTGTTCGATAGGGACGGGCTGGCGGTCGCAAAGAGACCGTGCGGGAGTGTCGCGAGGCCGTCGGCGCGTCGTAAGCGGAGCGAGCGCCCCACCTACCAGCTTCAGTTCTGATTTGGGATTCACGCCTGCGATGTAAGCAGGAGGTGGGTTTCACATTGTTGGGCTCAGTTGAGACACACAGGACGGTTGAAGTGCTTCCGGCGCGTGGCGGTCGTCGTCGCTGGCCGGAGGAAGTGAAGGCTCGGATTGTTGCGGAGACGCTGGAGCCTGGGGCGACGGTGCGCGCCGTTGCACGGCGATACGATGTTCATTCGAACCAGCTGACGAGCTGGCGGCGTCTGGCGCGGGATGGGCGTCTGGTTTTGCCTGCGGCGGACGGGGGCGTGGAGTTTGCGCCGCTTGTGGTGCGGGCTGAAGGGCGTGGCGCTGCCGAGGCGAGCGGTGCGCGTGTGGAAGTGGTCCTCGACCGGGTTACGGTCCGTCTGGACGCGGCGGTGCCGGCGGTCCGGCTGGCGGAGATCGTCTCTGCGCTGAACGCGTCGTCATGATCTTCCCCTCGAACCGGGTGCGGATCATGGTCGCGACGAAGCCCGTCGACTTCCGCCGCCAACACGACGGCCTTGTGGCTTATGTGAAGAGCGCGCTGCGCCGCGACCCGTTCACGGGCACGGTGTTCGTGTTCCGGGCGAAGCGCGCCGACCGTCTGAAGCTGGTCTATTGGGACGGGACAGGGTTGGTCATGGTCTACAAGCGCCTGGAGGAGCAGGGCTTTGTGTGGCCGGCGATCCGCGACGGGGCGATGTCGCTGAGCCATGCGCAGTTCGAGGCGCTGTTCTCCGGGCTGGACTGGCGGCGCGTGCGGGCGCTGTCGGTCCGGGCACCGGCTGAGGCGGAATGACTCACCGGACGGATCGCGGCCTCCGGCTCCGCGACACTGTGCTATCGAGCGGGCCATGGCAGCGCTTGCGGAGATGGACCTCGACACGCTGACGCCCGAACAGGCGGCGGCCGCGAGGCAAGCGCTTGGGGTGCTGGAGACGCTGCGTACCGAGAACGAGACGTTGGCGGCGGACAAGGCCTGTCTTGCCGCTGCGAACGAGGCGCAGTCCGAGCGCATCCGCCGTCTGGAACATCTGAACCTGGAACTGATCCGCCTGCTGTATGGCAAGAGGTCGGAGAAGCTGTCGGCGGACGAGCGCCAGCTGGCGTTCGAGGAGCTTGAGGGCGCGTCTGCGGAGGTGGAGGCCGCGGCGGCGCCGGAAGACCCCTCGCCGCGCGCATCGAAGCGGCCTCGCCCGGCGCGCAATCTCGGCCATTTGCCGGCACACCTGCCCCGGATCGAGCAGGTGATCGAGCCGGAGAGCACGCTCTGCCCCTGCGGCTGCGGAGAGATGGTGCGGATCGGCGAGGATCGCGCCGAGAGGCTCGACATCGTGCCGGCGCAGTTGCGGGTGATCGTGACCGTGCGCCCGAAATACGCCTGCCGGACCTGCGAGGGAGGCGTCACCCAGGCGCCGGCGCCGGCCCGGCTGATCGAGGGCGCGCTGCCGACCGAAGGCGCCATCGCGCATGTGCTGATCTCGAAATACGCCGACCACCTTCCGCTGTATCGCCAGGCGCAGATCTACGCGCGTTCCGGCCTCGATCTGGACCGCTCGACCCTGGCCGGCTGGGTCGGCAAGGCGGCGTTCCACTTGCGCCCCGTGTATGACCGCCTGAAGGCGGCACTGAAGACGTCGAGCAACCTGGGTCTGGACGAGACCACGGTCCGGGTTCTGGACCCAGGCCGGGGCAAGACGAAGACCGGCTATCTGTGGACGATGGCGCGCGACGAGCGGTCATGGTCCGGGGCGGACCCGCCGGGCGTGGCGTATGAGTATGCGCCCGGGCGCAGCGGCAAGCATGGCGAGAAGCTGCTCGAGGGCTTCGAGGGAACGGTGCAGGTCGACGGCTATGCCGGCCACAACCGACTCGGCCGACCGGATCGGCCGGGCGGGGCGCTGACACTGGCGGCATGTTGGGTCCATGCCAGGCGGGGCCTGGAGACGGTGTTCGACAGCAACGGCTCGCCGATCGCGAAGGCCGGACTGGACCGCATCGCGCAGCTCTATGCCATCGAGAAGAAGATCCGGGGCAAGCCGCCGACGACGCGCCAGTTCGTCCGCTGGACCGAGTCCGCGTCGCTGGTGAACGCCTTCGGCGTGTGGCTCAATGAGCAGCGATCCCTCGTCTCGCCCAAGTCCCGGCTCGGCGAGAAGCTGTCCTATATCGCCAACCAGTGGGACGGGTTGCTGGTCTTCCTGCATGACGGGCGCGTCGAGATGGACAGCAACTTCGTCGAAAATAGCATCCGGCCGATCAAGCTCACCGCGAAAAACGCACTGTTCGCCGGCCACGACGAGGGCGCGCGCGCATGGGGCCGCATCGCCAGCCTCATCGAGACCTGCAAGATGAACGGCGTCGAGCCCTACGCCTGGCTCAAGGACACGCTGGAGAAAATCGCCGACGGCCACCCCAACAGCCGCATCGACGAGCTGCTTCCCTGGAACTTCATACCGCCGTCAAGCTGAAAACCGGGTGCTTCTCCCGCACCGCTTACGGCGCGTCAAGTTACTACGCGGCTCCTTCACTTTGCTACGGCCCTTCGAGTGTCCGTGCCTGCGGACGTAGCCTTGCAGGATGCAGGACCACGCGCAGCATCTGGGTACCCCACGTGCCCGGCATCGAACAGTAGATTTCTGCCCGGCACTATTTCGCCGCCGGGCGGCAGCTTCGCAGGCTCCGCCCCTTCCGTCGACGAGACGACCACCGGGACGAAGCCGCCCGCCATACGCGCCAGCTCCCGATACTGGCGGCGCCAACTGAAGACCAGGTTCGCGTTCACGTCATGACGCCGCGCCACCACCGAAACCGAAATCCCCGGCTGGTAGCTCTCCGTCACGATCTGCCGCTTGCGCGCCTCGCTCCAGCGACGGCGGTGGCGGCGAAACCGAACCTCGCCCCCGGCGCCCGACTGCTCCGCGTCGTCCGAAATCCGCATAGTGTCCACTTATCCTTGATGGACACTTACGCGCGCCCATCCCTGAGCGCGAACCCTCGCCGATCCACGACAAAGCCGACAGGCGGTCTACGACGGATGCATACGACGACGCTCGTCGCGGTAGGAACGCCGGTTACCCGACGCCCCCCGCACAGATCCCCGCATGCGCGCTAACGCACGGGGCTCCTACCTCGGGTGGTTGACGGCAAACCGCTGCTCCGGCCATGGGTGCAGGATTTTCATTCGCGGCCAGAAAGTGGTCGCAATCCTGCTCACTGTGTCCAGCTTGGTACGGTCCATTTGCGACCGACGCCGCATGGCGCGCAGCCACATGAGCCGCAGGCGATGCGAGAACCGCTTGAGGTACCGATAGCTGGTCGGAACCGCGTAGTAGCGCAGCCATCCCGTAAGTACTTTCCCTAGCCATTTTGCCACCTCATAAGGGTTGTGATGCATTCGCCGACGCAGTTCAGCCTTGATGCGCTTCAGGGTTCGGTCGACCCGTTTGCTCACCGGCTTCCGCCCCAGCACGAAACTTCCGCTCTCCGCCGTTGCGCAGTAGTGCGTAAATCCGAGGAAGTCGAAGGTCTCGGGACGCCGCTCTCCCCGTGCCCGGCGGTCCGTATCCGCGAACCTGCCGAACTCGATGAGACGGGTCTTGTTGGGGTGTAGTTCGAGTGAGAATGAGGCCAGCCTGCCCTTCAAATCGCGCAGGAACCGTTCCGCATCCCGCTTGTGCTGGAATCCGACCACGAAATCATCGGCGTACCGCACGATGATTGTGTCGCCCCATGCCGTCCGGGCGCGCCACTTCTTGTGGAACCAGAGGTCGAGGACGTAGTGCAGATAAACGTTCGCCAAAATCGGCGAAACTATCGCACCCTGCGGAGTTCCCCGCAGGTCGTCCTTCCATTCGGTCCCTTCCATGACGCCGGCGTTCAGCCATTTCCGGATCAGGCGGATGACCCGCCTGTCGCCGATCCGGTGTTCGAGGAACCGGACCATCCAGTCCCTGTCAATCCGGTCGAAGTATGACCGAATGTCCGCATCGGCTATCCATCTGACCTTGCGCTTGTACATCCCGAAGGCCAGGGCATCGAGCGCGTCATGCGCTCCACGCCCGGGTCGGAACTCATAGCTGAATCCGAGGAACTCCGGCTCGTAAATCGGCAAAAGGATGGTCTCAGCCACCGCCTTCTGGACGACCTTGTCTTCCAGCGCGGCAATGCCCAGCGGTCGTGTTCCCCCGTCCGGCTTCGGTATCTCTACCCGCCGCGACGGGAGCGCCCGGTACGCTCCGCTCTGAACCCGGTCGTGCAGGTCTTGCAGCCGTTCGGCCAGACCCTCGCCGTATTCATGCCACGTTACCCCGTCCACGCCCGCCGCCGCGTCCTTCTTCAGCGAGAAGTAGGCTGCCGTGAGCGCGTCCGTGGTGATGTGGTGCAGAAGCGCAGTGAGCTTCTCCTTCGGCTCCCTCGTTGCTGCTTGCCGTATCCGCTCCGCCGCCTGTGACACGCTTGCCCGGCACTGTGTCCGGTGCGTGCTTTGGCCTCGCGGATTCCCCTTGGTTCCAGCCCTTCCCTCCGTCGGCTCCGCCGGAACGAGTGTCCCTTTGTTCGCCGCCCTCAACGGTACTATGGCTGAATCCGACTGCTTCAATCCGTTCGTCATCGAATCGGCGTCAGTG
>JAPOYI010000084.1 GCA_026706665.1 Gammaproteobacteria bacterium | reverse complement strand
CGCCGCCTTTCTGGTCCTGACGGCCACCCGGTCGGCTGAGGCCCGGGGGGCGCGCTGGGACGAGATCGACTTGGACGGTAGGACCTGGACGCTGCCCGCCGAACGCATGAAGAGCAAGCGGGCGCACGTCGTGCCGCTGAGCGCCCTGGCTTTGTCGATCCTCGAGGAACGACGCGGGCTGCACAGGGGAGGGCTCGTGTTCGCCTCCGAGCGCACCGGCCGCGCCCTGTCACAGATGGGGCTGACCCGGACGGTGCAGAACATCGCCGGCACGATACACGGCTTCCGCTCGTCGTTCCGCGATTGGGCGTCCGAGGAAACGGCCCACGACTTCGCCGTCGTGGAAACGGCGTTGGCCCATGCGGTGGGCTCCGGGATCGAGCGGGCGTACCGTCGCGGCGACCTCCTCGCGAAGCGACGCCTATTGATGGACGCTTGGGCCGAGTACGTCGTCGTCGAGAAGTAGGGATGCGTCAAGCTCAGCGTGAGAAGGGGTGGGTGGCGTGATGGCCTTTGGCACGATGACCTCCGCGGCCTCGGCTGCGTCGATGGTCACGTTCCGGTGGCTGTTGGGAGCTCTCGTGGGACCGGATCGCGCGGTTAGCCGGCCGACATCGACGATCTCGGGCTCGCCGCGGCCGCGGTCGCCGGCGTCGAGACGGAGGTTTCCAGCCGGCCCGGAATCGCCGCCGCCTCCCGACGCCGGCCCGGACGCACAACCGCCCAGATGCCGCCACAGGCGCGTCGGACAGCAGGTCGACAGTCTCGACCGATGTCCCTCCGGTCTGTAGCGCGACGCCCTGCGGGCGGCTCCTCGTCGACAGCCCCGCCGGCTGGGCCTGCGGCTGTTCGCCGGCCAAGGAACGCAGATCGACACTACCACCTGCGGCAGGATGCCTTGTGTCCGCATCGTTCGTCCACTTCCCGCGACAATGGGACAGCACAGCCGTTGACGCCCGGGGTCGTCTTGGCCATGATCATGAGAGACTGGCGTCGGCAGCCGTTGCCACCGGCCTCAACATGCCGTCTCAGGTTTCGGGGGACGATGGGAGATCATCACGGCCGGCGTACCCGGCCGAAAACGGGTGTTACGGCCCGGCTGCGCTGGGTACCGTGACGCGAGCAGGTTCGGAGGTGCGCCCATGACTGACAAGGACAACTCTCAAGAGTCGCCGTCGAGTGGTAGGCAGCGCAAACCAAGTAAGGTTCTTTCGTGGGGGGGGTGGGCTGGAATTGGTGCCCTTGCCGCCGTTATTGCTGTACTCATCGCGATTATCGATGAATCCCCCAGGGATAATGGGACGGACAATGGGACGCCATCGGCCCCCCGGTTCTTGCACACCTCGCAGACTTGGATCCCGGAGCTGCGACGAGCTACTTGACAGTAATGGCGAACGAGACGAGGTCTATAGGCGCGGCTGGGACTCTCGGCGTCATCGCGTATCGTGAAATCTACCTCGGTGATGGGGCACGGTTAGTTCTGGAACCCAACCCTAATGGAACCGATGCTCGACGATGGACTATCGAGGCTCTCACACTCACCATAGGATCACGGGTGGAAATCCATTCCGTGGGAGTAGATGGGAAAGGTGTGAGCGCTGGTCCAGGTGGACCGCCAGCTCCCAGGGACTGTGCCCGAGGCACAGATGGGCAGGACGGCCAAGATGGTACGGCAGGAGGTAGCGGGAGCAGTATTGGCATCACAGTGGCTAAGCTCCTGATACCGCCCCCGAGCGCAGAACGAGCCAATTTGTCTGTAGTTGTCAATGGAGGGCGTGGTAGCGACGGGGGTAGCGGTGGCAGGGGAGGGAACGGAGGACGCGCTGACAGAAGTGACGGCTGCCGGGGCGGGAACGGCGGGCAGGGCGGGGATGGCGGGGACGGTGGTCGTGGCGGCGATGGGGGGCGGGTCATTCTTGAGTACGGCACTGCTGCCTCTCATCGTTCAGATGTCGACGATGAAATCTCACTCGATTCTGGGCAAGTTAGCCGCTTCATTAGCTATCACGGGAGCGGCGGCGAGGGGGGTAGTCCTGGCGCGCCCGGGGGTGGCGGGAATGGGGGACCAGGCCGGGGTGAGGTGGCCTTTGGTTTAGGGGGGCAGCCGGGGGGATCGAACGGTAATTTTGGCAACGCTGGAAACCAGGGGCAGCCGGGTTCCTCGGGAGCGATAGTTGTTCGTGCCAAGAGTGGTGTTGCGTGGCCAGACTTCTAAGTCTAACTGAGCTAGTAGAGCTGAAGGACTATCAGCGACGACCCGACCGGAGCAGCTGTCGCGGCGGCGCTGCCATCTCAACCCAATCGAGCACGTCGTCACCACCGTCTCCCGTCGGGCCGGAAACCCGCAAGGCGGAGAACTGATCGCCCTGACCGCGGGTCAGATCCGACGTGGCGCTGGCGCGCCTCGCGCGTGATCACCGTGGTCGACGACCGCCGCACGTCGCTCATCGTCGATTCCCGGACAGCAGCCTCGGGCCACCACGGACTCGGGCGCGTTCGACAACGCTGCCACCACGAAGCGATGGTCTCCCGCGCGGAGGAGCGGCAGCACCCCAGGCCGGTCCCTACTAGCGACACAGTCACGCAGCACGCGATGACCACGTTCCGTTCGCCGGCTCTGCAAGGGCCGAGGGCGCCCCTTGCCCGGCGATGATCCGGCCCATCCCGGACGCCGGCCCGGCTTGTCGACCCGGCCGAGACCAGCCGCGGCCAAGCGCGTCGACGATCAGGTCGCGGTAGGGCTCCAGGCCCCCTCGCCCACGGGCCCGACTGGGACCGTCCTCGGACGCCTGCGTGGCCTCGCGCGGGCCCGTGTCGGTGGCGGGCGTCGGCGAAGGGTCGGTGGACACCTCCGGCGAAAAGGCCGGACTTGCCGGACGAGCGGAAACCGGCCACCGAATTTATTGAACGGTCACGTTCAATTTGATAGACTGGCTCCTCGATGGCCGAGCCCCACCCAACCGGCGCCCAGACCTACACCGCCGCCGACCTGAAGCGCGCTGCGGGGCTGTCGTATCGCCAGATCAACGAGTGGGACCAGAAGGGGGTTCTGCCGGAAACGCGGTCCGGCGACGCTGCCTGGCGGAAGTTCTCACCTCGAGACATTTTCGCCCTGATGGTGTGCAGCGAGATCCGGCGGCAGTTCGGGGTGCCGGTCGAGTCGCTCAAGTGGGTTCGAGCCTGCATGCTTCAAGAGGGTGCCGACCACCTACGGGCCGCGGCTGAAATCATGAGTCATGGAATGGCGGTCGTGCTCCTGACGGACCTGAAAGAGACGTTCGTCATGGATTCGGACATGGAGATCGAGGATCTCCTGCACCTTGGCTACTTCCGCCACGAAGGTCCCCAGAGCTATCTGCTCATCAAGCTGAACCCGCTCGTCAACCGGTTCCTGGGGTGCCTGAAAGAACCCGTGATGCTGTCGATTGACGACGAGATGTACGGGTTGATTCGCAACATTCGCGGGGAGATGAGTATCCGCAACCAGGAGGAACTAGAGGTCTTTCGGCTGCTCCGAAGCGGCGACTACCGCAAGGTAGTCGTTCACTTGGACGACGGGAAGATCCTCCGGGCTGACACCGAAGCTGGAGTTTCGGAGGCCGAGCAACAGCAGTTGCTCAAGATCTGGGATGGCGACCAGTTCCAGACGGTGACGGTCACGCTGCACGACGGCAAGGTCGTCAAGGCAGCGAAGCAGAAGCCGGCAGAGTTCGATAAGCCACCTACGCGGCGGCGAGATCCCGAGCGCAAGTAGCTTTGCTGGGGGGACATGGTGACGTGCCCAACCTAACTGGTATCCGCCACTGAGTGGGGGGAATACTGGTAGGTGATGGGACTCCCGACACGACCCCGGACCACCGCGCCGAGCGGCCGGCAGCCGCGCCACGCGCTCTCGGCCGCCTTCGTCCGCAACGCAGCACAGATCGGGCACGTACTGTGACGGCGATGGCCTCTACTTCGACGTGCAGCCGACCGGCGCGCGCAGGCAGGGTACAGCGGCTCGTCATCCGTGGCGGGCGCCGCGAACTCGGGCTCGGCGGCTTCCCGCTCGTCCCTCTCAAGGAAGCTGCGGCCAGGCCCTCGCCGACCGCAGCCTCGTCCGCGCCGGAGGCGATCCGCTGGCCGAGAAAGGCCGCCTCAAGAGTATGCCGACGTTCGCCGCCGCCGAGGTGGTTATGGCGCGAATGCGGTCGGGATCGCCCACCCGAAGCACGGCAAGGACTGGCTGTCGAGCATGGAACGCTTTGCCTTCCCTCGGCTCGGCAGGCTGTCCGTCTCCGAGGTGACGAGCGCCGATGTGGTCGAGGCGCTACGGGCCGTCTGGCACGAGCGGCCGGCGACGGCGTGGCGAGCCCGCCAGCGCATCAGTACCGTCATGGAGTGGGCCGTGGCGTTGAACTACGGCGATGACAACCCGTGTAGCCGCATCGGGCCGGTGCTCGATCCCCTGCGGGATCTCGTCCAGCACATGCGGGCGCTGCCCCGTCGGGACGTAGCGGCGGTGGTCGAAGAGGTGCGGGGCATCGAAGGCGACGGCCACCGTCAGGCTGGCGTTCGAGTTTTCTGGTGCTCACCGCAGCGCGGCGCGGCGAGGTGCGCGGGGCGCTGTGGACCGAGATCGGCAACAACGAACGGGACAATCCCGTCCCGTCGACGCGGACCAAGGCGAAACGCGAGCACCGTGTGTCGCTGAGGCGTCGCGCCGAAGCGATCCTCGACGCAAGCACGGACACTCAGCAACGGGAACCCGCTTGTGTTTCCGAGTCCGCGCGGCAAACGGTTCAACGACATGGCCCTGTCGGGGCTGCTCAGGGCGCTCGAGATCCCCGCCGTGCCTCGTGGCTTCCGATCCACTCTCTGCAATTGGGCGGCCGACGAGACGAACCACCCGCGCGAGGTCGTCGAGGCGGCGCTGGCTCACGTTGTGCAGAGCAAGGTGGAAGCCGCCTACGCCCGGTCGGACCTTTCGAGCGTCGCCGGGCGTTGATGGACGACTGGTCCGCCTACGTCGCCCAAGGTGCGCACCCAAGGCACAATGGAGGATTCGTCGGCGACCCGGAATCACGATACTTCCTTGCTGCGTATGTCGGTGAAGTGGAACACGGAATCCGGGGATCTGGAACACCGAATCCG
>JAPOYI010000126.1 GCA_026706665.1 Gammaproteobacteria bacterium | reverse complement strand
GACAAACGGTGTGTGCGGCAAAGGATATCACATCCAGCCTGCTTTGTGTTAACACGCCCTAACGAGCGGGATTGCGAATTCGCTATTGCATGAACTGTGCGTCGCGGATCATCGAGATTTCGTCCCGCAGCGCCGCGGCTTCCTCGAACTCCAGGTTCTTTGCGCGATCCAGCATTTCCCGCTCGAGTTTCTCGAGCAGCTTGCCGATTTCCGCGGGATCCTCGGGCGTCATCCGGCGGCCCTCGCCGCCGGGGCGGCGGTCGCCAGATCGGCGGCCGGTCTTCGCGCGGCCGGGAACCGCCCTGGCGCTCTCCATGATGTCGGGAATGTCCTTGACGATACCCTTCGGCGTGATGTCGTGCTCGGCATTGAACCGTACCTGCTTCGCCCTCCGCCGCTCGGTCTCGTCGATGGCCGCCCGCATCGATCTGGTGATGGTGTCCGCATACAGAATGGCGCGACCGTTCAGGTGGCGCGCGGCGCGTCCGATGGTCTGGATCAGTGAGCGTTCCGCGCGCAGGAAACCCTCCTTGTCGGCATCGAGGACGGCGACCAGGGAGACCTCGGGCATGTCCAGCCCCTCTCGCAACAGGTTGATGCCGACGAGCACGTCGAACACGCCGAGCCGAAGATCCCGAATGATCTCGGTCCGCTCCACGGTGTCGATGTCGGAGTGCAGGTAGCGCACGCGCATGCCGTGCTCGTCGAGGTACTCGGTGAGGTCCTCGGCCATGCGTTTGGTCAGGGTGGTGACCAGGACGCGATCGCCCTTTGCCACGGTCGTCCGGAGTTCCTCGAACAGGTCGTCCACCTGGGTCGAGGCGGGACGCACGATCACCTCGGGGTCCACGAGGCCCGTGGGGCGGACCACCTGCTCCACTATCTGCCCGGCGTTCTCCGCTTCGTAGTCGCCCGGCGTTGCGGAGACGAAGATCATCTGCGGCGACAGCGTTTCCCACTCATCGAATCGCAGCGGCCGGTTGTCCAGCGCCGACGGGAGCCGAAAGCCGTACTCGACCAGGGTTTCCTTTCGCGACCTGTCTCCCTTGTACATGCCGCCAAGCTGCGGGATGGTGACGTGGGACTCGTCGATGACCAGGAGTGCGTTCTTCGGCAGGTAGTCGAACAGGGTGGGGGGCGGTTCTCCGGCCTCGCGGCCTGACAGGTAACGCGAGTAGTTCTCGATGCCGCTGCAATAGCCGACCTCCCTGATCATCTCGAGGTCGAAACGGGTACGTTGTTCCAGGCGCTGCGCCTCCACCAGCTTGTCGTTGACCCTCAGGTATTCGACGCGGTCCCGGAGCTCTTCGCGTATGTCGTCGATGACGGCAAGTATGCGGTCCCTTGGCGTGACGTAGTGGGTCTTGGGAAACACCGTGTATCGGGGAACGCGGTTTGCGACCTCGCCGGTCAGTGGGTCGAACACCGAGAGGTTCTCAATCTCGTCGTCGAACAGCTCGATACGCACCGCCTGCTTCTCGGACTCCGCGGGAAAGACATCGATCACGTCGCCGCGTACGCGGTAGGCGCCGCGCTGGAACGCGGTGTCGTTTCGCGTGTATTGCAGTTCCGCGAGGCGTCGTACGATCTGGCGCTGATCCACCCGGTCTCCGCGGTCGAGGTGAAGCACCATGCGGAGGTACGACTGAGGATCGCCGAGGCCATAGATGGCGGAGACCGATGCGACGATGATCGCATCGGAGCGCTCGATCAGCGCCTTGGTGGCGGACAGGCGCATCTGTTCGATGTGGGCGTTGATGGATGCGTCCTTTTCGATGTAGGTGTCGGACGCCGGCACGTAGGCTTCGGGCTGGTAGTAGTCGTAGTAGGAGACGAAGTACTCCACGGCGTTGTCCGGGAAGAACTCCCGGAACTCGCCATAGAGCTGGGCGGCCAACGTCTTGTTCGGCGCGAGCACCAGCGTCGGGCGCTGGACCGCCTCGATGACCTTGGCAATGGCGAAGGTCTTGCCGGATCCGGTGACACCCAGGAGGGTCTGGTGGGCAAGGCCGTCCTCGAGGCCTTCGATCAGTTCGGAGATCGCGGTGGGTTGATCCCCGGCCGGCTCGTAATCGGCGACTACGCGCAGCTCCGAGACGGCCTGCATCAGTCCATGCACTCCAGGACCAGGTCCATCGCCCGGCCCGCGTCGATCCGGTACGCCACCCTGGCGTTGGCCGGGTCCTGCCGCCGCGTGCTCCGTTGATCGACGACCGTCATGCCGCGCGTCAGCGTCCCCTCGAGTTCGATGTCCACTGCCCGGGGTTCGGTTTCGATCAGTTGGGGATGCGTCACGGCGAGGACCGCGCAGGGGTCGTGCAGCGCGGCTTCGCGAACACCGATCAGGTCCGCCATGCGGCCGTGCAGGTAGTCGAACAGCTCGGCGGCGAACTTCGCGCGCGGATTGGCGGCTTGCCGCAGGCGGGAAACGATGGCGTCCGTCGTGCGCAACTGGTGCGTCAGGTTAAGCCCGCACATCGTGAGATCGGCGCCCGCCAGGAAGACGCGCGCCGCAGCTTCCGGATCGGCGAATATGTTGAATTCGGCAACCCGGGTGGTATTTCCGACCGTGGCGCTGCCCCCCATGATCGAAATACCGGCAATGCGGCGCACCCACGCCGGGTCGCGCTCGATGGCGAGCGCGAGGTTGGTCAACGGTCCGAGCGCGATGATCCAGACGTCCCGGTCCGGGGCGTCGAGCAGGAACTCGACGGCGTCGTCGCTAGCCACCGTGCGCCGGTGATCGGCACGCTCGACGCCGTCGAGCCCGGACTGACCATGAACGACCAGCGCATGACGGGGTTCGCCTGCCAGCGGACGCGCGGCGCCCGCATGCACGGGTGTATCGACGTCGAGCAGCGCCGTCACCATGAGCGCGTTCGCCGTCGTTGCCGCCAGGGGCGCGTTGCCGGACACCGTGGATATGCCAAGCACCTGGGCGTGCCGGTGGGCCAGCATCAGGGCGATGGCATCGTCGTGCCCCGGATCGCAGTCGATGATTACGCGGGTCATGGCCGTCACTATAGTGCCGGCCGGCCTTGCGTTCCAAGAATCCGCCCGCCACGGGTTCCGGGAAGAGCCCGCCACGGGTTCCGGGAAGACAAGGGAACGCCGCGACGACAAGGCCGAACGCAACGGGAACACCCTGGTGGGATCCTCGTGGGATACAATCGTTGCCATGCTGTTTCCGATGAGCACCCGACCGGCGCTTGCGCTGCTGCTTGTCTTGTCCGCTGGCGCTGGCGCTGCCGCCGCGGGAGCGGCTACCGGAGACATCGATGGCGATGGCCGCGACGAGCTTCTGCTGCGACACGCCGGCAGCGCCGCGTGGATCCATTACGACATCGAGGATGGAGTCGGACGTCGACGGGAACTGGCACTTGACCTGCCGGAGGCCGATCGTCTCCTGGCGATCGCCGACCTCGACGGCGACGGCCGCGACGATGTCCTTGCGCGCGCGAACGGCACGAACGCCTGGTCGTGGCACCGCATGGGCGAGGGTGTCGCGGAAAGACGCGACCTGACGACGCTCACTCGCAACCCCCTTTTCACGTTTCAAGCCGCGGGCGACTTCGACGGCGATGGCGACGACGACGTGCTGCTGCGCAACTCGAGCACCGGCCAGTTCATCTACTACGAGAGCCGCCTTGGCGCGGGCACCCCGCGTGCGATACTCCGGCGCGGACTGGGATTGACGGCGAATCTGCTGTTCGAGGTGATCGCCGCCGGGGATCTGAACGGCGACGGGCGCGACGACGTGCTCATGCGCCACGCGCGCCTGGGTCACTGGATCCACTACGAGATGAGCCGCGAACGCGGCGTTCTGCGCCGCCCAAGCCCGAGATTCACGCAGAACCTGCTATTCGAGTTCGCGGGAATCGGCGACCTCGACGGCGACGGCGACGAGGATCTCATGTTGCGACACATCGGCGACGGCGAGTGGATCTACTATGCCATGAGTGGCGCGACCGGCGAACTGGAGCGGGATTTCGGGATGCCCCGCGACCTGGGCCACGACCTGGTGGCGGTGGCCGATTTCGATGGCGACGGGCGCGGCACTCCGCTGCTGCGGCACCCCGATTCGGGGGACTGGATCGCCTACAGGGTCAGCGCCGCTGGCTCGGAACGGCTGCCTGTTTCGGGAATCACCTGGGATCTCGCATGGACGCCGACCTCGGCGCCGCGCGCCTGGGACCCGGCGATGTTCTGCGCGGTTGCGAGCGACGACCGGACGCCATCCTATGTGGGTCACGTTGCGGGCCACGCGGGCAATCCGGACGAACTCGAGGTCATCCTGACCGGCCCCGGCACCTTGCGGGTCGTTCAACCCGACGGCGCCGGGTGTTTCGCCTTCAACGCGGTCCCGCGGGGCGAGCACGCCGTAAAGGTCATCGCCTACGGTCACGAGACGTCGCCCGCTCGCCCGGTCAGGTTCCCGTTCAGGGCGGTCTGGGACGCCGAAGCGCACGCGGTGCGGGGGCTGGCGACCGATCCGTTCGTCTACCACTGGGAAGAGGATCGGACCACCCCGGCGGGCGCCGAATACTCCTCCCGTGTCGTGCGGCCCCGCGTCGTGGAGTTCCAGGGCGCGACGGTGGATGTGGTCGACTCCGCCGCTGCCGAACGCCTTCGGCAGGAGTACAACGTGCTGCTCGTCGGCGAAGGATGGTCACAGGAACACGCCCACCGTCTGTTCCAGACCATGCAGTCGATCCCGCAGAAGGTGCAAGACCCCTTTCATGATCGTTATCTGCCCGCGAGCGCGTGGCGTCTGACCGACGAGTTCATCGACGGGGATATCTCTATCGACGCCGCCGACGACGGCACCCGCGAGGTGGCCATCTCTTCTGCCGCGTTCGTCAATGCCGCGCCGAGGATCGCGACGGTGGACGGCAAGCGCGGCGTCTGGTTCTCGCGCCGCCTGCACCACTCGGCGGTGCGTTTCGTCACCGACGAAGGCCGCGACAGGCGGGCTTACGAAAGAATCTTCAAGGAACGGTACGGGGTCACCACGGTCATCGGCAACTACACTTCGCTGACCGCCCCTACCGGACACGAGTCGCACCACAACTTCCAAAGGTTCCACGCGAACGAGATACTGCTCCTGATCAACATGCTCGAAGAAATGCCGACCGGCATGCACAAGCTCGACGGCATGCGCTACCTGGTCCGTCGGCTGA
>JAPOYI010000022.1 GCA_026706665.1 Gammaproteobacteria bacterium | reverse complement strand
CAGCAAATGGGCGGCCCGGTGGACGCGCTTGGGTAATCCGGTATGTAATTACCAACGCTTGGCTGAGGTCCAATGGTACGCGGCCGGAGGCATTCAGGGAACGGCCGAGGATCGCTCCCGGCCACGGAAGAATGTTCCTTCATTGAGCACCTCCCTCGACACTCTCAAGAGGTCACGTCTTCGGAAGGTGGTGAAGAAGGTTCCGGCGATTCCGCTCATGGGATTCAATCCAAACTCGGGATTGAATCTCCTGCCGACATTCAGGATGTACTCCTTTGCCTCAGCATCCGTCGAGAGTCGTCGGTTCTCGCGTCCTGCTACGCGATCGACCTCCAGAGCTACAGCAAGAGGACACCAAGCGCGCGTCGTCGGGTTGTAGTTGCAGCCGTCAATGACGATCGGTTCGCCAAGCTCTATGTGTCGTACGAGCACGGCAAGTTGGTGACGATCGAGCTGCTCCAGACCCTTCCGCAGCGTTACGTAACGCAGGTCCCGTTCGGAACGATGGGCTTGTTCTGCCACGTCACAGACCCTCCGCCTCCCGTTCTAATGCGCTAAGCTATTCCAGCATCAGCGTTGCGATGACGCTGCCGAGGATACTGATTCCAATACTGACCAATCCCGTGAGAAAGTACGGATACAATCGCAACACCTTGTCAATGCACCGCTCCGGAATCCCCTCCGGGTCGGGTCGACGCGTTTCGAGTGTAGCCGGTCCGTCCGTGTGACAGAAGACGACCGCGCAAAACGGGTAGCCCGCGTTGAGGTCGATGCTCCCGGTCCCGGCGTTGAACACCGTGATATAGAGTGTGTCACTGTAGTTCGGATCTATCTTCAGGTTTGAAACGATAAGTCCCTTGGAGGCCAAGGAAGCCCGCGAACATATGAACCCAATGACCTGAGAGCCGGTCGTGATGTGCTCCTTTGTTTCGAGAACGACACAGGTGTTCGGCCTGAGAGAGTACTCCTCCAACTTGTGGAGGGACGCCCCTCCTTTCCTGACGTGAATGCCCTTGATGGAGAGGTCCCGGCTGATACCGCCCGCATCGTCATGTGCGAGACGCTGCACAGTACCGTCAGACGCCTTCTGCCTTACCTGTACCTCATGTGCGTTCCACTCGGACGTCCTGATGAAGGCCAACTTGCCCACTCCTCCCAACAACAGCATAGTGGCGGGACGGAAGGCTCATCAACGCGGCCGTCTCACACCCCCCCAGACCGCAACCGGAACATCGCCACCGGCATCCTCCCGGCGCCATCATGCGAGACTGGCTACGACGTGGTCGGCCAAGCCACGTTTCGGGTCGATTGTTGAGGCAGTTACGTCGGCCGTGGACAGCAGGCTGGCGGTCTCGTTGCGCAACCGTGTCAACGCTCGTTCGTAGTACACCGGGTCGACTTCGATACCGATGCTGTTACGGCCGCACGCGGCCGCCGCGATCTGGGTCGACGCCGTTCCCGTGAACGGATCGAGCACGCAATCGCCCACGAAACTGAACATCCTGACGAGGCGGTCGGCCAACGTGACCGGATAGGGCGCTGGATGGTCGCGGGTCGATGCACCGGCGATATCGGTCCACACCTGCCGGAACATCTTCTTGAAGCTCTCTTCGGACAGCACGCTGAGCGTCCGCGCAGCCAGGCTCGGCCTGCGATAGCCGCCCGGCTTGCGCTGCATCAGGATGAACTCCACGTCGTTCTTGATGACGGCATTGGGCTCGTACGGTTTGCCCAGGAAGCCGCTGGTCCCACGCTCCACTTCATGCACGGCATTCGCGATCTTGTGCCAGATGATGGGTGCAAGGTTGTCGAACCCGAGCCCTCGGCACCGGTCCTGAATGGAAGCGTGCAAAGGAACCACTGTATGCCGCCCGCCGTTCCTGCGCCGCGACAGACAGACGTCGCCTACCACGCAGATGAGTCGCCCACCAGGTACGAGCGCCCGGTGGCAGACGCGCCAGACCGCATCGAGTTGATCGAGGAACTCGTCGTAGTCGGCGATCCAGCCCAGTTGCCCCGCGCTCCGCCGGTATTCCTTGAGGGTCCAGTACGGCGGCGACGTGAGCACAAGGTGAACCGATTCGGCGGGAAGCGATGCGTGACGGGCATCTCCGAGCAGCAGCTGATGCCGAGTCGGCACCTGCCCCACGGCCGCCCGGATGGCTGCCATCGCAGAGCGATCCTTCGCGATCCGCGGTAGGTCGCGCGCGGGATCCTCCAGTCTCCTGCACTCTTCCGGAACGAAGGCGTCGACACGCTCGTCGGCACTCATCATCGTTCACCATGTGGGGCCAGAATGGGACATCGTCGCTGTCTGCCGGGAATCCATGCAAGACTGATGCCCAAGCCGAGGCTGGCCGCACGCTCGGCGAGCGTGAACAACCCGTGCACCGTGGTCGAATCGTAGCACGGCAGCCGAGACGGCCTGGAAGGCTGGAGCGACCGCTCAACCGCAGGGCTCGACCGCCGCCGGAACCTATGCCTTCTTGAGTAGCGGGTCGCTCGTTGACGCCGCCTGCGCCCCACCGGAGCCCGTGAGCCGGATCTCCTTCGTGATGTTGACACCGAGCGCGCGGACGATCTCCTGCAAGCGTCGGTAGCTCGCCGAGACATAACGCTCCGCCTCGTATCGCTGAATCTGCTGCTCCTTGATCCCGAGGCGCTTCGCGAGTGCCTTCTGGCTGAGTCCGGCGGCGATTCGGGCCTTGATGAGCCCAAGGCCCAGGTCGTCGAAGGAATCGATCGCGATGCTCGAGACCGCGCCCTGCTTGAGGGCCTCGTACTCCTCCAGCTCGCGCCGGAGGTCCGTCAACTGGCTCTCCAAGCCCTCCCGTTCGGCCCGCTGCAGGCGCGGATGCACGTTCGATCGACCTGCCTGGTCGGCCGGTGTACGGTCCAGCGCCCTCTCGAACCGCTCAACCTCTGCGGAAGTGATTCGGTACTGTCGTTCGTTCGTGATCATCCCATTGCCCCAGGATCGACTTCGACTACACCCTTGGCGATGCCGTCCCGATCGGTCTGGAAGAAGTCGCGGAAGCAGATCCCCGGCGCAGCCTGTGCCGAGGCGGGGAAGAACTCGCCCCCGTACTTCGCCTTCATCGCCCCACGGCTGTCGGTCATGTCCAGCAGCACGGGATCGAGACGGTCCGGGTCGACGCCCGTCGGATCCCACGCTACGTCGTAGTCGTTCGGCAACGGCTTAGCGGAGACGAAGCTGCCGTCGATGAGCGCGCTTCGGCAACCGGCAGCAGCCAGGTTCCGCAGGGCCCGTTCCAGGCCCTCGAGGAGTCGGCTGCGATGCACATTGGTCCCGAACCGATTCCGGACTTGGCTCCAGCTTGCGGCGTGGACTCCCAACGGGAGATACCCCGTCAACAAGTCGAAGTCCGGAAGCACCAACACAACACTATCATTGTGTTGTGGGAGCATCAACCCGAGCCTGGAGCGTTCGTGGCCCGGCGAGACGTGCAAGCCCGAGGCGGTCGACCGCGCTCAAGAACAGACCGCCGCTCCTGACCGGTCGGGGCTGCGGCTGATCCCTCACATCCCCCAGACGGTGACCGGCGCTCCTGCGTCGGCTTCCTCCCGGCGGTAGACCTTCTGGTCCCAGGCTCGCCCCTTGGTGCGGTCGAAGATCACGAGGTGCCCCTCCGCCGCCGCGCAGCGGTCCATGTAGGCCCGCGTCTGCCGCAGGCCCTCGCGCAGCGTCTCGTCGAGGCTCCGGCGCAGCACCTTGCACTCGATGACCGCCTTCTGCGCGTTCAGGTCGCCGTCGCTCGGCCAGACGATCAGCAGGTCCGTACGCATCCTGCCCAGGCCGTACTCGCGCTCGATCCGTCCGCCGCTGTTCACGATGCGCTGCAGGAACGCCTGGAGCAGTAGCTGCGGGCCGGCTTCCTTGTACTGGAAGCGCTCCACCCAGTGCTCCGAGTGCTCCCGGAAGAACGCCTGGAAGGCGACGAGCAGCTTGTCCATCTGCAGCGCGCCGTCGGCGCCGACATACCAGGCCGGGTCGTCGGTCACGGTCGCCTGGACGGGGGAGGTGAGCTCGCGCGGAATCACCTCGCGGTAGATCGGATTGGCGATCGCGATGGGGTCGTCGCGCCGCACGAGACCGAGGTCGCGGACGTACTCGATGTCGTCGGCGAGGATGGCCTCCGCGGACGGCGCTCCGCTCAGCAGCGGCTCGACCACGCGCCGCACGCGTTCCTCTTGCAGCTTGTCCGCGAGCTGGTCGAGATGGGTCTCCCGGCGGGAGATCAACTGCTCGCGCGCGTCCTGGACGGCGGCGGCGGTGATGGGCCGGCTGCGGTCCCGGCCCGCCTTGTTGTCGAAGCAGGCCTCGTACGCCAGGGCGTTCACCAGCCACGGCTGGCCCTCTGTCAGGTCCCAGATCGCGGCTCGCGCCTCCCCCGTGAATGCCTGGCCGGTTTCCGCGGTGTGCTGCGCCAGCAGCGACTCGACATCGGCCCGCGAGAAATCCCCCAGCCGCAGCGACGCGGCGCGCACGTTGAACGCACTTCCTCCCGCGACGATCGCGTTCTCGGCGCCGGACCGGATGCGGTAGTCGCGCACGTCGCGCACCCCGCACAGGACGACGCTCTGCGGGAAGCGGCGCGGCCGCTCCGGGTAGCCGGCGCGGAGTTGCCGGAGCACCGCGAGCAGCGTGTCGCCGACGAGCGCGTCGATCTCGTCGATCAGGAGCACGATCGGCTTCGCTTCCGACTCGGCCCAGCGCGAGAGCGTCTCCCGCAGCACGTCGTGGGGACCGGCGCGCTCGAGGATGCCGGGCCAGGTGGCGGCCAGCCATTCGTCGTCGCTCGCGTGGCGCGCCCCGGAGGCCAGCGCGCTGAGGATGGCCCGCATCCCCGCCGCCACGTCTTCCCGCGCCGTCTGGCCGACCTCGACGTTGACGTAGACGCAGCGGACCTCGCCGGCGGCGTTCAGTTCGTCGCGCAGCGCCAGCAGCGCGGACGTCTTGCCGGTCTGGCGCGGCGCGTGCAGGGCGAAGTACTTGCGCTGCCGGATGAGCAGCCGCACCTCGTCCGCATCCAGACGATCCAGGGGCGGGACGTGGTAGTGTTCCTCCCTCCGAATCGGGCCGGCGGTGTTGAAGAACCGCATCGCACTCAGGCGAGCATCAACCGTTCACCCTTTGGTTCCGGCACGGGATCGCCGCCCTCGCGGGCCGTCTCGATCCACAGGCGCATCGCCTCGTTGACTTCCCTGAGCGCCGTCTCCTGCGTGCGCCCGTGCGC
>JAPOYI010000223.1 GCA_026706665.1 Gammaproteobacteria bacterium | reverse complement strand
CGGCCTGAAACGTGAACCACCCGCGAGCACTCACCCATTAGGAGTTCCATGCAAGCCTGAATCGAAAACATCGTCGGGCGTCTCAGCGTCGAGTATGTTCTCCGCCCAGGTTTCCAGTTCGGTCGTGGACGCTTCGCTTAGCTTTTCGGTGATGTCAGGGGAAACGATACCGAACCGCCGCCGCAGCAGTCGCTCCAGGACCATTCGCTCCCCCTCGACACGGCCCTGCCGCATGCCCTGCTGCCGTGCTTCGTCGCGGGCCCTTTGAAATGCTCCTGCCATGACGTTGGTTTCCTTGGGGTATTGCCGTTGGTATCGCCGGAACTCATTTTCTGTGAGGCCGGCATAGATGTCGATGAATTCCATGTACTTCGCGCGCTTGTCGCCGTCCTCCTCCAGCGCCAGCAGGCCCCGGACCGCTTGCGCGTAGATCTCGACCTTTCGGCTCTCGGGGCTGCGCATGTTCGGCAGGTTGACTCTGGCCACCAGGTTGTCGCTCTGCCGCCACCGGTCTGCGGGGATCTCACCGAGCTTGCATGCCAGGTAGTCGAACGTGAGATATCGGGTGCGCTCGGTGCCCAATGTCAGGGACGAAGGTACGGCGTTAGCGGTGCGCAGGAAGATCGTCACCGGTACCACGCGGTCGGTGTCGAACAGCTCCGCGAGGTCGAGGCAGTAGTGAGCGAGCCGGTGCAGTGAGAATCGTCGCCGGTCCGATTCTTCTTCCAGCGCGAACAGGATTGCCTCGCGGTGGCCGTCAGCCCACTCGACGAGCAGCGGCGTATCGAGCTCGCGATAGCGTTCGCCAAGGCGCTCCTGCAGTTGCTCCTGTCGAATGGGGATGACCCTCGCGTCGTCTTCCGGCAGCGGCGCCTCCTCCGCGGCGAAGAACGCTAGCGCGTCGCGCGGATAGTCGAGGATCAGGTTCTTGAAGTTCTGGTCGTGACTAACGTTTGCCATGGGCTGCGCCCGGTGTCCGTTCCGCAGCAGAATCGGATAAACGCGGGCGAACGCGCTACGGTCAATCGCTGAAATGCTGGCGGGGTAATGGCCCGTTGTCGTGTCAGCCGGAGCCTCGCCATCAAGTTCATGGATCATCTTCGACTCGCGGCAGACGAACTATTGGATGACGGAACCACCTTTAGCCGTGTCCAGGACCTCGATCAGCGGCCCGAGGTGTTTCTCGTAGCGCTTCCAGCGATCGACGGAGACCTTGTACACCGGGTGCCGGACCTGGATGTTGCTTGGACTCATGACGGCCCTGGTGTTCTTGTAGAACTCGAGACACCGCTCGTCCCATGGCAGGTCCAGGTAGTCGACCAGCGCCCTGCTGATCCTCTCGGGGTCGTTGACCAGTTCCTCGTAGCGCACCTCGAAGATCCGGTCGGGAAAGAGGGCTTCCCAGTGGTCCATCAGGTGCCGGTAATCGAGGTAGTACTGGCCGAGTTCCCGGAGGTCGAAGGAACAGGTCAGCGCCTGGAAGTAGTGGAAATAGAGCGACACGCAGGTGTCGAGCGCGTTCCGGCTGCAGTGCACGACGTGTGCGTTGGGGAAGAGCGTCTTGATCAAACCGATGCGAACGAAATTCCCGGGCAGCTTGTCAACGACGCGTGCGGCTGTTCGGGATCGTAGCCGCAGTTCCTCCAGGTAACGGGCGGAGAATTCATCGACGGTTTCCTGGTCGATGAGGGACATGCAGTCGGGCGCGGGTCTTATCGAACGGAAGCGATGGGCGATGGCGTGGTTGACGCCGGCGAACGACTCGAGTTCGCCGGCGCCATGGATCGAGCCGTGGCTGGCGAGAATCTGCTCGACGAGGGTAGTGCCGGACCGCGGCAGCCCGACGATGAAAACGGGCAGGTCGGAGTCGCATCCCAAGCCCCGTTTGCGCTCGAAGAATCCCTTCGAGTAGGTCTCGATGAGCTTCTCGAACACCCGGGTATTGTCGCGGGGATCGTAGACCAGTGATCGGCGCTTGAGCGTATTGGCCAGCCGGTAGTGGTCGAAAGCGAGATCGGACGCCGTGTGGGTGTCGAGGACGTTGCCCAGGGCGAAGTGGCAATATATCGCGTCGTCCTCGGGCAGCGCGGGGTCGTCGAGGAGCCTGCGAATCCTGGGAATCAGGTCGAGCGGCGGCCGTATCATCGAGAGGTGGTAGTAGGCGGCGCCGCAGACGGGCTGAATCGCAAGGAGCTGGCTCAAGTGCCTCGCCGCGTACGCCATTCTCCCCTCTTGTCTCATTGTCAGCGCCAGGCTGATGTGCGCATCGACGTCGTCGGGCATGTAGTGGATGGCCTCCTGGATCTGATGCATGGCCTCCACCGTTCTCTCGAGCTGCCGGTAGACCAGCGCGAGGTCGATGCGCGCCTTTGCGTAGTCGGGGCGTAGCTCGATTGCGCGCTCGAGGCAGTCGATGGCCTTCCGTGTCTGTCCCATTCGATGCAGCACCGCGCCGAGGTGCCTGTGCAGGACGGCGTTGTCGGGCAGCAACTCCAGGGTCCGTTCGTAGATCTCCGCGGCGTCCGCAAAGAACTGGCCCGCGAGATAAACGTTGCCGAGCTTTACCGTGGTGCCGAGGTCGTCGGGTTGCAGCGCGAGGGCTTGGCAGTAGGCCCCGGACGCTTCCTCCCAGCGTCCGAGCCTGGTGCAGGCATCCCCCAACTGGATGTGCGCCGTGCGATTGCCGGGATCCAGGGATATCGATTTCTGCAGGTGTTCGACGGCGGCTTCGGCTTGACCGAGCTGGATGAGGGAGAGGCCATGGTAGTAATGCGCGCGCGCGTGCTCCGGCTCCAGGCGAAGGAAGTCCTCGTAGTGTTGCGCAGCCGTCTCGAAAGCCTTCTGCTCGTGCGCGATCATGCCGAGCAGGAGAATGGCGTCGGCGCGCTGCTCCTTCTCCAGTATCCGTTGACACGCTTCCCTGGCGCGCTGGAGGCGACCGTTGCGATAGTGCTGCTGCGCCATGTAGGACAGCGAGGCGATGTCGTCATCCGGCGAGGGTTGGTCTCCTTCGGCCATCAGAGGTAGTTGAAGTCGTAGGCATCGCCGCGGGAGATGACATGGCCCATGGACGGGGAGGGGAAGTGGGCGGTCAGCACCAGCGTATCGGTGTCGCAGTGCTCCCTGAGAAACCTCTTTCGGGTGGCGGCCGACGCGGCCAGGTCGTAGTCCGAGTTGCAGGTCCAATCCGGTTCGGCAAGTTGCAGCGGGCTATGAATCAGGTCTCCGCACATGGCGGCCCGGGACCGCCGCGACTTCACATGGATAGCCACGTGGCCCACCGAGTGGCCGACGGTGGGTTCCAGCCAGATATCGTCGTCCAGCGCATAGTCGAGCTCCACCAGGACCGCCTGTTTCGCCTCCGCGATCGGCTCGACGTTGTCGATGAAGATCTGGTGGTATTCATCTTCCATCGCCCGGTACTCGTCGCGCGCGAAGATGTACTTCGCGTTCGGGAACGTCGGGACCCAGCGGCCGTCGACCAGGCGCGTGTTCCAGCCGCAATGGTCTGAATGCAGGTGGGTGCAGAACACGTAGTCGATATCGTCCGTGCCGACCCCCGCCGCCTGCAGGTTGCTGAGCCAGACTTCGTTCGAGCGCTGGTGCCACTCCGGCGGTTCCGCGTAGTTCTTTCGGCAACCGACGCAGGTGTCGATGAGGATGCAGTGATGCCGGGTCCGCACAAGGTAGGACTGCACGGGCATGACCATGCGGCCGGTTTGAGGACAGAGCGCATGCGGTGTGAGCGATGCGCGGTAGGGCTCCACCGCCTCGGCGGTGGCTTCGTCGAAGAACTCGGACGGGTGATAGACGGGAATCTCGTGCTCGACGATACGCTGAACGGTCACGTCACCCAGTTGGACTACGGCCATGGTTTTCCTGCCAGTTGGGAAATCACGTCTCGCCGACACCGCCGAAGAATAGCATCGGTGCCAGTGGCGCGACCGGCGACCGGATTTATGCAACTATTCGTGACATGAGCGAGCATGCATTCATATCGATACAGGGCGTTTCCAAGCACTTCGGCGACGTTCCCGCCGTGGAGCAGGTGGATCTCGAAATCCACGGCGGCGAATTCTTCTCGGTGCTGGGACCCTCCGGCTGCGGCAAGACCACGCTGCTGCGCATGCTGGCCGGATTCGAGGTGCCCACCAGCGGAGAGATCTACATCGATGGCCAGACCTTGTCCGCGATCCCGGCCTACCGTCGCCCGACCAACATGGTGTTCCAGAACTACGCGATCTTCCCGCACCTGGACGTAGGCCGGAACATAGCCTTCGGGTTGCGCAAGTCGGCGCTGTCGAAGTCCGAGATCAACGACAGGGTCGAGGAGATGCTGGAGTTGATCAAGCTGCCCGGCTACGCCAGCCGGACGGCCACGGAACTCTCCGGAGGGGAGCGCCAGCGCGTGGCGCTCGCCCGGGCGCTGATCATGCAGCCGAAGGTGCTGTTGCTCGACGAGCCACTGGGCGCCCTGGACAAGAACCTCCGCGAGCAGATGCAGATGGAACTCAGGGCCCTGCAGCGGTCGGTGGGCATCACCTTCGTCTTCGTCACGCACGACCAGGAAGAGGCGCTCACGCTTTCCGACCGCATCGCGGTCATGGCCGCCGGACGCGTGCTCCAGGTGGATTCGCCAATCGGACTCTACGAGCGGCCCAACTCCAGTTTCGTGGCTGGCTTCATAGGCACCACGAACCTGTTCCGTGGTCGGATGGAGGGACTTGAGAACGGCACCGCGATTGTCGATGCGGGCCCCCTCGGAACAGTGCGCCCGGGATGCGCCACCGAGACGACTGAAACCGGCGGCGATGTCGTGGTCGCGATTCGTCCAGAGAAGCTGGAACTACACCTGGCCGCGCCTTCCGACCGTGCCAACGTAGTGGAAGGCCGCATGGGCTCGGCGGCCTACCTTGGCGACCGCAGCCATTTCCATGTGCAGCTTTCCGGGCGCGAAGAGCCAGTAGCGGTGGCGGTGCAGAACACCGAAGCGCCCTTGGCGGCAGACCCTGCGGCGATTGATCAACCGGTCTGGCTGAGCTTCAATGACGAGTCGGTCGTAATGCTTCGGACCGAGTAGCTAACCGTCTGACGGGCCGGTCAGGATCTCCTCAGTTCGGTCGTCTGGTGCCTTCCAAGGATGGGCGAGCAGTGGTTATGCGGCTGCGTTCGATGAACGTCTCTATCTCCATGGCTGTATCTTCCGGGTCCAATTCCGGTAGTTCGATATCGCCGTACGCGACGCTCTTGCGAGCATCGTTGAGGTCACGAAGTAGGTCCGACACGTCGGGAAGCCCGTGTTCGGTGGCCATATTGGTCGCCGTATCCGCTCGGATCGCGTGGCTTTTCGCTACGGTGCCTTTGAGGTTCCTTGGCAGATTCTCTGCCACAATCCCAAGACCAGACGGTCTTGCCTAGTTGTATGAGAAGGGGAGATAACGCACGCTCGTTCCCATATCTCTTGGCGCCACGGCGACGTACCGGGCGATGTTGATGATGCTCGTGTTGTGGATACAGGATTCGCCGCCGATCCCGGAATCCGCGTCGTAGCCGTAAATCTCGTCATCGTCGTCTTCGGTGCCGACCCCGTCCCGGTTGCCGGTCAGGAACAGCACACGCGTCTGCGGCCGGTCCGGATCGATCCTCCTGTATGGATGCCAATTGCCCATGACCTTCGTGTTGTGGCGGTCTCTCGCGCGGCCAAGATATGCCGCTGCAGCCTCGGCGCCGCCTGCGCGGACGATCATCAGCGGCTGTTCGCACAGATCGTCGAAGGCCAAGTAGCCGCTGCTTGAGTTCCTCGCCGTCTCGAAATCCATGACCACCGCATAGCGCCGGGGTAGGTCCCGTATTCCGCGCTGCAGCTCACGGAACGGATAAACGGGGACTTCGTCGCCGTCGGGCAACCTGCCCTCGAGCACGCCGCGGGCCTCTTGTTCGGAGATCTTGGCGGCGTACTGCCCAGTGTAGCCGTCGGGGCTGAAGCGGTCGACGCTGGCGCGGTAGACCCGCTCGAACCGTTCCGGCGAAGCGAAGATGCCGCCGCCGTGGACAGTCACGAGGACGCGATGTCCCGCGCGAGTCTTGACTACGCTCTCCTCCGAATTGGACGAGAACCACGTATTCCAGACGATGTTGTCGTAGGGGGCGTTCGCCCGCGCGTGCAACAGTTGCGGCATGGATGCGACGAAGCCTTTCTCGCCCGCGTAGTCGAGGGCGCGCCGCAATGCGTCGGGCAGGTAGGAATCGAAGACGATGGTGGCTTCCATCGGGGTGTCGTCCATTCGTGTCTCTCGCTCTTGCTGTTTTTCGTGTTCAGGCGCCGAACGACAGGTGGCGCACGCTGGTCGAAACGTCGTGCGGCGCCACCGCCACGTAGCGGCCCATGTTGATCATGCCGGTGTCGCCGCGCAGGCCGAAGTCCGTCTGGACGCCCCGGAGATGGTTGATGCCTTGCGGCGCGTAGATTCGGGCGCGGGCGCCCGCGGGACTCCCGTACATCACGCAGATGCACGACTGGGGCTGATCGGCTTTCATTTCGTTGAACGAGTGCCAGCTGCCGATGGTGCCCGTGTTGCCGCGCGTCCTCGCCTTGTCGAGATAGGCCGCCGCCTGTTCCACGCCACCGGCGCGTACGATCATCATCGGATCGTCTTTGAGGTCGTCGAAGCCGACGTAGCCCGTGTGTGCGTTCTTCGCGACATCCAGGTCCATGACCACGGCGTAGTGCCGCGGCAGACCGTCAATACCCTGTTTGAACGCGTTGAAGTCAAACACCGGGATTTGCCGGCCATCCGGCAGCCGGCCTTCGACGATGTCGCGGTTTTCCCGCTCGGAGATCCTGGCCGCGAAGATCCCCGTGAAGCCCAGTTCGCTGCCGCGGTCGACGTTCGCATGGTAGAGGGTCCGGATTCGCTCGGGGGAGGCGAATATCCCGCCGCCATGAATCGCGACCATGACCCAGTTGCCCTGGGGGGTTCTCGCCACGCACTCCTCGGAGTTCGCCGTGAACCACGTGTTCCAGATGATGTTGTCGAAGGATGCGCCGACGCGCGCGTGCAGCAGTTGCGGCATCGATGCGACGAAACCGTCGTCGCCGGCATGGATCAGCGCCCGCCGCAAGGCATCGGGGAGGTGCGATTCATAGATGATGGCGGCTTCCATCGGCATCTCGGGCATTGCTTGCTCCTAAGCGTTGAGGGCCGTGACGATCGGCTGGTAGTAGCCGCTCTCTTCGGGCAGGCGCCAGCGGATGTCCGCGTATCCCGCCTGTCGGAGTGCGGCGATGAGCTCGTCGCGCAGCAGGGCGCGCAGCTTCGTCTCGAAGTGATGCGTGTGGGTGCCGTTGCCGTCCTGCCTGATGAGGTACTGGTGCATGACATAGGAGTGCCCGTCGTCCGCCCAGTCCCATAGCTGGAAGACCACGCGGCGTCCGTCCGGCCTGTCCTGCGCGTGCTGGTTGTTGAAGCGGGGCCGCGCTTCGACCAGCGCGGCGTAATCGCGAATGCTGAGCAGCAGCACGCCGCCGGGCACGAGCCTCGACTTCATGCTGGCCACGGCGGTCGCGAGATCCCCGTCGGATAGGCAGTGCGCGATGGAGTTGTCGCAGGCAACGACGACATCGAAGGTGTCTGCGACCGACGCGCCGAGGTCCCGGAAATCGGCGACGCCGAACGTCATGTCCACGCCGATGCGGGACGCCTCCCGCCGGGCGCAGTCGACGGACACGGCACTGAGGTCGGTGGCATGCACGCGATGTCCCTGCAAGGCGAGGCCGATTGCCTGGGTCCCGATTCCGCAAGCGCAGTCGAGCAGGTTGCGCGGCTCACCGTCCCCCATCCGTGCGCTGAGAAACCGGCCCAGTATCGCGCCTTCCTCGCGCATGGCCGCGTCCCAGTCCCAACCCATGTTGTCATGGTAGAAGGGGCTCAGCGCGTCGTAGAAGCCGGAGACGGACTCGGACACTGTTGACTCCCCCTAGTCGAGGCCGGCCTGGGCTTCGAACCAGAGCTGATACAGCCTGGCGCGCTTCACCGGCGGGATGGCGGCCATGAAGATGCCGCGCGAAAACAGCTCCACCGGATCGTCGAGGCCGGTCCCGGCGAGCCGTTCCGGACCTATCAGGTCGTTGGTCCTGGCATTGGCGTGGCCATACCCGTAGACATCGAACAGGGCGGCGCCTCCGGCCGGATCGAGCATGGCGTTGATGTAGTCGTAGGCCTGGTCCGTCGAGCCCGGCCTGTCGGTCGCCAGGGAGAGTCCGCATATCCACATCATCAGGGGTTCGACGACGACGTTCGGCAGACCTTCCTTTTTCATTCTGCGCGTGGCGCTGCCGTAGACATAGGAGATGCCGACGTCCCCCGCCGCCCATGCCTGCTCGAGCTGCGTGCTGTCGGTCCAGATGAACCGGGCGTTCTGCAGCATTCTTGTGAAGATCCCGCTCGCGGACTCCATCTCCTCTTCGGTCGGGTCCAGCGGGTTGTTCCAACCGCCGATGATGCCGGCGATGAAGACATTTACGCCGATGGACTCGGGGAGGGCGGTTCTTCCCCTGAACCGGGGGTCGACGAAGATGTCGTAGGTGGGATCCTCCACGTCGATTGTCTCGGGGTTGTAGGCAACCGTCGAATAGCCCCAGTCCCAGGGCGCGAGCCAGTATTCGCCGTTGGCCTGGATGCCTTCGACATCGAGCAGGGTCGGAATGATCTCGTCCCAGCGCGGGATGCGGTCGGTGTCCAGGGGCTCAATCACGCCCGCATCCCGAGCCATGGCGGTCATGCTGGTACAGAAGTGCACCAGGTCGACCGGGTAACCGTTGCGCATGCGTTGCAGTGCGTCCTCTTCCTGGGCGAAGAACGCCATCCTGGGCTCCCCGCCGTAGCGGGTGGTGTATTCCGGATGGAACAGGGGATTCTCGTACCCTTTCCACTCCAGCAACGAGAGGTCGACCGTCGATTCGGCAACGGCATGCGGGACCGTGGCGAGGACCGCCGCGGCCAGTAGCTGCGCACTCCGTTTGGCGAGCTTCATGCCACCTTGTCGCCGAGGTTACCGGGAGGGCTCGAACTCGAGATTCCTCAAGCTCGTCGACACGTCTCTCGGCGCGACCGCGATGTAGCGCGCCATGTTGTGGATGCAGGCGTCGCCGCCGATGCCGTATTCCTCGTCGTATCCCCACTCCTCCGGATCGTCGCCCTGGGAGAAGATCCCGCCCCTGTTGCCGGCCAGGAAGACGATACGCGTCTGGGGCTGATCGGGGTCGATCCGGTTATAGGGGTGCCAGTTGCCCATCAGTTTCGTGTTGTGGCGATCCCGAAACTTGTCGAGATAGGCAGCGTTCGGTTCGACGCCGCCAGCCCGGGCGATCAGGTTCGGCTCGTCCTTCAGGACTTCGAAGTCTTCGTAGCCCCTGAGCGACTTTCTCGCCATCTCGAAGTCGAGGATGACACCGTAGCGTAGCGGCAGGTCGGTGATGCCGCGCTTGAACTCTTCGAACGGGTAGACGGGAAACTCGGTGCGGTCCGGGCGGACGCCGTTCAGGATGTCGCCGGCTTCGCGTTGCGTGATCTTGCCGGCGTATTGCCCCGTGAACCCTTCCTCGCCGTCCCGGCTGACGGGTGCTCGGTATACGCGCTCGAAACGCTCCGGGGAGGCGAATATGCCGCCGCCGTGTACGACCACGACGACGCGGTTTCCTTGGCGCGTCGTGACGACGCTTTCCTCCGTATAGGACGTGAACCAGGTGTTCCAGATGATGTTGTCGTACGAGGCGTGCGTTCTTGCATGCAGCAACTCCGGCAACGAGGCGACGAACCCGTCCTCTCCCGCATAGTCCAGCGCACGCCGGAGCGCCCTCGGGACGTGGGGTTCGAAGATGATCTCCGCTTCCATCCTGATATCTGTCATGGGGATCTGGTCCTTGGGTCAGGCCTTGCGATTCGCCGTTTCCGCAATGGCGGACGGCGATGGGGGAGGCGCGTCGAGCGCCGCGAAGCCGCAAGATTGCGTGACCGAATTGCGCGGTGTCAACAACCGTGGCAGTTTGCGGGCGCACCACACCAGGACTTCCCCGTTTGACGATGAGGGCGCTTCTCCTCAGGCACGAGTGGCTGCGCGGCTACGCGCAGCTGTCGCCAACGCTCACGATCATGGTCTGCGCACTGGCGGTGCCAGTCTTCACCCTCGTCGTCTACAGTTTCTGGTCCCAGGAATACGTCCACATCGTCCGGACGTTCACGCTCGCCAACTACGAGACTTTCTTCGACAAGTGGGTCTACGGCAAGCTGCTCTGGCGGTCGGTCCGGATGTCGGCGACGGTGACGCTCATCACCGTATTGCTGGCGTATCCGGTCGCCTACTTCCTGGCATTCAAGGTCAGGAAGAACCAGCTTGCGTGGCTGATCCTGATCAGTCTTCCGTTCCTGACGAGCTACCTGCTGCGGGTGCTTGCCTGGAAGATCATGCTGGGCAATAGCGGCGTCATCAACTCCACTCTCATGGACGTGGGTCTTCTCGATAGTCCGCTCGAGTTCCTGCTTTACAGCCGATTCGCGGTGATCCTCACCCTTGCCCACGCGTGGGCTGCCTTTGCGATCCTGCCCATCTACGTGTCCCTCTCGAAGATCGACCGCTCCCTGCTCGAGGCTGCTGCCGATCTTGGCGAAAGCCCGGCGAGAACCTTCTTCCGGGTTACGCTGCCGCTGTCGATGCCCGGGGTCATCGTCGCGGCGGTGATCCAGTTCATCCCCACGGTCGGCGACTACATCACGCCCATGATGGTCGGCGGCCCGAAGGGCATGATGTTCGGCCAGATCATCGCGGCCCAGTTCGGCCCCGCCTACAACTGGCCGCTCGGCGCGGCGCTGACGATCATGATGATGCTGGCGATCACCCTCATCGTTGTGACGTTCATCTGGCTCGCGCAGTTGGGAACCGTCCGCAGGCGCGAGATGGAGTCCGCGGCCTCGACCAGGTCACCGCCCACCAGCGAACGGCAGCGTTTCGGCGTGCTGCACATCTACATGGTGCTCTATCTCCTGTTTCTCTACATCCCGTCCCTGATGCTGCCGATCTTCTCCTTCAACGACAGCGTGCAGATGGTGCTGCCGCTGAAGGAATTCACGCTCAAGTGGTACGCGGGGATCCCGGGTACGCCGGGACTGCTGGAAGCGCTCGGCAACAGCCTGCGACTCGCGCTGTCGGTTGCACTCGTGACGACGACACTCGCGACGATCGGTGCCAGGGCGTTGACGCGGTACCGGCTTCCGGGTCAGGGGCTGGCGCTGGGATTCATCATGCTGCCGATGGTCATGCCCGGCATCATCCTGGCCGTCGGCCTCATGGTGCTGATGCTGGCCATGGGTATTCCGCTGTCGCTCTGGACCATCGGGGTCGCGCATGTGGTCGCCACCGTGCCCTTCGCGACGCTGGTCGTTCGCGCGCGGCTCGAGGGTTTTGCGAAGAGCCTCGAGGAATCGGCCCTCGACCTGGGCGAGAACGCCTGGATGACGTTCTGGCGCGTGACTTTCCCGCTCATTCTGCCCGGAGTGGGCGCGGCGTTCCTGCTGACGTTCACCACCTCGTTCGACGAATTCCTGTTTGCCCTGTTCCTGGGCGGCAACTCGGTCACGCTTCCGGTTTTCATGTGGACACAGGTCCGGTTTCCGCAGACACTGCCGACAGTCCTGGCGCTCGGGTCCTGCATCTTCCTTGGCACGGTGCTTCTGATCGGCGCGGCGGAATGGTTGCGCCGCATGGGTACAAAGGAAACGGGCGATGGCATCATCTGAAGGAGAACGACGATGGCATCACGCAATCTCTTGGAGTGTCTCGAAGAAGGCCCGGTGATCTGCGCCGAGGGGTATGTCTTCGAAATGGAGCGGCGGGGATATGTGCAGGCGGGCGCCTACGTTCCGGAGGTGGTTCTGGACCATCCCCACGCCGTCACCGAGTTGCACCGGGAGTTCATGTACGCCGGGTCGGACGTGATCGAGGCGCTCACCTACTACGCGCATCGAGACAAGCTGAGGATCGTCGGGCGCGAGGGCGACCTGGAGGAAATCAACCGCCGGGCGTTGCAGCTTGCCCGGGAGGTCGCGGCGGAGGGCGACGCGCTGGTGGCGGGCAACATCTGCAACACCAACGTGTTTCTGCCCGACGACGCCGGCAGCAGGAAAGAGTCCCGTGCCATGTTCGAGGAGCAGGTGGGCTGGGCAGCGGAAGCTGGCGTGGACTTCATCATTGGCGAGACCTTCTCCTTCTACCAGGAAGCCTTGCTGGCCTTGGACGTCATCCGGGAAGCCGGCGCGATCTCGGTGATCACGCTGGCGGTGCACCGCGAGGGCTTGAGGGACGAATACACTGTTCCCGAGGCGTGCCGCAGGCTTCGGGACGCGGGAGCGGACGTGGTCGGACTGAACTGCATCCGGGGTCCCTGGACCATGTTGCCGCTGCTGGAAGACATCGCGAGCGAGGTGGATGGCCCGCTAGCCGCGCTCCCGGTCCCGTATCGCACGACCCCGGACGCGGTGAATTTCCAGGCGCTGACCGATGAGGGTTGCGACTGCATTCCCGACCTTGCCTTCCCCACCGCGCTCGACAACCTGGCCTGCAATCGCTACGAGATCGCCGAGTTCGCCAGGAAGGCCTGGGCGCTGGGCGTGAACTACCAGGGCGTATGTTGCGGCGCCGGGCCGCACCACATCCGCGCGATGGCAGAGGCGCTGGGCAAGAGTCCGCCCGCGAGCCGCTATTCGCCGGACATGTCGAAGCACTACGCCCTGGGCAGCGACGAGAAACTCGTCAAGGACAATGTCGACTTCGCGAAGGAGTTTTGAGTCAAGCCAGGGGTTTGCGCCGTAGAACGGCACGTAAGTGCTGACCAAGGCGCAGGACCCGGGACGGGTGGGATGGGCGAATCAGTGGGCTTGGGCGGGGGGTGAAACACGGTGCCCGTCAGGGCGACGGATTTCATGGCGCTAAAGCTCGAAGTCCAGATCCCGCAGGCTGGTCGCGACATTCCTCGGCGCGACGGCGACGTAGCGCGCCATGCCGACGGTGCTCGCATCGCCGCCCATGCCGTACTCCGCGTCGTAGCCCCAACCGAGCCCCTGGTCGTTGCCCTCGCTGCCGACACCGCCCCTGTTGCCGGCGAGGAACGGTATGCGTACCTGCGGCTGATCGGGATCGATGCGGTTGTATGGATGCCAGTTGCCCATCAGCTTGGTGTCGTGACGGGCCTGGAATCGGTCGAGATAGCGGGCGAGCGGCTCGACACCGCCGGCGCGCACGATCATGTTGGGTTCGATTTTCAGGACCTCGAAGCGCTCGTAGCCGCGCTTGGCCTGCCGCGCCAGCTCGAAATCGAGGATGACGCCGTAGCGCCCCGGCAGGTCCCCGATACCGCGCCGGAACTCCTCGAACGGGTACACCGGTATCCGGGTACCGTCGGGCAGCCGGCCTTCGAGCACGTTCCGGGCTTCCTCTGCGGAGATCTTCATGGCGGTCTGTCCCGTGATCCCCTCCGGATTGTGACGGTCGAGGTCCGCATGCAGACTGCGTTCCATCCGTTCCGGCGAGGCCAGGATGCCGCCGCCGTGGACAGCGACGACCACGTGGTTTCCCTGCGCTGTCCGCACCACGCTCTCCTCGGAGTTTGCGGTGAACCAGGTATTCCAGATGATGTTGTCGTAGGGCGCGTGAGTCCGGGCATGCAGGAGCTGGGGCATGGACGCGACGAACCCGTCGTCTCCCGCGTATTGCAGCGCCCGCCGCAACGCGCTGGGGATGTGGGGTTCGAAGAACATCCTCGCCTGCATCCGTACGGAACTGCCGCCTTGTGCGGCGCTCGCCATCCTGGACAGGATCGGATTTACGGCCACGCCCACGGCGACCATCCCGCCGAGCACTCTTCGGCGGGTGAACGAGCCACACCGAAGGGTGCGAGGAGAATTCATGCCGCGTATTTCAGGCTGGCGTTTTCGTTCTTGCGAAAGGAAAAATCCCGCCAGAGCGGGCTTTCCCTTTCAGTCAGGAATCTCGGTCGACTATCTCCACCACTTGGCGAAGCGGACGCCGAATTCGCGCGGGCGGTTCGTCCACACCCTGTGGTAGTGCTCGTACTCGTTCGTCCGCGCGAACTGCCACTCGAAGTTGCCGGTGCCGTGCCAGTAGTCCGCCCGCTCGTTGGTCAGGTTGTTGACGAACACGTCGATCTGCCAATCGCTCTCGCTCGCGTAGAGCGCGAGCCGCGCGCCGAGCCAATGGTAGGCCTCGTTGGTGAACGAGGGGTTCGCCGAGGTCTCCGGCACCGGAATGAACACGTTGGTCGACTCGCCCCGGTACGAATAGCTGGTCGACAGCGTCATCTGCCCGCCCGGAACGATCGTCACCGGCCAGGTGTAGCTGGCCCAGGCGGCCGCGGTCAGATCCGGCGTGTTGGGCAGGTCGAGTCCCTCGGTAACGACGGCCCTCGGCGTGCCTTGGGAATTCAGCCTTGCATTCAGGATGATCTCTTCGTCCGACTGCGCCTCGAGCCATTGGGCGTTGGCGCCGATATCCCAGCCGTCGGCGGGAACCCATGCCAAGTCCACCTGGACGCCGGACGTGTGCGCATCGCCCACGTTGCCCACCACTCTGAGCCAGGGGTTGCCGCAGCGAACGGGTTCCTCCGGCGTGCAGCTTTGCCCGCTCGGATCGACGACCTCGATCTGGAAGTCCTGCCAGTCCATGTAGAACGCGCTGGCATTGAACTGGAACTTGCCGTCCGCCGAGCGCGTGCGGATGCCGATCTCATGGTTGGCGACGACGTCCGGCTCGAAGACCTGCGGGAAGAACGTGCGCGACCAGTCGGCGCGGCCGTTGTTGCGGTTCGTGCCGCCGGTCCGGAAGCCCTCGGTGTAGGTCGCGTACACCATCCTGTCGTCGTCGATGGCGTAGCTCAGGGTGAACTTCGGCACGAACTCGCTGATCTCGGAGTGCGCGGCCGCGAATCCGCCCGTGCCGGGCTGGGAAATGGGTTGCAGCGCGCCTCCGACCTGCCTGCCGTCGGGTCCCGTGTACGCGGCGTGGTACTTGAGGTACTGCTTGTCGTTCTCGGTCTGGAACCGGCGGGCGCCCACCGTCATGTGCAACTGGTCCGTGATATGCCAGATCAGTTCGCCGAACACCGCGGTCTGCTTCCAGTTGGTCCGGTCGGTCGAGAGGAAAGCGTACTCGGCATTGGGGAACGACATGCCGTAGCGGTCTTCGAAGTACCGCAGGGATAGCGTGTCCTGGTAGTTATGGCTGGTGGACTTCATCCACACCGAGTCCCAGTTGTCGCTGCTCTCCTCGTAATAGAACCCGAGCAGCCAGTCGAACGTGTCGCCCTGGCTCGAGATGCGCAGTTCCTGGGCGAACTTGTCGTTCCAGGAGGGGCCTTCGATGACGCCGAGATAGTCGCCCTGCTGACCGGGACCGCCGGGCATGATGCAGTACTGCGGGTAGTAGACTGCCAGCCCGTTCTCCGGGTTGACCCAGAGCCAATAGTAGTAGGAGGTGTCTGAACGGTTCTCGCAACCCCAGGCGTGGTAGTACTTGAAGTAGACGGTTCCGTCGAGCGAGTAATCGTACTGGCGGTCGAAGAAGCTGGTGGCGGAGACGAACTGGGCGAAACCGAGGTCGCCCCTGAGCGTCAGGGAGAACAGGTCCCACTCGTCCTGTCGATAGTTCTTGTTGAACGCGATGGTTTCGAGGTCACCGACGAACGGGTTGTAGTCGTTGGCGCCTTGGGCTTCCTGTACGGAATAGTTGTGGCCGAGCGTCACCGACCAGTCTTCGTTGACGTTCCAGCGGGCCTGGATCCTGGTAGCGAGTGATTCGACGGAATTCCAGTCGTCCTCGACGACGGCAGAATTGTCAAGCGAGCCCCATGCTGCGCGTTCGCCGCTGTTCACCGAGGAGCCGTACCAGCCGTCGGGCGTGTGCCCGAGGACGTTGTCGATGTAGCCGCCGTCTTCGCCGGTCTGGGCGGCGATACGAATGGCGAATACATCCTCCACCAGCGGCACGTTCAGTACGCCGGTGACGGCGTGGCTCATTGCGCTCTCCGGGCCGCTGCGGAAGTTGGTGTCGACGCTGGACTCGAACCGGGTCGCATCCGGTTGATTGCTGTAGACGCGCAGGGTGCCGGCTTGCGCGGCGGCGCCGTAGAGCGTGCCCTGCGGGCCGGACAGCGCCTCGACGCGGTTGATGTCCATGGTGCGCACGTTCGGCTGTGCGCCGGTCTGGGTGACCGAGACCTCGTCCAGGTAGACGGAGGCGCTCGCCTGGGCAACGAAATCGTCGGTGCCGGTGGTGATGCCCCGGAAGGTGACGTAGTTGCTGCCCGCCTGCGAGAACTCGATCCAGGTCATGCTCGGAATCAGGCGCGCGTAGTCTTCGATATGCAATGCGCCGATCTGTTTCAGCATGTCCTCTCGGATCGCCTGCACGCTGGAAGGAATGTCCTGGATGTTCTCGTCGCGCTTGCGCGCCGTGACGATGATCTCCTCGACGAGGTCTCTAGCTTCTGTTTCTGTTCCGGTCTCGTCTTCCTGCTCCTGTGCGATGACAGTTGCGGGCGGGGCCAGGACGGCGCCTATGGCTGCGACGAGCGGGTTCAGGCGAAACGGGTACTTGCTGGGCATCTGCGATGGTTCCGAAGTGGGTTGAGGCGGTTCTCTCGGGTTCCATGACCTGTTCAAAGGTCAAGGTCGGATTATAGCCGCATACAGGTTCATTTCCAGCTTCGGTCAGGCCCGATGTCGGTCAAAAATCCCGCGATCCAGCGCGCCACAACGCCCGCGTCGGTTGGCTGGGCCAGGGATCGCAGGCCGGGCTCGAACGCTGCGCCGAGGAGGGGCTTTCGCTTATGCAAGAGAAACTCGGCGTAGGCCTTCGTGAACTCGGGATGGCCCTGCACCGCCAGCATGTGGTCGCCGACCGCGAACGCGGCATGCGGACAGAACTCGCTTGACGCCAGGAGGCGCGCGCCGGGCGGCAGTGTCTCTACCTGGTCCTGGTGGCTCGCCAGGAGGCGGATTTCCCGCAACGGGGGACGCATCCAGGGCTCCTCCCGCACTACATTCCATGCGTGCACGCCGACGCCCCATCCTCCGGGCGCCCGGCTAACGGCGCCGCCCAGGGCCTCGGCGATCAACTGGTGTCCGAAGCAGATACCGATGGTCCTGGCGCGGACTTCGTGCAGTTCGCCCACGAAACCGGTGAGGCGGGCGATCCAGGGATCGTCCTCGTAGACGCTGGCCCGGCTGCCGGTAATCAGATAACCGTCGCAGTCTCCGATAGCCTTGGGATAGCGTTCGCGGCGCACGTCGAAGTATTCGAACGTGGCCTCCTGGTCCATGCTGCCGCGAAGCGTCTCGGCGAACATGGCGGGGTAGTCGCCGAACCTGGCGCGGTGCTCGGGATCAACGCGATCCGCCTGAAGGATGCCGACATGCATCAGGTGATCTCCGCGCCGCGGCAGGATCGGCGATCCGTGGAGTGGCGCTTGCGCCAGTCCCGAAGGCGCGTGGCCGCATGGTGGCCGCCGACAACATGAACACGCATCTCTCGTTCCGGGTGGTGCATGTCTTAGCGTTAGAGTGTTGCATGGAACGCGGGTTTCGGGGACTGTTTTGGGCGCGTTCCTCAGAGCTTTTCGTCTATGCCGGCGATATGCCGATAGCAGGTCCCTGCCACCGCAAGCAGACCCGGCCGCTGCCGTTCGCGACCACCGGCCCGAAGGCCCAGGGGACCTTTGTTGCAGCTTTGGACCAACCCTATTTGTTTAGTGTCGCGATTTGCATTGCGAGTATTGGATCATCATCGTTTTTCAGGGGCGACGAGCGGCGGGCGTGGTAGACTTGCGCACCAATCCAGAAGGCGTATCAAAGGCGCGCGCTTGCGGGGATGGCGTCCAACTCATCGTATTGCCCTATGAACTCAACCACATCGACGAACGGCCACAGCACGAATACGCGGTTCTACGCGGTCTCGAAGCGGGTGATCGACGTTCTTCTCAGTGGCCTTTTGATGTTCGTCCTGCCGCCGCTGTACCTGATCGTGTCGGTCTTGCTGCGCTTCGCCGGGGAAACGAACGTCATGTTCAGGCAACGGCGCGTGGGACGCTCGGGCGCGAAGTTCACGCTGCTGAAGTTCACGACCATGGCCAGCGGCAGTGCGGTGGCCGGAGACATCACCTATGGCGATGATCCGCGGGTGCTGCCGGTCGGAAAGCGGTTGAGCGCACTCAAGATAGATGAACTTCCGCAGCTGTGGAACACGTTCCTGGGTGAGATGAGCCTGGTCGGTCCCCGGCCGCTCACGTCGCGCGCGTTTCACTGCTACTCGCCCCGGGTGCAGGAGATCGTGAAGAGCATGAAACCCGGCGTGACCGGCGTGGGTTCGCTGGTGTTCCGCAACGAGGACCGCATCCTGGCCCAGGCCCCGGGAAACCCGAAGGAGTACTACGACAGCGTCATCATTCCGCTCAAGGGACAGCTCGAAACGTGGTACTTCGCGCACAGGAGCCTGCGCATCGATTTGCTGATACTTGCGTGCACCCTGGTCGCGGTGCCATGGCCCCGGTCGAGGCTGCATTTCAAACTTCGCGGCGTGGCGGACATCGTGGGACATTCGCCGCTGGCCGGCCATTTCGGCATCTCGCCCCTGGCCAACGGCAGTGCGCGGCGGGGAGCCCGGCCGGCTGAGATCACGGAGCCGGCACGGACCGAGGTCAGGAAGCGAACTCGCGCAACATCACCAGGATCTGTTGGCTGATTTCTCCCGGCGCTGGCTGCCCGTCGCGCTCGAAGACCTGGACGACCTGCGATTCTTCGATTGATTCGATTCGAATGTCGAGGGGCCTTGCATCCTCGCCGCTTGGCCAGAAGCGGGAAAGCAGCGACCTTTTCCGGCCCCCGAGAACGTCCTTCGTTATCTTGACCTGCAACAGGCCGTCGCTGCGCTGCGTGTTGTCGATCTCGACTTCCGCGCGCTCCAGTGCCGAGTTGACAACCGCCCATGCGCGATCGAAATCGACGTTCAGCCGCAGTTTCGGATAGCCCTGGCCATCGCGTTCGATGACCGCCTTGTTCGCGGTTGAGATCTGGCGGGCAAGCATCGATACGGACTGCGTCGAGATGCCGGCGGCGTAGTAGCGACCGAACTCGAGCAACAGCGCTTCCTCCACGTCTGGCACGGCCGACTTCGATGGCCAGTCGGCCGTGGGCTGAGCCAGCGCATCGTTCTCGTGGCGCAGGTGAATCTCCGAGGTTCCGTACCGAATGCCCTGCTCTATCTTGAACCGGATCCGGTCGCGTCCGTCAGTGTCCTGCTTGTGTTCCTTGATCGTCCCGCGGACAACATCCTCATGGTTGCCGCTGTCGACGGATAGCCAGGTCCCGTCGATGCGGCCCGCTTCCGGCGTTTCCGAGGCGATGCCGATACCGTTTTCGGTGAGGAACTGTTCGAGGACGGGCCACACCTTCGAGGGCTCGTCGGCGATGATCATCCACCGGCGGTCACCGAGCCTCTGGATCTTGATCGCGTCCTGGGCCTCGCCGCCGAAAATCGCGTCCGGCGGCGGTGCGTCTCCGGGATAGTGCCTGGCAAGGGGCTTGGCCTCTATGGCGGGAATGGGCCAGGTGTCCCTGATTCGTGCCGCCGACAAATCGCCGGGAATGATCAGGGGTTCGGTCTCCTGCGCCTCGATGTAGTCGTTCGACGTGTTCCGAACGAGGCCCTTTTCGTCGCTCAACCACCGGCAGCCGGTTACGGCGGGGACCAGGACGGCCACCACGGCGGTGGCGCGAAGGATTGCGCGCAGCGTCAAGGCGCGCCGGCGCGCAAAAGGCGCGCCCTGAGTTCGTCGACATGCGCGGCCGACAGGGGGACCAGCGGCAGGCGTATGCCGGTGTCTACGCGTCCCATCAGGTGAAGCGCCCATTTCGTCGGTATGGGACTCGTCTCGACGAAGAGGATCTCGTGGATCGGCTGCAACTGTTCATCCAGTTCCCGTGCCCGGGATCTGTCGCCTTCGAGAAAGGCCGTACAGAACTCCGACATCTGCCGCGGCAAAACGTTCGCGGTCACCGATATGCAGCCGACAGCGCCGAGTTCCATCATCTGCAGGTTCTGGGCGTCCTCGCCCGACAGGACGATAAAGTCGTCGCTTCCGACTGCCTCCCGGATTTCCGCGACCCGCCCGGCATCGCCGCAGGCTTCCTTGATGCCGACCACGTTCTCGAGTTGCGCGACCCGGGCCACCGTTTCCGGCTGCATGTCGCATGAAGTGCGGGGCGGGACGTTGTAGAGCACGATTGGCACATCTGCGGCTTCGGAGATGGCTCGATAGTGCTGGTACAGGCCCTCGGGCGTGGGTTTGTTGTAGTACGGGGTCACCAGGAGGCACGCGTCGGCGCCGGCCTTCGCGGCGGCGGCGGTGAGTTCGACCGCCTCCGCGGTGGAATTGGACCCGGTGCCGGCGATGATCGGGATGCGTCCGTCGACCCGCCGGAGCGTATGCTCCACCACCCGCTTGTGCTCGTCGTGATCCAGTGTCGCCGACTCGCCGGTGGTGCCGACCGGCACGATGCCGTGCGTGCCGGATTCGAGGTGCCAGTCGATAAGGCCTTCGAGGGCTGGCCAGTCCACGTCGCCATTCGGCTTCATGGGCGTGATCAGTGCGACATTGCTCCCTTGCAACATGGGGGCCTACGTGTCCTCCGGTTAACGAGTGGTCATGGTAAATCCCGGCCGTGCCTTCCACAAGTTAGAGGTGGGCAGCATGTAGAGGTTGGCAGCAGGATGGAGCGAGCTACGTTTCGGGCGCTTGGGCGACGTTCGTGCGCGGCCAGGCGTTGAAGATCGCCTTGACCAGCGTCGCCAGCGGAATGGCGAACAGGATGCCCCAGAATCCCCATAGCCCTCCGAATGCCAGGACCGCCACGATGATGGTGATCGGGTGCAGGTCGTTCGTTTCCGAGAACAGGATCGGCACGAGCACGTTGCCGTCCAGCGCCTGGATGACGCCGTAGGCGGCCATGACGTATGCGAAGTCCCAGGACCAGCCGTACTGCAGGAACCCTACGGCGGCGACGGGCACGGTTACCACCGCCGCACCGACGAAGGGGACCAGCACGGAAATGCCGACGACGAAGCCGAGCAGCGCCGCGTAGTTGAGTCCGAGGAAGAGGAATGCCAGGTACGTCACGGTGCCGACGATGAGGATCTCGATGGCCTTGCCGCGAATGTAGTTGGCGATCTGCACGTTCATCTCGCGGCCCACGCTGTCGAGCAGCGTCCGGTGCTGCGGCAGCATCGCGAGTACCCGCGCGACCATCGATTTACCGTCCTTCAGGAAAAAGAAAAACGAGATCGGGAGAAGGATGAGGTAGATGATGATGCCGAAGACGTTCGGCACCTGCGCCACCAGCCCCTGCAGGGCGGCCTTTCCGATTTCCGTCACCTCGGCGTTCAGCGCGGCGAGCCAGCCTTCGATGGCCGTGGGGGAAAAGGTGCCGGGAAACTCCGTGGAAAGGTCGCCGAGCAGGACGCGCAGGCGGTCGATGACGCCGGGCATGGCATTCACGGATTCAGTCAACTGCCGCCAGATCAACGGGGCGATGCCGATGACGAGAGCGATGGCGCCGCCCACGAAAAGCGCAAATACGATCCACACCGCCGCCAGTCTGGGCACATGCCAGTCGACGAGCCGGTCGACGACGGCGCTCAGGAGATACGCGAATATCAGGCCAGCCAGGACCGGCGCGATATAGGCGCCGAAAAAGAACAGCACCACGAAGGCGGCGACCAGCAGGACCACCAGGTAGATGGCCTCCTCGTTCGAGAAGTGCTCGTTGATCCAGCCGCCGATGACTTCGAGGAAGCGCACCGGAAATCAGCCGTCTTTCTTCTTCAGCAGGTAGAAGTAGCTGCCGTCCTCCTGCCGCGACTCCAGCAGGGCATTCCCGCTCTGCGCGCTGAAGACCTGGAAATCCCTGACGGACCCGGGATCAGTGGCGATAACCCGCAGCAGTTCTCCGGATTGCATCCTGTTCAATGCCTGCTTCGCCTTGAGCAGCGGCATCGGACAGGTCAGTCCGCTCGCGTCGAGCAGTGTCTCGGTGGCTTCGGCCATGGCGCGAGAGCATAGCAGGTGGTGTTGCCAGCGGAGTGGAAAGCGTCGATCCCGTACGGGCCACCCACCGGCAAAGGCATAGACACTCGACATGCTCACACACTCGTGAGTCCCACAATAGTTCCACAGCCTGATCACAGGGTTGTGCGTTGACTTGACCATTCGGGGCCTTGATCTGAGTTGGCTCTTCTTCGCGGAACATGCGAGGTTTCTCGTTCCACCCGGTTTTCCCGCAAATGCCGATCAACGACTTTCGCATTCAGGTGGCAACCGACTATCCCGGTGCAGTTCCCGTAAGGTCGGGCAAAGGAACAACGTTGTTGGCCGAAATCGAGAACCGATCTGGGTCGGAAGGAGGCCTTCGTCAAATTGCTGTCGATCGGAAGCTGCGCCCCTGGTCATGGCGCTTCGCCTCGAAAGCCGCGTCCACGAGGTTGCCGAGGAAATAGCTTCGCCGCATGTCGTTCTCGGCGAGGTCGTAGGCTTGCCGAAATTGCTCCAGGGCTTGCGCCGGATTGGACGTGCCCCCGAACATCATGCCGCGCAGATACAACTGTCCCATTGCGTAGGGCCAGTCGGGGTTGTCAGTGTCGATGGACTGTGCGGCCTTCAGGCGATGGTTTCGCCGGACTGTTGGGGGACTTCGCCCATGCGCTTCGTCCTGTGTCCCGGTTGGTGGAACGGTGCATGTTGACCGGAGATTCCTGATCAGGCAATGCCGCCGATTCACAAGCTGGCGTTTTGATACGATTTCTTCCATGAGATTCCTAGTGTTGCTGGTGGCTGCAGCAGCGTTCGCCAGCCTGTCTTCGTCGCACGCCGCGACGCCGGACGAGTTGCCGGAACTGGGCGATGCGTCATCGGCCATCGTTTCGCCTGCGGAGGAACGCCGACTGGGGCAGATGTTCCTGAAACAGGTGCGGTCCGGGGTTCCCACCGTCCAGGACGAGATACTCAAGTACTACGTCGCCACCCAGTTGCAGCAACTCGCGCAGCACTCGGACCTCAAGGATGCCGCGCTATATCCGGTGTTGATCGACAATCCCGAGATCAACGCTTTCGCCGTGCCCGGCGGGGTCGTGGGCGTGCACCTGGGTCTGCTGGTCCATGCCCGCGACGTGCACGAATATTCCGCCGTGATGGCGCATGAACTCGCGCACCTGAGCCAGCGCCATTTCGCCCGCGATATCGAGGCGCAGCGACAGTCGACATTGCCCATGCTCGTTGGTCTGCTCGCGGGTGCGGTGCTGATGGCCGCGGGCGGCGGCGGTGACGCGGGACTGGCGACAATGGTCGGAACTCAGGCGGCCGCCGTGCAGAACCAGCTCCGGTACAGCCGAAGCCGCGAACAGGAGGCCGACCGGATCGGCCTCAATACCATGGTCCGGGCGGAGCTGGACCCCCACGGGCTGGAGCGCATGTTCGGCCGCATGCAGCGGGCGTACCGTTTTCGGGAGACGATGCCGGAGTTCCTCCTGACGCACCCCGTCACGGAATCGCGCATAGCCGATGCGCGCAACCAGGCGGCGCAATATCCCGACCGATCGGTGGCTGGTTCGCGCGACTACCAGTTCATGCGAGCGCGTACCCTGGTGCACTTCGCGCGATCGCCCGAAGACGCGCTGGCGCGCGCCCGGGATGACGACGTGTCGGGGGCCGCGAGGGGCTATCGGCTGGCGCTCGCCCGCTCCGGCGCAAGCGAGCATCTCGAAGCGGTGCTCGACATGAAACGGCTTCTGGATGCCAATCCCGGGAGCATCCTCCTGGCGGCATCCTACGGGGAAACGTTGACAGCGGCCGGGCGGGCGGAAGAAGCCGCGGGGTTCCTCGCCCACCAGTTGGTGATCAACCCGGACAACCAGCCGCTGGCGATGCTCTATGCGAAGGCGCTGTCGTCGGTTGGCCGCCAGGGCGATGCGAAGGAGGTGCTGATCCGGCAGAGCCGCGTGCACGGGGACGACATCGACGTGTGGCATGAACTCGCCGAAACCGCCGGACTCGCGGGCGACATCGTTGGCGTCCACCGCGCGCGGGCGGAGTTCTTCGCGCTGCGCGGCGACTACCGGCAGGCCATCCAGCATCTCGAATACGCCCGCAGGCTGGTAGAGGACAACTACCGTCTCACGGAGGGGTTTACCCAGCGCATTCTCGACCTGAGAACGGAGTTGGAGTCGCTCAAGGGCTAGGTGACTGCGCTGTACAACGGCAAGCCTGCTCCCAGGCCCGGGAGGTTGGCGGAAGCCTTGTTGGGATTCGGCTATTCCGCGCAGGCTTCGCCGGTTTACTGCACCGCGCCGCTCACCGCATCGAACACCGACTCGAACGAGGGCCGCTTCCGATAGTCTTCCATCGCGGCCTTGTACAGGATGGCGCCGGAAGGATCGACCAGCATGATGCCGGGATGCGGTATCCCGAAGCCGGGGTGACCGGGCCCGTATTCGTCGTTACGTATGCCCAGCGCCGTCACGTACGCCCCGTCGGGATCGGAGAGCAGCGCATAGCCCAGGTCCTTGTCCAGGACGAAGTCGGACAATACCTCCGGAGCGTCGTACGTCATCCCGACGACGTTGACGCCGAGTCCTTCGAAACGGTCCTGCCACGCATTCAGTTCGACGAACTGAGCCTTGCAGATGGGTCACCAGTTCGCGGAACGGTTGAACAGGATCAGAACGCCCTTCTCGCCCATCAGGTCGGCAAATGTGCGTGTTTCGCCGAGATGGGAAGTGAACTCCTCGTCGGGGATCCGTGTTCCGGTGGGAGGCCCCCAGCCGTCGCTGTACTCAGATGCCATCGCCATACTCGCGATCAGTACGCCCAGTGCGCAGAAAAGTCTCATTGCCGGCGACCGAAGTCCAGCATTCGTCGAAGCGGGACCATGGCCCGGACGCCGACATCTTCGTCGACGAAAACCTCGCTGTCCTGGCGTTCCAGGGACTCGTTCAGTGACCGGAGCTCGTTCATGGCCATCCAGGGACAGTGGGCGCAACTGATGCAGGTGGCCCCGGCCCCGGCGGTCGGCGCCTCGATGAAGCGCTTGTGGGGCGACAGTTTGCGGAGCTGGTGGAATATGCCGCGGTCGGTGGCGACGATGAACGTGTCGTTCGGCATCTCCTGCGACGCCGCGATGATCTGGCTCGTCGATCCGACGCAGTCGGCGATCCCGATGACGGCGGCGGGCGATTCCGGATGCACCAGCACGCCCGCGTCCGGATAGACCTCGATCAACTGCTTGAGCTTGTCGTACTTGAACTCCTCGTGGACGATGCAGGCGCCGGTCCACAGCAGCATGTCCGCGCCCGTCTGCTGCTGGATGTAGGCGCCGAGGTGCTTGTCCGGCGCCCACAGGATGCGTTCGCCGTTCGCGCCCAGGTGTTCGACGATCTTGAGTCCCACGCTCGACGTGACGACCCAGTCGGACATCGCCTTGACGCGCGCCGACGTGTTCGCGTAGACGACGACCGTGCGGTCCGGGTGTTCCTTGACGAAGGCTTCGAACTCGTCGGGGGGGCAGCCGATGTCGAGGGAGCAGGTGGCTTCCAGGGTAGGCATGAGCACGCGCTTCTCGGGCGACAGTATCTTCGCCGTCTCTCCCATGAAGCTGACGCCCGCCACCACGAGGGTCGATGCCGGATGGTCATGCCCGAAACGCGCCATCTCGAGGGAGTCGGAGACGCAACCGCCCGTCTCCTGGGCCAAGTCCTGGATGTCGGCGTCCACGTAGTAATGCGCGACGAGAACAGCGTCCAGCGCATCGAGCCGGGCGCGAATCTCTTCCTTCAACGCCATGCGTTCCGCGGCCGCCAGCGTGGCGGGTTGGTGCCTCGGTATCTCGGCGGGCGTTAGACTGTAGTTCGCGCGCATGCCCCGAGTGTAACGCAAATCCCCGAGCATCAATTCCGGCTGGGGGAAGATCGAAACGGCGGTGTTCGCATAGCGCACCCACTCCGTCCCGAGGTGACGACAGATTGAAACGCATCGCTTTTCTCACTGCTCCTGGAGAGTCCGCGAACGACAATCGCGAGCGCTTGCCCGCCGCGTTCGAAGCCGCGGGTTGGCGGGTTGCCGTGCTATTTCACGAAACGCTTGCGCTGACGGCGGACGGTGTGGCCGCGCGGGATGCCGGGGGTCGTGCGGCCCCCCTGGCGCCGTTCGACCTGGTCTGGATTCTCGGACTCGGCGCGCGGGAGACCTTTCTTGACCGCATGCAACTCCTGAAGACCCTGGACCAGGCGCGATTCGTCAACACCGCGGACGCCCTCGTTTACCTGCACGGCAAGTTCGACCTGGCGGAGTTCGGCCCCGAGACGCATGCCAGCGCCGATGTCGACACGCTCATGGAGATCGTTGCCCGTGGCGGCCGCTGGGTGGCCAAGCCGACCGCAGGGAGTTTCGGCCGCGATGTCTTCCTAGTCGAGACGGGAGACGTCCACTGCCGCGCGGTGCTCGAACACCTGACCGGACGCGGCGCTGGCCGGTTTTGCCTGCTGCAGCGCTACGTGGCGGAAGCCGAACGCAACGAGAAGCGCGCGGTGGTTGCCGGCGGGGAGATCATCGGTGCCTATACCAAGAAGGGCGGCAACCTCGCGACGGGGGCGGTCGTCCGACGGACGGAACTCGACGCGGGCGAAACCGCACTGGTCCGAAGAGTCATCGCGCGCCTGGAGGTTCGCGGCGCCAGGTTCGCCGGCATCGATCTTGCCGCCCCATACGTGCTCGAAGCGAACGTCGCGAATCCTGGGGGCCTCAGCACCCTGGAACAGCTTACCGGTGTCGATCCCGCGCCAGTGGTGGTGGAGGCGTTGGTACGGGATTAACTGCGCACGGCGCGACCATGGTGGACCGCGTCGAGTCCCATGCACCTTGACTCGTCAAGAACGTGATAGGTCACGGCAGATTTGCGAGGAACAAGGCGATGAACCCAACAATGACTGCCACCCAGTACATCGAAATTAGGAGCTGGGCGAATTCCCGCCCGTTTCTGGGCATTGCATTGTCTCTTAAGCATGATCCGGTTCCGACCGACCTCGGTACCATGGGCGAGGATGACTTCCAGGTCTGTCTGGCGGATACATCGCTGAGACATCCGAACCTCGCCGTGGCGTGTAATTGTCAGGCTGGTCATGTTCCGCTCCTGTTCCCAGCCGCATCGGATTCGCTGATGGCGACCGGGAGACGTCCGAGGAAATCCTGCAACCGGCGTCGGGTCTCCTCTTGTGCCCGGGACAGCTCTTCGGATAGCCATTGGCGATAGCTTTCTTCATTTCCGTTCCGTTTGACTCGGAGGCATTCGGCGAAGTCAATCTCCCCGTAACGGATGCAGTCGAAGAGTCTCTTGCCCAATTCTTCTTCCTCGGAAATACCCGTGACCGCTCGCAGGGTGTCGTCGGCAATGTGGTATGACCCGATCATGTCGCCATCGGTGGAACCAATGAAAGTCACGGCGTCCTTCGGAAGGTCTTTTGCGAGTTCGCGAATGAAATGGACGAAAGGGCCTTCGTCGCCTTCTCGCCAATACTCGTACTTGATTGTTCGCCCAAAGACATCGCGTTTGTTCAGAGACTCTTCTTCCTCGCCTAGCTGCTCTTCAGATGAAATGCTGCGAGCGGCGACGATGCCGCCGAGGTGTGCGCAGTTGTCTAGCAGTTTTTTCTCTACTTCCGCCAATGCGGCGTCTATTTCTTTCAGTCTTCGCCGGCGTTCCAGCAATTTGATTGACCTTAGAAATAGACTTATAGATGACGGATAAGGGCTATTTCAGCGATTTTCGTTCTTCTTTCGGCGTACTCGGACAGCTTGTATGTCGACTTCGTAGGGGGTCTACGGTGAGGACGCAGAAGATGCACTCCTCTACGGTCAGAGCGAGGACGCCGATTGCGGCATGGCGGATTAGCCAGCAGGCGTAACCTGGAAGCCCTGTTGCCGAAAGTCGCGATCCAGTGCGATTACCTGCGTGAGGCCGTGCCGACGCATGATTTCGAAACTGGTGCAGTCGACGAGCGAGAGGCTGCGCCGACCGGAGGCCAGAAGCGCCGATAGGGCGGTCTCGTGGATCGACTCGTCCACCCACAGCGTATTGAGCAGCGGAACGAACGACACCGCGAGGTCGCGCGATGCGGGCAGTCCCAGGCGGCGCTGCGCGAGTGCAAAGGTCTCCACGAGCACGTAGTTGGACGTGAACAGGGGGTCGCCGGTGTCGATCGCCAAGTCGAACGCCTCCACGACGTCCCGGTGCCGGGGCTGATCCGCGTCGACAATGGCGAGGATGGCTGACGTGTCGACAAACAGGCTCAATGGTCGAACGCGTCGTCGAGGTGGTCGTCGTGATGCTCGGCGAGATCGGGGCAGTCCGAGTGGTAACGTCCAATCAGGCTGCGAGCCCGGTGCACGCGTTCGGCGCGGTCCACTCGCGGACGGTGCACCAGGTACTCTGCGACACTCTCCCGTACCAAGTCCGCTACGGAACGTTCCTCCTCGCGTGCGAGACCCTTGAGCGCTTTCAGCTGCTCCGCGGTAAGTTGAATTTGCGTACGTATCATGATGTAAGATCAAGCAACATGATGGCATTCTATCCGATTGACGAGCACGGTCAATCCGTTTGCGGACGTTGACCAGGAAGCAGGTCAGGTTGGGCTCGGCCGCAAAGACGCGCTCCTGGTTTACGGTGCCAAGACGGCAACGCCCTCCAGTTCGTCGCGCTCCCGACGCCGCACCATGGCCTCGATGCGGTCGAACAGGACGATGTAGAGCACACCCCCCGCTCCGGCGAGGCAGCCCGCGATGGGGAAGAAGATCGCCCAGCCCAGGTCCGCCACGACGAACCCGGCGGTGGACCCCGCAGCCCACAGGCCGAAGTTCCACAGACTCGACTGCATGCTGTAGTCCGTGGCCGCCTGCGCTTTCGACGCCCACCGGAAGCGGGAGTTGTTCACGACGTAGGAGTAGATCGACGTGACGAATCCAAGGATTGCTACGATGGACGTGAGCGTGGGCAGGGCCGGGAGCCCCGGGTACAGGGCGAGGGCGCCGAAGATGCAGCCCTCGACCGGCAGCGCGACGACACCGATGATCGCCGTCCTGCGCATGCCGATGCGTTCCACCAGCCAGGGCGTGACAAGTGCGCCGAGCCCGCTGCCTGCGAGGGTTGCGATCGTGAACAGGATGCCGAACTGCGTGGTCGTGAGGCCTTCGTCGGCGAAAAAGGGCCCGAGCATCGAGCCGAAGAACCCGGCGCCGAAGCCGAATACCGAGAGGTACGGAAGGATGTAGCGAGACTCGCGGCGGCGCAGGGCCTTCACGAGGCTTGCGCGCTCGCCGCGCGCGCGGCGCTGTCTCGTCGCGGCGGGAGGCGGGGGTTCCCGCCGGATGATCCCGGGTGCCGCGAACGCGACCATGAGGGCGGACGCCGCCAGCATGGTCTGGAACCAGCCAAAGGTCGTGACGAGCGTGACGACGCCCTTTCCAGAAACATTGGCCAGAGTGCCAAGGAAACCGATGATCGAGGTGCCCGTGGCCCGTTCGGCGTCCGTCATCGACTCGGCGGCGTAACCGTCCACGGCGATGTCCTGCGCGGCCATGATGAACGACTTGGCGAGCAGGATGCCGACGATCAGGTACACGGCGGAGACCGCCGGGGGGATCCAGGCGAGCGCGGCATAGGCGGCGGCGCCGATCGCCGTGCACGGGATGATCCAGCTCTTGCGCTGGCCGATGCGGGCGCTGCCGTGGTTGTCCACGACCAGGGCGATGAGCCACTTCAGCCAGCGGGGGATAGCGGGTAGCGCGAGCAGCCAGAACATCTCGAGCGGCAGGCCTTCCTTGCGGAACAGGAAGGGCAGGGCGATTCCCGTGAACGCGGCGGGGAAGTACTGCGCCATGTGGAGCATCCCGAGCATCACCAGCTTGGGATGGTCCTTTTCCGGCGCAGGCGTCATCGCTTCCTGGCGCTTCGTGGGCTACTGGCGGGCGTTGAACGCCCCCTCAGCTGCGCACGGCCTCGAAGTAGCGCTCCGCCGCTGCCAGGTGGGCGTCCACCTTGGTGCCGTTCCCCACGTAGTGGGTCACGATGGCGAGATGCGTGCAGCCGAGTTCGTGCCACCGGTCATGGTGGGTCTTCCACCTGTACGGATCGCCGCCCCGGGTCTGCGCCTGCGCCTGGATACCGAAACCCTCCCATGGCAGTCCCGCCGCCTCGCGAACCTCGCGGATCGTGGCGATTGCCTTCCGCGACTGCTCGTTCGGCGTTCCGACGGGCGCCCAGCCGTCTCCGAGCCGCGCACAACGCCGCAGTACGGCAGGCGCGCCACCCCCGAACCAGATCGGAATGGGGCGATCGGGCCGAGGCAGGATACTGGCCCGATCGATGGTGTGGTATTCGCCCTTGAAGGCCACGTTGTCCTCCGTCCAGAGGCGGCGCATGAGTTCGACCTGCTCGGCCTGCCTGGCGCCGCGCCGCGTGAACGGAACGCCGAGACCCTCGAACTCCACGGTGTTCCAGCCGACGCCGATGCCCATCCGGAACCGGTTGCCGGAAAGGATCGCGAGCTGGGCCGCCTGCTTCGCCACCAGCGCAGTCTGACGCTGGGGCAGGACCAGCACGCACGTGCCGAACACGATCTTCGAGGTGACCGCCGCCATGTACGAGAACAGGGTGAATGGCTCGTGGAAGGCCACGTCCTTGTCGTACGGGCCGTCCCAGCCGCCCGGCCTTTCAGGATCCGCGCCGAGCACGTGGTCGTAGATCATCATGTGGTCGGCGCCCAGTTCCTCTGCGCCCTGGGCGTAGTCACGGATGGCGATCGGGTCCACACCGATCTCGTTATGGGGGAAGACGACGCCGAGCTTGATCGTGCCTGGTTGCATGGTTGCTTCTCCTGGTGTCGTGTGCCGTTGCGGCCTTACCAGGCCCTTTCGCCCGGTGCGGGCGGTTCCTGGGGTTCGCCGGCGAAGCACTGGGCCATGCGCATCCACGCATTGGCGGTCTCGCCGACGACGGTGAGATTGCAGTCGGCGATGTTCCTGCCCTGGGTGACGACATGGGCGAACTCCACGGCGGATCCCATGACGCAGTTCGTGTCGGAAGGGTCGTTCCACTCCCAGACCGCACCCGAGGGCGCATCGAGACGGACGTACGGTTCGGGCGCGGGGACATCCAGTTCGCGGTTCAGGAACGTCCAGCCGTACGTTCGAACGCCGAGGAAACAGATGTTCCGGATGCGGTCGGTATTCCGGCGCCGTACCCGCACCAGGTCGTAGACGTCCTGGCCATGCGCCCACGTTTCCATCTGCCGCGCGGTGGCCATCATGCGGATGCTCATGTCGGGCCCGAACCAGGGTATGCGCACTGCCGGGTCCGATGCATCCAGCGTGTCGCAGAGTTTGAGGAAATCCGCGCGCCAGCGCTCGAGCAGCGGTCTGCCGCGCGGATAGCTTGGGTATGCGCGGCGGCCCGCGATCCATTTGACCGCCCACCCGCGGTATGCGTCCGGGTCGGTGATGGATAGCACGGCCCAGCGGTCGGCGTCGTGCAGGTGCCGGACGACCCAGTTCACGGTGCGATTCTTGAACGGCGTCGGCATCGCCCATTGCTCGTCGGTCAGCGTGTCCAGCAGGCCGTAGAGTGCCTCGCCTTCCTCGCGCAGGTCGGCAACCTGTTGCAGCGTCATGTCTGCTTCCAGGCGATGAGCGAGGCCTTGGGCGAATCCGGATTGCCGATGTAGAGCGTCCGATCGCCGCTCGTGACCGCGAGCAGGGCCTCGAGATCGCCGCTGATGTTGGCCACCTCGTTGCAATTGAAGCCGGCGGCCTCGAAGGTCGCGAGGAGGTCGCCGCCGAGGTTGTATAGGTGCATGGGTTTCAACGTGATCCCCACCAGCGTCGACGCTTCGCACCGGGCGACGAAGGCGCGAAAGTGGGCCGGCAGGTTGAGTTCCCGCTCCGAGATGTCGAGCTTCCCGAGTTCCACGACACCGGGTCCCACCTGCATCGCGGAAGTGAACAGCCCGCGGTGGTAGTCCGCGCGGCCGATGATGTCGAGGGCGCCGTCGCGCAGCCCGATGATCCGCGTGTAGCCGTGGTTCGACAGCTCCGACACGACGGTGCCGTCGATCTGCAGGAGCCCGAGCGGTGCGATGGGCCTGAATTCGGATACGAAGCCGCTGCCGAGCACCACGCCCATGCCCGAGGAAACCAGGCCCCGGGCCGTGACGCCGCCCCGGGAGCGGTCGCCGACTCCGGCGATGGCTGGTTCGAAACGCTGGTGGTCGAGTTCCAGCGCCATGGCGCTGCCGCCGATTCGGTGGCAGGACGCGCCGTCGATGCCGTCCGCGAGTTCCCAGAGGAGATTCGGCCACGTTTCGGCGTTCACCGGCCGCGTTTCGCCGTCCGCGACAAGCACGGCGGGCAGCGATGTGGCTGGCGCCCGACGCGGGGGGACATCATTCGCAGGATGGCAGGCGGTCGCGAGCGCACAAAGCGCGACGATGATTGCTGCCCTCGCGACAGGAGGCACCCTCCACGCTGCGACACGGCCTAAGGCGCTACTCGCGGGCGCAGGCGGATTCATGTCGCCACACATCGAAAGCGGCGTTTCGCGCCAAGTCCCGCAATCAATGGAACTCGCCAGCTCTTTGCCTTGGTGGTCTTTATGCCAGATCTATCTCGCGAACTCGCCACGCTGACTTCTCTCGCAGCTTCGAGTAGCTGAGCCGCACCCTGAAGTCTTCACCCAAAGTGGGCGCATTGCGGCCCGCAAGCCAAATGTTGTCTTCGACGGACGGATTGTATCTTTCCTGCAACATGCCATTCGGGATGCAAGCCACGATGATCTTCCGCAGTCGATGCGATGTGCCTTTCTCATCGTAGGTGAACTTCGCGATCACTGTGACCACGTACAACTCATGACCCGCACGTCGTATGACTTGGTCAAGCTTCCCGGCTTCGTCCACATTCGAACCCTTGCGCTTCATCCGCACGCGCATGGATGTCTGCGACATTTGAATCGTGGCGGTGCGATCACCGTTCGCTTTCTCAGCCTTGGCGTCAAGCATCAAGGCGACCGCTTGCGCGGCAGGCAGGAAGGCATAAATGGCTTTCTTGTAGTCGACCTTACCGTAAAGCCGTTCCCTGATGCCGGAGACGCCCATTGCCTCAAGCGCCTCTCTCGCCACGTCTTCCGCGATGTCTTGAGGTTGGTCCGTCTCTTCGCGGAAGATGGTCGCGGCTTGTTCGCGATAGTCGGTCAGCGCCTGCACGACCATTTCCATAACGGTCTGCTCGAGGCGCTCCAATTGGTCAAGCGTCATCCGTGCGCCGTTGCGCGAACTGGGCGTACTCCGGGTCCGAGTCAATCCCGAGCCAACGCCGGTTGAGTTTCTTGGCGACGGCGGTCGTCGTGCCGCTGCCGACGAATGGATCGAGTACCACGCCGCCTTCCGGCGAAAACAACCGGATCACTCGGGCTGCCAGTTCTTCGGGAAACTCGGCCTCGTGACGGTCGTTCTGCCGCACGGACCGAATTTGCCAGACGCCCCGCGAACCCCAATCCGACCACTCCCGATCTGTGAGCCGGTCACGATCATATTTCACGATGCCCGGGCGCCAAAAAACAAACACATGCTCGAACTCGTCGACCGCGCGGTAGCTGTTCGAATGCCAGCGGCTGTTGGCCCAACACGGATCCTTGTGCCAGATGCGCTGGTCGTACAGATAGAACCCGGCCGCCTCGGCCCACTCGGCGATCATGCACCCCGTCAGCAGTACCTTGGTCGGGGTCTGATGCTTCCCGCCTCGCACGTTGTTGTGCTCCAGACGCCGCTGGACGGTCTGCTCGCTGCATCCGAGAATCGCCCCGAGTTCTTTGCGGTTCGCGTTGGGATGCTGTCGCTTCGCCTCGATGGCCTGTTCGCGCGTCACGGGGTTCGTCTTGCGTCGCACATTGTCCGCTTGGAACCGCGGCATGGCATTGTCGGGAAAGCACAGGATGTCGCCTATGTTGACCGCGAGGAAACCGCCCGGTTTGACAATTCGCGCGTGGCACGCGATGACTTCCTTGAGCATGTCGCACCAGTCTTCGAAGGACATGTGGCGCTCGTAGGATTTGCCCACGTGGTAAGGCGGTGACCAGAAGCTGAGGTCAACGCGGTCTTCGGGTAGCTTGGGCAGTTCGCTCTGTGCATCGCCGTGGATGATGCGGTCGACATCCTTGGCGACGGGTCGCGACGTTTCGGAAGCTGCGAACAGCGAGGTTTGTACCGTGCTCACCGCTTGGCTCCGATCAGCCGGTCGAACATGAGGGCGCTATTCGCTCGCTTTGAAGAGTTCGGCAATGGCGGCGTCAACATAGCGTATCGGATCGTGGCCTCCGTCGCGCAAGACGTCTCGAACGTTTACATGGTAACGCAATCATCTATCGCCTCGAGGTCTGTCAGGTGCGGGGCATACGATAATTGTATGCCCATCCAGTATCGGGGCCAACAGTTCCCGGAAGAAATCCCTCTGTTTCGGCGTGGGTCCGCGACCGGCGTCCGGTGCCGCCCGCGGCGGGCTCAGCGCTGCCGCCAGGGTGGGACTTCATCCCAGTCGAAGGCCTCGATCCCGCCGTCCGTGATGAGCCACACCGACGCGTCGGCGTTGCCGTCGTCGAGATCGAGGAAGCCGATGGTGCCGTACTGGGTGTCGTAGTTGTGCGGGTAGGTGGGCGATCCCGGATTGACGCAGAGGATGCCGTCCACCACCTCGATGGCTTCCGTGTGGGTGTCCCCGTAGACGATGACATCGGGCCGCCTGTCGGGGAAGTAGCGCTCAACCCACCTGGCGACGGTGAGGTAGGGCGGACGCTCCTCCGTCGGGATGTAGTGGGTCAGCCCGACGGTGAGGTTCTCCATCTCGAACGACCACGCTTCCCTGACCCTGGGGTCGTCCGGCTGTACGGGTCGCCCGCCTGAGCCGTCCTCGCCGTTGCCGCGCGCGGCGTAGACCGGCGCCAGCTTCTCCAGCGTGTCGAGGACCCAGAACTCGTGGATGTCGCCGCCGTGGAAGATGTAGTCGACCCCGTCGAAGGCCTCGTACACCTGGGGCCACAGGTGGTCCATCGCTTCCGGTATGTGCGTGTCGGAGACCAGGCCGATCCTGAGGCTCACAGCGGCATCCCCTGATGACGGAACCGGGCCACAGTACGTGAACGGGAGCATCACGGCAATGCGGGGATTCGCTCCGTAGTGGGGTACCCTATCGCACCTTTGGCTGGCCGGAGAGGACCGTGCTGGATTGGGAACAGGTGCGCGCGCGGGCGAACGGCGACGGTGAGTTCCGGATGCACGCGCGCTTCTGGAACAGCAGGATCCGCCTCAGGATCGGCGACCGGCGGTACCAGATGGTGGTCGACTCCGGCGAGATCGTCTCTATCGACCGTTGGTACCGCGGAACCGCCTGCGATCTGGCCATCATGGCGCCCGAGGCGGACTGGGAGGCGATGCTCGCGTCCGTGCCGAGGCCCTTCTACCAGGACCTGTATCCGGCGACCCTGCATCACGGCTTCGACGTCGCCGGCGACATTGGCCACTACTGCGCCTACTACCCGGCCATCCGGCGGCTTATCGAGGTCATGCGCGACGTTCGCAACGGCGTCGAGGAATCCGCGGCATGACGGAACAGCAATTTGACGCAGCGGTAGGCCGCTACGTGCACCTGGACCTCGATGGCGTCGATTACCGGGTGTACTTCGAAGAAACGGGGTCCGGCGTGCCCGTCCTGTTGCAGCACACCGCTGGCGCGGACGGCCGCCAGTGGCGCCACGTGCTGGAGGATGCGGGGCTGCGCGAGGAGTTCCGGCTGATCGCCTACGACCTTCCGTATCACGGCAAGTCGGTCCCGCCGACCGGGAAGACCTGGTGGCGCGAACCCTACAGGCTGACCAAGGACTTCCTGATGCGCGTGCCCGTGACCCTCGCGAGGACGCTCAGACTCGACCGTCCCGTGTACATGGGCAGTTCCATCGGTGGCCACCTGGCGGTGGACCTCGCCATCCACCACGCTGCCGATTTCCGCGCGCTGATCGGCCTCGAGACCGCGCCGCATACGCCCGGCGGTTACAACGACGAGTTCTATCACCCCGAGATCGGCAACGATTTCAAGGCGCACCTCATGTACGGAATGATGGCGCCGACGAGCCCGGAGGCGTTTCGCCGCGAGACGGCGTGGGTCTACAGCCAGGGCGCGCCCGCGGTCTTCAGGGGCGACCTCTACTACTACTCCGTCGATCACGACGTGCGCAACAGCGCGGCGGGCATCGACACCCGGGCGTGTCCGCTCTACATCCTGAACGGGGAGTACGACTGGAGCGGCACCCCGGCGCTTGGCGAGGAACTGGCCGCGATGATTCCCGGTGCCCGCTACCGCACGATGGACGGCCTTGGGCACTTCCCCATGAGCGAGAACCCGGAGCTGTTCCTGCAGGAGATTCGCCCCGTGATGGACGAAATCCTGCTCCGGAGCGTGTAGCAGCGCCGCATGCCGATGCTGGAGAAGTACGTCAAGAAGATTCTCTCGTCCCGGGTCTATGACCTGGCCGTCGAGACCCCGTTGCAGCGCGCCCACGGTATTTCGGCGCGGCTGGGCCACGAAGTCTGGCTGAAGCGGGAGGACATGCAGCCCGCCTTTTCCTTCAAGGTGCGCGGCGCATACAACAAGATGGCCCAGCTCTCCGATGCCGAGCGCGAGCGGGGCGTGGTGGCCGCCTCCGCCGGCAACCATGCCCAGGGCGTCGCACTGGCGGCGGACAGGCTCGGCATCGGGGCGCACATCGTCATGGGCCGCAACACGCCCAGCATCAAGATCGATGCAGTGCGCAGCCTGGGCGGTAACGTCGTGCTGCATGGCGACACGTACGGGGACGCGGCGCAGCATGCCGCGGAACTGTCACAGGGCCAGGGCTACGTGCCCGTGCATCCGTACGACGACGTCGATGTCATCGCTGGGCAGGGCACCGTGGGCATGGAGATCATGAACCAGCAACCGGACCTCGACGCCATCTTCGTACCGGTGGGCGGGGGCGGGCTCATCGCTGGAATCGCCGCGTACGTCAAGTATCTGCGGCCCGGAACGCAGGTCATCGGGGTGGAGGCCGAAGGTTCCGAGTGTCTGGCAGCGGCGCTCAAGGCCGGTCGGCGCGTCCGTTTGCCGTTCGACTCGCTAAACCTGTTCGCCGACGGGGTATCCGTCGCGCAGGTGGGCCGGGAACCGTTCAAGATCGCCCGTACTTGTGTCGATGAGGTGGTGGTCGTTTCGATCGACGAGATCTGCGCCGCCATAAAGGACGTGTTCGACGACACGCGCCTCATCGCCGAGCCCGCGGGCGCCGTCGCCGTCGCAGGGCTCAAGAAGTACGCGGAAAACGATGTGCGCAATGGCGCCCGCCGTTACGTCGCGATCGTCAGCGGCGCCAACGTCAACTTTGACCGGCTCCGCCACATCTCCGAGCGGGCCGAACTGGGCGAGCACCGCGAGGTGATTCTGGGTGTCACCATCGACGAGGAGCCGGGCAGCTTCCGGCGCTTTTGCACGGCCCTTGGCAAGCGTTCCGTCACGGAATTCAACTACCGTTTCGCGGCGGCGGACGAGGCCCATGTGTATGTAGGGCTGGAGGTGCCGCCGGGCGAGGACAGGCAGACCGCTGCCGGAATCCTCGCGCGGGCGGGTTATCGTGTCACCGACATGACCGACAACGAGGCGGCGAAGCTGCATGTCCGGCACATGGTCGGCGGCCGGACCTTCGGGAGCAAGCCGGAACTGGTCTACCGGTTCGAGTTTCCCGAACGCCCGGGCGCGCTGCTGCGCTTCCTGAACGGGCTAGGCAGCCGCTGGAACATCACGATGTTCCACTACCGCAACCACGGTGCCGCCTGGGGCAGGGTCCTGGTCGGCTTCGAGGCGGAAGACGCGGACCGGGCGGGGCTCTCCACCTACCTGAATCGCATCGGGTATCGCTATTGGGAGGAGACAGGCAACCCGGCGGTCGACCTGTTCCTGCGCTGACGGATCTGGGCGGGGGTGAAATGCGATGCGCCCGAAGGGCGGGCGGATTTCATGGCACTAGCCGGGCGACAGCGGCTCAGTGCCCTCGCTCAGGATCTCGAGATAGGTGTCGTAGGCGAACAGGCGGTTGCGCCGACGTCCCGTGATTTCCCGCGCGATGCCGTGTTCGACCAGGGTCTGCATGGCGCTGGCGGCGGTTGGCAGCGACATGCCGGTGATCCTGTGCGCGTCGGCGAGGGAGACGATCACCTGTGAGCTTAGGGCGTCGTGGACTCGCAACAGGGAGTTGGCGCGCCGACCCGCTCTTTCGAGGCGCGCGCTGTCTGCAGCGAGCAGTTCGTCGAGCCGGTGGCAGGTGTTCACGGCACCCGTGGCAGTCTCCTCGACGCCTTCGAGGAAGAACGCAAGCCAGGACTCCCAGTCGCCGGTGAGGCGCACTTCGTTCAGTTGACGGTAGTACTCGGTGCGGTGCTGCTTGAAGTACAGGCTGAGGTAGAGGAGCGGCTGTCGCGGCGCGCCTGCATCGTGCAGCAGCAGGGCGATGAGCAGGCGGCCTACGCGGCCGTTGCCGTCGAGGAACGGGTGGATCGTTTCGAACTGGACGTGTGCCAGAGCGGCGCGGATGAGCGCCGGGAACTCTCTTTCATTGAGGAAGCGTTCAAGGGCGGCCATGCAGTTGGGAACTTCGGAGTGCGGCGGTGGCACGAACACCGCGTTGCCAAGGCGAGTGCCGCCGATCCAGTTCTGGGAGCGGCGGAAGTCACCGGGTGTCTTTCCGCTGTCGTGGCTTCGCGACAGCAGCACGGCATGAACCTCGCGGAGGAGGCGAATGCAAGGCGGCAGTCCATCTTGCATGAGCTGGAGTCCACGTTCCAGCGCGGCCACATGGTTGGAGACCTCCATCGCGTCGTGCGGCGGGACGCCGGGAGCTTCCTTGCGTTCGAACACAAGCAGATCGGACAAGGAGGATTGGGTGCCTTCGATCTGCGAAGAGAGCACGGCTTCCTTGCGGACGTAGGAGTAGAGGAAGATCGCTGGGTTCGGCAGCAGCGAGGAAATGGCGTCCAGCCTTCCCAGGGCGAGGGTCGCGGCTTCGAGCGTCCGCTGCAATGCCGCATCGAGCAGAATAGGCGGCTCTGGCGGCAGCGGCGCGGGCACGAATGCCCGCGTCTCTTCACCAGCGACGGTGCTGGATCGATATGTGCCGCTTGAACTACGGTGCATTGGTCGGAGCCTTCAGCTGGGGGAGTTTCCCCGACCGCTGACGCGTAAGGAGGTGTCGGGGTTCCCCCCATCGGCGGAGGCGTACTTTCATGGAAGCCTTGCGGGAGAGCCGCCTTCGGCGTGGCGTCGAAAGTGGCGTAACGTGAGTTTCGTTAGTTGCGATGACCGTTATTAAAGACTAGGGGGTGAACGTTTAGCAACGGTGTGCCTTGCTAAAGTTCTCTTCATTACGAAGGACGTTACGAAAAACTCCCTACTGAACTTTAACTTAAGTCTCGCTGTAGTCGACGAAGCTCTTGCCCTTGTCCAACGAGAACCGCTGCTCGCCGATGCGCCCGGCGCTGCAACCGATTGCTTTACAATCGATCATCTTCCTTCCTTCGACAGGAAAGCGACTTTCGCGGTCGCGCATATGCACAAGGTATTCATTGATGGCCAGGCGGGGACGACCGGGCTCGAAATCGCTGGTCGCATCAAGTCGCGCGGCGATGTCGAACTGCTCGAGATACCCGAGGCCGAGCGCAAGGATCCGGCGAGCCGCCGCCCCTACTTCGAGGCGGCGGACCTGACCATCCTGTGTCTGCCGGACGAGGCGGCGCGGGAAGCGGTGGCGCTCGCGCCATCGTCGCGGGTCCTGGATGCGAGCACGGCCCACCGCACGGCGGAGGGCTGGGTTTACGGACTTCCGGAACTCGAGGGGGAAACGACGCGGGATGCGATCAGGGACGCACGGCGAGTCAGCAACCCCGGCTGCTATCCGACGGGATTCGTCCTGCTCGTGCGTCCCCTCATCGACGCCGGCATCGTCTCGCCGGAACTCCCGCTTCGGGTGAATGCCGTCTCCGGTTACTCGGGCGGCGGCAAGGCGATGATCGCCGAGTATTCCGCGCGGGACGAAGCGGACCTGCGCGTGCGGCCGTACGGACTGAACCTGTCGCACAAGCACGTGCCGGAGATGCGCCGCTACACAGGGACCCGCCGGGCGCCGCTCTTCCAGCCGATGGTCGGACATTTCTACAAGGGCATGTTGACCCAGGTGCCGCTGTTCCTGGATGAACTGGGGAACGGCGCGAACGAGTCCGACGTGTACGACGCGCTCGCCCAACGCTATGTCAGTGAACCCTTCGTGCGCGTCATGCCGCCGGGGGCGGAATGCGCGCAGGACGCAGGTTTTCTGGGCGCCACGGCGTGCAACGATACGAACCGGATCGAGCTCATGGTCTTTGCGGGCCCGGAACACGTGCTCCTGTCCGCCCGCTACGACAACCTGGGCAAAGGCGCCGCGGGCGCCGCAGTCCAGAACATGAACCTGATGCTCGGCGTCGAGGAAACCACAGGTCTGACTGCCTAGCCCTGCCGTGTCATGAGAAAGAAGGCTGGACAACGGGCATTTGCCATTGTAGCCTGT
>JAPOYI010000155.1 GCA_026706665.1 Gammaproteobacteria bacterium | reverse complement strand
CTGGACGGGGCGCGCCATGGACGCCAGCATGCCACGTCCCGATAGTAATGTCTACCTATTATAGAGACGGTACACTAGGACCTGGGCCCGAGCCGCGCGGCCCACCGGCGCGCGCAGGTCCAGAGGGCGCGCAAGGAGACACCGCACTCGTCGCGAACGGCGAGGAATTCGTGCGGCTCGAGTGGCCGCTCGAGATCCGCCCGCAAGCGCCCTCGCAACACGGACCACAGTCGATCCTCCATGTCGTCGTCGAGGTCGGCGGGCCGCCCGACGCCGCTTTCGACATCGAGCGCCTGCCTGAGCTGGGTGTATTCCCGGCTCGCCATACCGAACAGCGCGCGCATCATGTCCCAGGGCGCGTCGGCTCGAATCAACGAGCGCTGAAGCTCCTCTTCTTTCCGCATGTCGGCCAGGAGCTCCATCACGCGCCGAAACAGCGCGCCGTCGAGCCGGACCTCGAGGCAGTGCGCGGACAGCGCTCCAGCGCGCTGCACATCGCCAAGGTTCAGGGTCCCCAACGACTCCAGCTCCGATGGCCCGAATCCCATGCCCCGCAGCGCGAGCAGATCCCCCTCCCCGAAACATCGGGTGGCGTAGAGCATGACCGCAGCCATCAACTCTCCCTCTTTGGTCGCGCTTCGCGTAACGGCCAACTTCCTCTCCCACTCCGGCTAACGGTTATCGCCGTCCGTCCCGAGCCGCGACAGGCGCGCCTGGAGTTCGAGCGCGACGGTCTGCGCCGACCGATCACCCCGCACGGCCATCTCCTCCACCAGCGCACGGCGCAGGTCCGAGAGCGCCCAGCCCGGTCCATCGTAGCGCGCAGTTAGCGTGCGGAAGACCCTTTCGTACTCCTCGACCGCGTCGATCGACCAGTCCCGCCACAGCGCCCGCGCCCCCTGGTCGAGGGAACGCGTACTCTCGATATCGGAGCGGCCGAGTCCTTGTGCCGCAAGCGGCAGCACCGGCGACAGCCGCTCGACGACGTAGGTCGCCAGCGCGATTGTCCCGCTGTCGATTTCGAAACCCAGGGCTCCGAGCCGACGGGCAAGCCGACGCTCATCGAACGCCGCATCCGCCTCGCGCTCCAGCATGGCCCTGAGGCTGGCCACGGCCACCGCCAGATCGACGAACGGGACCGGGCCGCGCAGCTCGTTCTCCTTCACGTGCGAGAGCAGCAACTCGGCCTCGCCCCGCCAGGGCCGCAACAGGCATTGCGCTACGGCAAAGCGGGGCTCGCCCGTCTCCGCGGCCAGCTCCTTGAGGATACGGAGCCGCGTGCTGCCTCCGCCCCACAACACGTAGCCAGCGGCACCCTGCCGACGCGTGACTGCGAGCGGCTGCGTCAGCCCGTCGCGGCGGATCGCCGCCTTGAGCCGTCCGTAGGCCGGATTCTCCGCGCTTCTCGGTTGGCGCTCGTACCGGGAGATGCGGCAGACCTCGATGCGGCGCAACGCGAGATCACCGTGCTCGCCCCCGGTATCGTCATGTTCAAGGTCAGCGTGGCTCGACCCGGTAAGCCCGCCAGCATCAGTGCCTTTGACGTGTAGCTTCATTCGGACACCGTGACGGTCAGGTCGCGGAGGCCCGGACGCAGATCGCAGATCTCCACGCCAAGCGCGGTCACGCAATAGGTCAGCGAGTAGGTATAGGATCCGGCGGCCTTGCCGGCGTAGGCGTGGGAGAGCGACGGGCCTTGATAGCTGAGCGCGTTGTCCTCGAACAGCCGGTACGCCGAGGCACCAGCGATCGGCGTCCACTGCACTGCATAGGATCCGTCCGACGAAGGATTCGGGCGTGCCGTGAGCCCCGCGGACTCCACAGTGATCGACGGAACCGCGCAACCGGCACAGCAGAACAACAGTGCCAGTCGGACCAGGCGTCCCGGTGCATCGCAAACGGCGCGAAGTCTCTGCGTGCCGCGAACCTTCCGGGCGCGTAGACCGTGCCGCCCGGGACGCACCTCGGCGGACATGGGTGTCTCAGTGATGATCGGAGTGCGCGCCATGTCTCCAGTTTCACCGCCCGGGCACATCCATGCCAGCGAAAACCCCTGCAAGGCGCGTAGGGATATTCCTGGACGAGGACGTCGCAGTTCCCTCGATGTATACAAGGTCTCCCCAAACCCTGGGCGCGATTTCTGTCTGTTCGTCGTGCGTCCCCAATGCATCACGCCGCGTCCCTATCCATCGGCGTCCACCCGGCGGAGTTGTGCAGGATGAATACACCTATTCACCCGGTCCCCTCTCCTGTGGCTAGAACCCCATTCTGTGTGATATTTCCCGTACTTTCACGTAAATCATACGGGCGATTACCCCTATATGCAACGACGCAATGGTATTGACAAAGAAATAAGGGCAGAATCCCTTATGTGAGGACCATTGAAGACATCCAACAGGTCATCGAAAGGGGACTGAAGGAAGCTGGCATCTCTGCCCGGAAGGCATCCTTGCTCGCCTGCGAAAGGGAAGATCTGATCAGGGATATCAGACGCGGAAGAATGCCCTCCTATGACCGAGTCGCCAAGGTTCTGGAGGTGTTGGGGATGTCGATCGAGATCGCCGGTCATCACATTGACGACATCCACCCGGACCGTTCCGTGCCCGATTCCCTGCCGGGATCGCTCGCGCCGGCCGAACTGGCCGACGCGCTGGGGCTGCCTTCCGGCACCACGCTGGCAGCGGCGATCGCGGAGATCGACGCGCGGAGCAAACTCGACCCCGGCACAAAGCTGCGCGAGATGGCGCGGTTGCTCGATGAACTGGCCAAGCGACAAGACGAACTGGCCAATGGCCTGGAACGCGCCCTGAAGTTCCCGCAGCCGGATTCCGGCGACAAGGCGCTGGCTAATCGCGAGATACTGGACAACGTTTTCGACCTGCCCGGCGCACGTCACGTCGAGATTCGCGAGGTGGACGCGGCGGCGGGCGGCGGCGCAGTCAATCTCGACGACACCTCGGTCAAGGGGCATCTCGCGTTCCAGCGCGCGTGGCTTGATCGCCACGCGCTCGACGCGACGCAGTGCGTGGTGATCGAGGTGCGGGGCGAGTCGATGGAGCCGACGCTGCCGGACGGCTGCTCAATCCTGGTCGACCGCGCGCAAAGGCGGTGGCGGAGGGGTCGGATATTCGTGGTCCTGACCGACGACGGCCTGATCGTCAAGCGCGCCGACGAGGACGAGACAGGCGAGCGGCTGCTGGCAAGCGACCATACCGCATGGGCATCGGTGGTTTTTCCTGACGACGCGGATATCCTGGGCGAAGTCGCGTGGACGGCACGGACTCTGCGGCGGTGAGGCGGATAGCCGAGGCAAAGACGACGCAGCCTGTCATGCGCGTGCGTTCCACCGTGTCGCGGCCCGTTACCGTCTTCTCGTACGCGCCCGCGCAGTACTTGCGCGACATCTTCAGGGTCGTGGTGCCGCCGGAGCCGACCGCCTACACTCGGTCTTCTTGAAGTAGCGCCGCCCGTCCGGGCCGTAGGCGAACGCCTCGGTCGATACCGGGCCCGGATCGCTGGCGACGTCGATGGTCTCGGGCAGGCTCCGCCCGTTCCAGCCGATCAGCGTGTCGTCGCCGCCGGCGGTGTCGTCGTAGCCGAGGACCTTGCCGCCCGGGTCATAGCGGAGGGTGTAGGCGTCACCGCCTATCGTCGCTTCCGTCAGCGCGTTCGGCCCGGGCGCGCTGGTTCCATCCCCGAAGCTCGCGCCGCTCAGTCGATGGTCGGCGCCGACCGTGCTGATGCGCCCGTTCAGGTTGCCCAGCTTGTCGTAGGCGTAGGAGAGGGTCCGCTCGGTCGGATTCATCGTTGCGGACTGGTCGCCCAGTTGCGTTGTCGCCGATGTCAGGCGGTCGAGCGCGTCGTATGTGTACGTCTCCCCCTTCGCCGTCGCCCCGCTCTCGTCCAGCCGGCTCGACAGGATCCCGTTCGTGCGCCAGGTGTAGGTGTTCGAGATGGCGCGTACGCCGCCAAGTCGTAGCTAAATGTTCGTGGTCCGTAACGGCGCTGGTCACACCGCTCAGGTCAGTCGTGTTGTAATGTTGATCTGGGGCGAACATGCAACAGGGTCAGCGTCATGTGTCCTTCGTTGATAACCTAGCCTCCAGAACCTCTTTCCCCCTTTCAACGCGAACGTACCAATCACCGCCGAACAGGTTGTCCAAGTCGAGCTTGTCAATGACTTCCGGTTCTTGGTCGGCGATAAAGTAAAATGCCAATCCCGCGCACACAAAAACTCCCAAACCATCTACTAGATCCCGCTTCAATGGGTATACGCGGATCATCCGGATATCGTCGAGAAAGACCTTCCAAGTCCTAAAGATGCCCTTCACAAGTAGATGGTCCGCACGGACTTCGATTCCTCTAGGGGAAATGATCTTTCTTCGTCGAATCATTGGCTGCTGTCGTAGATGCGCTCAGCCGCCTCGCCGGCACCTAAACCACCTAGAACGCCTCCTGCAATTGCTCCCGCGGCACATCCAGGGACAGCCGCGACCGCACAGCCAGCCATGCCACCCAAGACAGCACCAGTCGCAGCACCGCCAGTCTCGCTGAGAACGATCACCCCCTCCCGAACCTTGTCTGGAGCATTATAGAGTCGAGCCGCACCCAAGACCGCGTTCGCAGCGGCGCTTCCTCTCCCGATGTTCCCAAGGATTTTCGCGCCTTTGTTTGCAACCGGATTCGTCCTATCGGCATGGCCCACCGAACCGGGTCTTGGTCCAGTGTCGGGTCGAGTTGCTTCGATTACCGCCCGCGTCAATGGCGGTGTGCGTCTTCGTGCGTCGGCTTTTGCAGACTCCCTGCCGATTGGGTCGTTGGGATCCAGTTCAGCTACTACTTTCTCGTAGGAGGTACGCACTGCCTCTGCACCTACGCCTTCCAAAGCAATAATGGCTGTTGCCACTTGTGCACCGGTAGCGGCCGACGGCGGTAGCGCGTCCATCGGCTCATCGGCTTCGTTCTTATCGTCGACGGGCACATCATGCTCGACGGTCTCGCTTTCCACCGAGACGAGGATCCGGATCACCGAAAGCACATCGAACACGTACTCCCGCTCGCCGGGCATGTCGCCGGTGCTGCGGAACACCAGCGTGTCGTAGACGAAAACCTCGAAGCGAACCCGATGGATTCTTGAGATGATCGTCTCGATCGATCCGCCCAACCCGCCCGGCGGCGAGCCCATCGGATTGCATGAGAAGCCAAGCGTGGGTATCGGGCACTGCGCGAACACACCCTTAGGGTCCACCAGGCTAAGCGGGCTGTTGGCGACGTAGCTGTAGCTGTGCCAGCTCT
>JAPOYI010000195.1 GCA_026706665.1 Gammaproteobacteria bacterium | reverse complement strand
CTTCATCGTGTTCGTGCTGATCGTCGAGGCCCTACGTAGTGTTAACACGCCCTAACTGATAATTCGTCGTTTATCAGTCTCATTGCGGACCTTGACCGCTCCCGCGAGCAGCTGCAGGAGCGAGCGTCCAGAGCCGTCTGGAGTACCAAGTGTGTTGATGACTTGGTTGGCCGTGCCGGAAAAGTCGTCGAGCAGGACGAGGGGGTGGCCATCGGCGCATACCTCGATCACGTCCGCGAGTTCATGAATCCTCCCCTCGCTGACGTCTAACGTCTAACGTCTCGCGTGCGACTCGCATGTAGGCATATCCGGATTCGGCGGGGTTCGGGGACTCACCACGGACCGCCGTAAAGTGTGTTTGCTCATGTAGCGAGCGCAATTGAGGGAGTGATCTTTGCGGTGTGAAGCGCTGATCATGAAGATGACCAAGGAACCGGGCATAGCCATTCGAAACGGCGAGCCCGGCGTGATCCTGATTGATGAAAACAAAGCGGTCTAGAATCGTGGCGGCGGCAGTCAGGTCGGCCACGCCAGTGAAGTTGGAAAGCCAGCCCCGGTAACGTAACTCTTGCTCGCGTGGCCACAAGCCGGCGGCAACGAGTTGGTCGCACTTATGTTCAATATAGCTGCGATCAACCATGGCGACGTCTGCAGGATGTGGCGCTTACGTGCGCAGAGAAATCGACAATGGACCGCAGTCGGCGCCTGGCGCGCTAATGCCCTTCGACATGCGGAGGGGGGAGGTCAATCGCATAGGGATCATCTCTGTCGATGTGCCAAGCTTAACCCATGGTGTCGGTTGGTTGGAGCATCAGAGGGGTGCGCCGTCTGAGGTGTCCCGGTCGCCTGGACCGATCTTCGTTGCGATCTGGGCGTTGTGGCGGCCCTTGAAGAACCCTTGATTGCAACGCAATCGCTGCGTACATTGGTGCCTCGGCAGTTCTGTGGGGCACCACGTTGGCAAGCATCACGATCCGCAATCTCGACGACGAGGTGAAGACCCGGTTGCGTGTGCGGGCCGCCGGCAACGGCCGGTCCATGGAGGAGGAAGCGCGCCTGATCCTGCGCGACGCCGTCGCACACAAGCCACGCGCCGGTAATCTCGCGGCTGCCATACGCGCCCGAATCGCGCCGCTCGGCGGCGTGGACCTTGAACTGCCGCCGCGGGAGCCAGCGCGCGAGCCGCCGTCCTTCGACTGAGCCCCGAAATGACTGTGCTGTTGGACACGAACGTGGTATCCGAGTTGTTGCGTCCGTCGCCGAACCCAGCGGTGGAAGGCTGGGTCGCGGGTCGTCAAGCAGCGGATCTGCACTTCTCCGCAGTTGGCGAGGCTGAGTTGCGCTACGGAGTTGCGGTTCTGCCCGCTGGGCGGCGCCGGGATGCGCTTGCGCTGGCGATCGAGGCGATCCTGCGGGAGGATTTTGAAGACCGTGTACTCCCCTTCGACAGCGCCGCCGCACGCGAGTATGCCGATATCGCTGCGTCCCGTCGTGCTGCCGGCCGCCCCGTCGCGCCGGCCGATTGCCAGATCGCCGCTATTGCGCGCTCTCGAGACCTGACGATCGCGACGCGGAACATTCGGGACTTTGCCGACATGGAGATAGACCTCGTCGATCCGTGGGTCGGCACGTGAGTCCCACCACCGAAGCGTTCGCGCGCGTCAAGATCGACGCGCTGCTGAGGGATGCCGGATGGGATCTGGCGGACGGCACCAGTGTGCTCTTTGAGTACACGCTGCCGGATGGCACGCGTTCCGACTACGTGCTCTGCGACCGGGCTGGGCGTCCGATGGCGGCCCTGGAGGCGAAGCACGCCGGAATCGACCCGGTTTGCCGCACAGGACCAGGGGAGTCACTACGCTGCCCAGCTCAACGTTCCGTTCGCCTTCCTGTCGAACGGCGAGGAGGTGTGGTTCCTCGACCGCGAGACCGACGCACACGCGCGAAAGATCGCGGGCTTCTACTCACAGGATGACCTGGAGCGACGGATCGCCGCCGGGAGGATTCGTCGCGACTTGTCCGGAGTCGAGACCGACCGGCGGATCGTGGACCGGGACTATCAGATCGAGTGCATCGACGCGCTGTGCGCCGAGGTGTCAAGCGGGCGGCGCAACCTGCTTGTCGAGATGGCGACTGGAACCGGCAAGACTCGGACCGCCGCGGCATTCGTGAAGCGGCTCTTCGAGGCCGGCGTCGTCACGCGTGTACTGTTCCTCGTAGACCGGATCGCGCTGGCGGGGCAGGCGGAAGACGCGTTCACGGACCACCTGCGCGACTATCCCTGCCATGTGCTCCGGCCGGGACGCGGATTCGACCGCGCTAAGCGCATCACAATATCTACGCTTCAGACGATGATCGCGGAGTACGGGGATCTCTCGCCGGGCTACTTCGACTTGGTGATCACGGACGAATGCCACCGCTCGATCTACGGCAAGTGGAGTGGCGTGTTGCGGCACTTCGACGGCATACAGCTTGGCCTGACTGCGACGCCGTGCACGGTCGAAGCGCACGAACTACCAGATCCGGAGGACGGTAGGTTCGTGCGGGACACGCTGCGCTTCTTCGGCCTCGATGCGCCTACCTTCCGGTACACGCTAAGAGAAGCCATCGATGCGGGGCATCTCGTGCCCTACCGCATCTACAAGGCGATGACGGTTAAGACCGCCGCTGACGGCGGCTTCGAGGTCGGGCGGGACGAACTCGACTGGAGCGCAATGGACAAGTCGACGAAGGACGAGTTCGAGGAACTGTTCGAACGGTCGGACCGCATCACGGTGGACCCTCGGGCGCTTGAGCGGAAGTTCACCATCCCCGAGCGCAACCGCGCAATAGTGCGCGAGTTCCGCGACTGCTTCGAGAAGGGCTTCATGGGGAAGGATGGCGTACGCCGCACGCCGACGTGGGGCAAGACGATCGTGTTCGGCGTGACAAGACGCCACGCGGAGACGCTGGCGGCGATGTTCGACGAGCACTTCGCGGACCCTCAAGCCCGATCCCGCAACGCGCTTCGCGGACTTCGTGATAAGCGACGTCGGGGGTGGTCCGGCGCCCGATGCCGGAACAATCATCAAGCGGTTCAAGGAGGAGCCGTTCCCGCAGATTCTGGTGAGCGTGAACATGCTCGACACAGGCTTCGACTGCCCGGAGGTGGTCAATCTCGTGATGGCGAGGTTCACGCGGAGTGCGATTCTGTATCGGCAGATGCGCGGTCGGGGGACGCGCAAGGCGGACCACATCGGCAAGACGGACTTCACCATGTTCGACTTCGTGGGTGTGACGGATTTCCACGGCGACGACGAGGAGCACATCGCCGGCGCAGTAATGGACAGGAAGGCCACGTACAAGCTGCAACGAGATCGGGCCATCCTGCTGACGCTCGACGTGGATGACCATATCGATCCAGCGACGCGTGAGTGGCTGACGCTCGATGAAGAGGGCCGCATCGTGCGGACGCCGGAACACGAGGCGCGGGCGGCGGAGATCGGGCTTCGCGTCGAGGCATGGCGCGGAACGCAGGAGTTCTCGGCGGAGCAGGCGCGCTGGGCGGGGTTGATCGGACGACGGGTGATGGCCGACGCCATGCACCCGGAGCCGTTCGGGGACTACAACCTCGGGATTCAGCTCGATCGCCTCGTTCTCGCGGAAGATCGCGAAGAACTCCGCCTTCACCTGATCGAATAGGTGGTCAAGTCTCTTCTTCGCCTTGAGTCGGCCGTTGAGTCCGTCCCGCTCCTTTGACGTCGCGTAGAACTGGATTTCGTCCGAGCTTCGCTCGTCGTGGATCTTGCAGAAGATGATCTTGAGCAGTTCCCAGAACGCCTCGGGCTTTTGCAGTCCCTGGTTGCCCGCGATGTAGTTGTGGCAACGGCGGAAGGCGAAGAGCAACGCGTCCGACGATGCGGCTTTCAACTGGTCGAACCTCGGGCGTTCCGCCTCGTCCTCCGTGCTTCCACAGCTCGGGATGTCCGGGATCTCGACGAAGCGGATCGTGCCGCTGGCGTCACGGTGCCTATAGCAGAATCGCTCGACGCCGTTGGTCCACATGCCGTAGGCCGCATTTGGGCATGCCGCCATGTAGCTGTGCAGCTGTCCGACCCCGTCCTTCCGGCTTGATCTTCCTCGACTTGCACTCGACGATGATCCTCGCGCGGTCCTGCTCGTGCGCGTCGTCTTCGTCGAATATCACCATATCTGCGCGCGGCCGGCGCGTGCCGAGTCGCAGAGTGAACTCGACCGAAATGTCCCGTTTCTGATAGCCGTACTCGCGAACCAGCGACTTGGCGATCTCCTGTCGAACGTACTCTTCAGGTGTCTCTGCGCGCTGCGTGACCCCGTCGATATAGTCCAGAACCTTGCCTTGCTGGACGATAACCGCCATCGGGCGTTCCGCGCTTAACCGGTCCTGGTGCCGCTCCGTCGCCATCTCTCCCCGCGCCCACCCGCTAGGTTTCGTCGTCCGCCTTGGCCTCGAGAGCGACTCCCAGCGCATCTCTCGCAGACCGGATCGGGATGCCCTCGACATCGCCCAGTGCCAACATGTCGCTCTTGTCTCCCGAAACCACCAGTCCCGCATCACCGGCGACTGCGGCAGCCAGGATGGGGTCGTCCTTGGGGTCTGGCGACCTCCTGGTCACAGGAACTTCGGTTAGCACGATTGCGCGCTGATGGATCGCAGCGACCATCTGCGCTGCTTCGTCCGAATCCACGAACCTGCTCAATCGTGGCCGGGCAAGGACGTCCGACACTTCGTCGATCTGCGCTGCGGATGTGACCAGTTCTATCTCGTTACGAAGCCACGCCTGGTACAGCTGATCCGGCGGAGTACCCTTGGTGATTAGCGCGCTGACGAGGATGTTCGTGTCAAGGACGACCCGCACGTGCGGCGTCCACCTCGCTTTCGATGAGTTCCATGACCTCGCTTTGCTCGGAGGCTGCGACCCGGTCCTTGACGCGTTCGATGGCCGCGACCGAGCTCAGAATCCCGAGGACCGCCGAACCCACATCTTCCGCAGGCAGATCCTCGCGTCCCGGGTTGAGCGCCGCGATGCGGCAGGACTCCGCATGGGCCAAGTTCTTGGCCGTCGCCTTGCTCATTCGCAACTCAACCGTGACCTCGCTGTCCGACGCGGACTGCGACGCCAAGTGGACAACCCACCGTTTCGGCGACGGATGCCTGACTGATGCCATGACTCAACGAGATATTCCCAGACCAATCAAGCGTATACGCTGGCGAACGTCCCAGCAAGCCGCAGCCTTGTCCAACGAGGCATGAGCCTGAAGGGGGGGCGTAAATCCAACGACACATGAGCCTGTAGGCGGCGTCAGGGATCATCGGAGGATGATG
>JAPOYI010000111.1 GCA_026706665.1 Gammaproteobacteria bacterium | reverse complement strand
GGGATAACCGCTGAAAGCATCTAAGCGGGAAGCCCCCCTCAAGATGAGATCTCACAAATCACAAGATTTCTGTAGGGCTCTCGAAGACTACGAGAATGATAGGCGGGATGTGTAAGCGTCGCGAGGCGTTGAGCTAACCCGTACTAATTGCCCGTGAGGCTTGACCATATAATCGAGTGTGCACTCCCCGTGATCCGGGCGTGAGCCTCCATTGTATGTAGTATGTAAATCGAATAACACTTCTGGACACATTTGAAAGATTTCATCGGATGCTCTTGCCCGGGACGAAGGACCGCCAGCGCTGCGGGCGTCCTCGGGTGAATGGTTTGCCTGACGGCCATAGCGAGTCTGAACCACCTGAATCCATCTCGAACTCAGAAGTGAAAGGGCTCTGCGCCGATGGTAGTGTGGGGGCTCCCATGCGAGAGTAGGTCATCGTCAGGCTTCAATACAAAAAACCGGCCCCGGGTGGGCCGGTTTTTTTGTGCGTACGACACTGCCAGGCGACGACTTCGCTCGACACGGCGTGGTTCTCAGCGTGATGGGCGCGCGTCCCAACATACCGCGACCCGGTGCAGCTCCCGAGACTCGCCGCTGAAATCGTTGGCCCCGGCGTGCTGAACACATCGCTGGTCCCAGATTGCCAGCGTACCGGGCTCGTAACTTACGCGCGCCTGGTAACTCTGCTGGGTGCAGTGCGCAAACAGGAAACCGAGGAGTGCAGCGCTCTCCTTTTCCGCAAGCTGTACGATGCTCTTGGTGTAGCCCCCGTTCACGTAGAGCGCCTTGCGGCCGGTTTCCGGATGGGTGATAACCACGGGATGCGTCACGGGTTGCCTGGCGAGATTCGGATCGATGTTGCGCCCGTCGTGCCGCGCGTCGAAAGGATCGACGAACTCCTTCATGGAATCTGAAAGACCTTCATACGCCCTGTACTGTGATGCGAATACCGTATCGCCGCCGACGGAGGGAGTCTCGCGCGCGAGCAACATGGTGATTTTCGGAGGTATTTCGTGCCACGTTGAGTCCGTGTGCCACTGGTCAGACACGGCGGGATGACTCGGGTCCGCACGGACGAGGAGCGCGTCGTCAAAGCCCTGAAGGGGCTTGAAACCATGCACGTGGAGCTCGCCCCAGCGCATGCCGAACTCCCGCAGCTGGCCGAGGGTTAGATGCCCCTGCCCGCGGATGGCGAGTGCGCCGTATTGAAGTAGCAATGCGTGCACGGTAGCGAAACCGTCTTCGTCGAGAGACGCCACGTCCAGGCCCCGTACTTCGGCACCCAGTGCTCCGGTCAATGGCCGAATATCCAGGGTGGCCTCCTGCTCCACGGTTCTCATGTTGCTCCTCTTGCATGGTAGTACGCCTGCGGCGAGGCGGGAAACGCCGTCACTTCCCTGCGCGTGAGCGGTCGGGGAAGCTCCTTTCTTGCGAGGCACACCCTCGCGCTTCTTTTTCTTGCGAGGGACACCCTCGCGCTCCCGGGGCTGAAGGCTCCCTACTGTTCGGATGCAGCATCGATGGCGTTATATGCGAACAGCCTTCGAAAATACCTGTCGCCGACAATACGCACGGCGCGGTTTCGAAACCACGCGCCCAGACCGGATAGGTGGAAGGTCTTTGCAATCTGTCGTGAGCGGTGCTGGACCAGCGCCGTTCTGTCGCGTCGCAAGGACTCGTAGCGAAGGAGCGCAGCCGGAACATCGGTGCCTTCCGCGATGCAGTGCGAGAGTACGGACGCATCTTCGATTGCCATGGCGGCGCCCTGGGCCATGAATGGCAAAGCCGCGTGACAGGCGTCGCCAAGGAGCGTGACGCGGTGGTCCGTCCAGCTGGGCATGGGCGGTCGGTCGAGCAGTGCCCACCTGCGGCAACCATCGCGTTCGGTCAGATCAATCAGCGCCCGGACGTTGGGATGCCATTGGGAGAAGTCCTCCAGGAACTCGGCGTAGTCGCCGGATTCGATCCAGGACTCCGGTTCGTCCTGTCCGGAGACCACGCCAACACAGTTAACGAGGGCGCTATCGCCCGCGTGGTAGTGAACGAAATGCTTGCCGGGGCCCCACCAGATGGTCACCACCGGCCGCATCATGCCTTGCGGAAGGCTTGTTGCCGATACGAGCGCACGCCAGGCGACGTCTCCCCCATATGTTGGTGTCTCGTTTCCGAATAGCGCCGTACGTACCGTCGAGTTGATGCCGTCGGCACCGACCAGCATGAGTCCGGTGTGGCGGGTTCCGTTGACAGACACCGCGACGCCGGTGCGGCTCTGGTGAACGCGCTCTACGCGTGCGCCGGTGTGCAGTTCGATACGGTGGCCCGCGCGTGCGGCATCGGCAAGGCAGGTGACGAGATCCGAGCGAAGTACGAGGTAGTACGGATAACCGTAGGTTGCCCGAGCGTGCTCGCCGAGCGGAAACGCGGCAAGGACCCTGCCGCTTTTCCAGTGCCGGATCTCGAGCGATTCGGGAAGGCAAGCCTTGGCCCCAAGCGGTTCTTCAAGACCGAGGTCGTGTATGACTCGGCTGGCGTTCGGGCTGAGTTGGAGGCCAGCGCCGGGTTCATCGAAGTCAGGTGCCTGCTCGAAGACACCCACCCGGAAACCGCGGCGGGCCATGCAGAGGGCCGCGGCGAGTCCGCCGATACCTCCTCCCGCTACCAGGATCTCGGACACTGGGTGGCCAGGAACGTCAGCGCCTCGCGGGTTGGGGACGAGGCGTCCCACCGCCGCGGGAGTATCGGCGCGCGTTGCCCTGTCTGCCGGCTGTTCTCGGCCATGCTCGCCCCGGTTGGCCAAATTTCAGCCAGATCATACTATTTGCCCGCTCGGCAATATCGTGCGGATGCGCGGTCGACCGTTGCCGACTGCGGACCAATTGGGTTCCGGCGCGTGGCCGAATCTCCATTCGGGTTTGGGAACTGGGAAAAATAGTGAGTCTTCCTGTCGTGTTCGAACAACTTGCCGCCCGCCGGGCCGCGAGCGTGGACGCCGTCGACAGGCCGCTTCTAGAGAACTACGGCATCCCCCTGCGCGGGGACATGGCCATCCTGGACGACGATGTGGAGCTCCTGCGGGCGGAAAATATACGCGATCGGTTGGGCGATGGAACGCGCGGGTGGCTCAGCCGGCTATGCGTGCGTGCGCACGTCGATTCCACGAATAGCGTTCTGATGCGAGCGGGACTGCAGCGGAACATCGATGGAGAAGTGCTCCTCGCAGAGGCGCAGACGGCGGGCAGGGGCCGGCGCGGGCGCGAATGGGTGAGTCCGTTCGGACGGAACATCGCCATGAGCCTGGGAGTGCGTATCGATCGGCCGTTGAGGGAGATAGGTGCGGTGGGCTTGGCCGTGGGAGTTGGGGTGATCGATGCCCTGGCAGAGCTGGGAGTGGCTGACGCCAGGCTCAAGTGGCCGAACGATGTCTTGCTCGACCGGCGCAAGCTATGTGGCATCCTGATTGAACTTCCAGTCGCGAAGGAACCTGCCTGCGTCGTCATCGGGATCGGTATCAATGTTGGCGGAACGCCGACGGTTTCGCCCCAGGTGGGCCAGGCTGTCGCCGATGTCACGGAGCAGGTGCCCAACGCGTCCCGGAACCGCCTGGCGGGCATGGTGATCGATGCCGTCTACAACGTGTGCAGACAGTTCGAGGGGCACGGGTTCTCGCGGATGCGGGCAACATACGACAGGTTGCATCAGTGTCACGGCGAAGCTGTGTGCGTCATCGCGGGTACCGAGGAAATCACAGGTACTGTCGCCGGAGTTGGCCCGGAGGGCGCATTGAGACTGAAGACCGGATCCGGGATTCGAAGCTTCGTCGGAGGCGAGGTGTCGTTGCGCACATGAAGCGACTGGATGTCGACATCGGCAATACCCAAACCAAGTGGCGCTTCGGACATGATCAGGGCACGTCGACGGGCGTGGTGGCACCCCCGATCCAGGATTCGCCGGACCGCATCTGCGTTGCCTCCGTGGCTGCGCAACGGCATGAGATCGAGATTCGATTTGCCTCGGTTTTCGATGTGCGGCCGGAGTTTGCCGAAACGACATTCGAACTCGCTGGCGTCACCTGCGGGTACAAGAACCCGGCATCGCTCGGTGTTGATCGGTGGCTGGCGGTGGTCGCGGCGTGGAACGCGGCCCGGCAGCCGGTGGTGGTGGTAGACCTCGGTACGGCGGCGACGCTTGATTTTGTCACGCGCGATGGAACGCATGTGGGCGGTTACATCGTGCCGGGGCTCAAGACGATGGCGACTTCGTTGGCGCGCAACACCACTCGTGTCAAGGTGGCGGACGACCTGGCTGCCGAACTGCTGCCGGGACGCGAAACGGCGCAGGCCGTGAGACGTGGCACCACGGCGATGCTGGTCTCCCTTGTCGAGTGGTCCGTTGCGCGGTTCACCTGCTCTTGCGGCGAGGCGCCGGCCGTCTTTCTCACGGGGGGCGATGCGGAAAGGCTTTCGGGCCACTTGTCCTCTCCCGTTCGCGTCGAGCCAGACCTGGTCCTGGACGGTCTGACGCTGGCATTGCCCTGACGGGACTGGCCGGTAACCGGAGGTGGGCGAAGTGCGTGGCGAGATGCGGTGAGACCTTTGCCATTCGTTTTCTGGCTACTGGTCGCGGGCAATGCTGTGGCCTTTTCCCTGATCTGGTTGGAGCAGGCGCTTGCGGCGATGGAAAGCGTCCCGGGGACGCCTGGCTATCGGGTTCCGGCACCGGGGGAGGAATCGCCGGAATGCGTCATGCTTGGGCCGCTGGGCACCGGGGAAGAAGCTGGGGCGTTGGTGCAACGGATTCAGCGCGGAGGTGGCCGGGCGATAGTTCGCAGCCGGGAGATTCTGAGGCTTCCCGACTACGTCGTACACGTGGAACCGTCGGCATCCCGTGACTTGGCCATGCAGACGTTGCGGGAACTAAAGGACCAGGCCATCGACGGGCATTTGATCCCGGACGGCAGGCTTGCCAATGCCGTATCCGTGGGTGTCTTCGGGTTGCCCGCCCCCGCCGAAGTGCGCCGGGCGGCGGTTGCGAATCTCGGCTACAACGTGGACGTGGCGCGAGTCGAACGGCGTCGTATGGCCTACTCGGTATACTCCGACGAACCACCTGCTGACATGCCGAAAGACGTTGCGGTGGCGCCGTGCCGGGAGTTCTGATTTGCATACGCTGTATGATCTTCACAATCGCCGGAATGCAACTGCGGCGCGCCGCCGGACCGGCGTCGCGCGCCGATCGTCGCTGTCTGCCTGGCATTCGGTTGTCTGCGGCTGCCGCATCGTCTATCTTTCGCCACCCGCCAGATTCGGCGCAAGCCGCCATAGCTCAGCCGGTAGAGCAGCTCACTTGTAATGAGAAGGTCCAGGGTT
>JAPOYI010000015.1 GCA_026706665.1 Gammaproteobacteria bacterium | reverse complement strand
CCGAACAGGCCATCCGACCCGCCGTCGTGACCCGCAAGGTCTGTGGCGGCAACCGCACCCGCCACGGGGCCGACACGCAGCAGGTTCTCGCCAGCGTCGTGCGGACGGCTCACCAACGGAACCTCGACCTCGCTCCGCTGATCGCCACGATGCTCCGTGCCACCAACCCCACCGTGCCCGACGAGCTCCAACGACCGCCGCCGCTCCTCACGTCGTAGCAGACCTCCCAGTCGCAACGTCCGCTCCGCTACGTCCATCACGTCGACGCGGTAAACGAATACGAATGAGGTTCTTGGAGTTCCGGAGGCGCTCGCGAATCCGTGGCTTCAGAGTGCCCTCCCAATCACTACCGTCCCTAACATTGTAGTTTTTCTCATGCGCGTCCACGAATGGAAAGGACGACTCATTACCCTTCCACGCCCTAAGAAGATTGTAGTACACAAAATCCCTTGTCGCATTCGCGCCGAGGTTTCCTTCATTGAAAGGTTCGGCGACATAGAACGCCGCGTAGTTCGCATTTCGGTATGCCATCTAGGTCCAACTCCCCTTGATACTGTTCAGGTCGACGCTCCTCGCCACGCCGGGCCGAAGCACCAAAGTAACCCTGTCTGCCACCTTCCTCTCCTTCGTGGAGCAGAGAAAGGACGTTACCATGATCTCGATCAGATTCGCCGGCGGCAGCCCGGTCCCTGACAGCCCCGCTCCAACCAGTGGAATCCTAACAGACCGCCCATTTGAGTATTGGCGAACTCCCTTCCACATGCCCGCGAAGCAGGTCCAGAGGTCCTGGACCGTGGCAAACGCCTTCAGCGTCACCGGGTCCGTGCGCGACAGGACGACGAGAAGGTACCGTCGCTCGTTCAGGTCCACACGCGCGACGGTGCCGATCGCGTACCTGTCTCGCCTGCCGCTAGGTCTCCTCACGCCTCGCTCTTCTGGCGTGACGCCGGCCAGTGCCTCACTCGTCAAGTCCGCAAAAGTCTTCGCTTGCCCAGCCAGTACGTCTTTGATGAACCGACCGTGCAGACTCTCTTCCGAAACGTGATCTCCAAGTTCACCATCGAAATACTCGTTGACGGGAATAACAGCAACTCCTGCACCCTCGAAAACGTCGCCGCATCGGATCTCAAACGACGAGTCCGACCCCGGAATCGGAAACTCGATCCGCCGCGTCGGCCATGCGCGCCACACTCCCCCAGCAACAGCCGAGGCAACAAGAGCGCCATACCACCCCAATCCCTCTGGCCTCAGTGACAGGAAGAACGCGCCGATTGACTCCACGCCCACCCACAGCGCCCCGTACGCCGCAAATCCTCCGAGAACGAACTCTTGCGCATGGCGCCCGCTCACGTACCTGCCCATATCCTAACTCTATTCACAGTCCGCCGACCCACGGGCTGGCTTTCCACCCCCGCGCCCTTCACCCCCGCCCGCCGCCGCTCCGGTTTCGGGTCCGCCCCTGTGCGGGTTTCCCGTCCCCCCCCCCCCCCCCCCACGACGCACGGCTACCACACGGCTACATTGCCCGCCAGGGACCCAACTCCACTCTCTCAGCCAACCGACATCCTCGCCCGTCGCCGCCCCGCCCCTACTCAACCTCCGGTAACCCCGGTAACCTCCGCTTGACCTCGCGAACCACCCTCGGCCGCTCCGACCCAACGACCGACTCAGAACCAACCCCTCTCAAGAACGTCGTCCTCGTCCTGGTCTCCGTTCGTCACCAACTGTTCCACATACCCAAGGAACCGCCGGAACGCATCCGGCGCAAACGGATGATCGTTCAGATGCGCCTGGAACACCTCTCGATTCTCCGCCCGCCCGGCGGCGGTAGCGAAATGCCGTCGCACGTCCGCAGGCAGTCGTCGTGCCTTCCGAAGCACGATCACCTTCTCGATCGACGTCACCGCGGTGCTGATCGGCGTCATGTCTAGCCACTCGCACAACAAAAAGTATCGCGAACTCGGCAATGCGAGCTTCAAGTCATATGCTGTTGCACTAGCCTCTTGGAACATCGTCTTGTCCAAGTTGGTCTTGATCTCCGCCGCCACGTAGGCGAGGTGTGTTCGTTCGGTCCTGGCGTCTCCAAAGTCCTCTCTATGTGACGCCCGAAGAAAGAGCGGGCGGGCCATCGCAAAGTCGTGGTCCTTCGACCGCACCGCCATCCCTCCGCCGCGCTTGTTGTCTAGCACATCCGATTCAAAACGAAGCTGCGAGAAGGCGGTTGTCGGCCCAAGGACTACTCCCCGACCCTCCAATGGGTCTGCGAAGACACGGCCGACCAGCCACGGCAGGAACTCCTCTAGGACCGTGTTGTCGAGCTTGAGCTGTCCCTTTTGGCGATACAGAAAGTCGTCGTCGTTGTCGAATATCAGCTCGAAGTCGACCACTGACTTATAGCGATTCAAGGAAGCGATCAGCGGCTCGACGAGTTGATCACCAGTACCTTGAAGTTCCGTCATCTCCGCAATCCACTCCCGGTAGCTCTCGATGCAACTCTCCACCATGGGACGACTTCCTGCAGGTAGCTTCTCATTTTCGAGAAGCGCACCGAGCTTATCGCCGTGTGGTGTGGGATAGGGCATGGTCAGGCTAGTGAGTGCGAGAGTTTCGCGGACGTTGGAACCGGAGAGGGAGACACTGCGTCCAGCCGCTCCAGTGCGTCGTCGATTCCTGGACGCTCCTCGCCTCGAACAAGAGGACGCGTGGCCGAAAGTACTTGTCTCGCAACCTGCCTCGCCGCATGCAGTGCGAAGTGTTCATCCGGAACTTCGCTGATAGTCCGAAAGTGCAGAATGTCCTCGTAAATGTCCGAGCCGTACCGATTCTGAAACACCCGCTCTTGGCGTCGCTCGATTCTCAGGCCGAGGCCTCGTACGGCGACTTCTGCCGCCAATTCACCGTTGAAGAAACGGGCACCCCGCACAAGTGACTCACGCCCGAGAACCAAGATCAATCTAGCTCCGGGTTTCGCAACGCGCGCAATTTCTCGGAGCGCAAGCGCCATGTCCAAAGAGTACTGGACGACCGTAAGGAAGCGATTCCCTCGATTCTGACGATTCGATCCGATTTCGGAGCGAGCGAGGGACAGAACGTCCCATTCTAGAGCCTCCACAGAGCGCCGGAACTTCTGGTGATAGTTGTGAACGTTGATGTATGGTGGTGACGTAATGATGAAGTCGATCGAGCCAGACTCGACGGGTAGGGCTCTCGCGTCCGCATGGTGAACGATTACAGGGGGCGACGATTCAGGAAGCGCGCGGATTGTTTGGACGAGACGCATCCAATTCTTATGGATTGTTCCGACGTCCAGGCGACGGCTATGGAAGTCACACAACACGACGAGCGCAGCCGCGAGATCTCGCACGGCATCAGGGGAAGCCTCACGCCACAGGCTGATTAGTACGGACTCAAGAGCCGCGTTGGATAGCGTTCCGCCAGGTCGCTCGCAAAAAAGGGGGCCGTGCAACGAGCCTACCGAGTCGGCAAGGCGGTCGTCGAGTTCCCTGAGTACCGCCTCACGTCGAGCCGGATCAACGTTGGCCATCCTGTACACTCGCGCGAGTATGACCGCCGCCGGATTGATCTCGCCACCGCAGGCCGAAAGGCCCAACCGGGCCGATTCGACGAGGGACGTACCGCTACCTACGAACGGGTCCAGGACAACGCCGGAGCGGGGGGCGTACGCCGCTAACAGCTCCTCAACTAGCTGAGGCGAAAACTGGCCTTGCCAAGGGAAGGGATTCGTCCTGACCCGGTCGGTGATGTCAAGGCTACTTTGGGGAAGCGATTCCCGGTCTAGAGCAACCTCAGCTAGAGTCTTGCGCAACAGCATCGATCCGCTCAAGGTGAATCAAATACACAGGGCAGCACTCAGCGGCACCTCTCGGAGCGCTCGTACCATCGGCCCCGGGCGGAGCAGCAGGTTGCAGCTAACCGTAATCGCGGCGAGGTGACCCGTACGATGGTCGGACCGTCGCCACACGACGTCGCTTGATTTGTCAGCGGGCCTATCGGACAGCGCAAGGATAAAGATATCGTTGGGCCGGTTCTGCTTCCACGAACGGGACAATCCCCGTGCGTGGGCATCGTCTGAGGACTTGCAGCGTCGCGACGTGCTGGCCGGGGTTCCGGAAGTGTCAACTTAGGTACGGGGTCGTCAATCGCGAATCCACCAACCTGCTTGCCCAGAGCGCGACATCGACCTTCAGTACCACTGTCACGGTCGTCGCTGTTGCGGTGGGGCCGATGAGCGGTCGCGCGCTGGGTGGTCACGCGTCGCAGCGTACCATAGCATGCTGCCCGACGCCACCCAGGCTGAACGCGCCGCCTAGCGCTGCCTGCGGCCTCGCCATCGGCCTGATGACGAGCCATCGGGCGCCGCCGGCAGCCCGTGGATCGGAGGGTCGGCGAGCGTTCGTCAACCCCGGTCGACCCCGGTTTGGGCGTTCACCCCCGCTTCCGCCAGCCGGCCCGCCAGGATCGCCTCGAACGCGCGAACGTCGGGCGCCGCCGACGCCAGATGGCTGTCAGCGGCGCTCACCTTGCAAGCGCACGTGCCGTCCGGCCCGACCGCGATCGTCACGTCGATCACATCGTTACCGGGAACCGTGGCCGTGACCACCATGAAGCTGTCCTCGTTCACGCGCACCCCGGTGACGGCGCCATCGTAGGTCGAGCAGAAGAAGCGCACGACCGCCGCGGCGTGCCAGGCCGCCGCGGCGGCGTCCCGGCCCGGTTCCCCGTCCAACTGATCGACCGCCGCCCGCAGCGCCTCGACCGCGGCATGAAACGCGGCCGTCTCGCGCAGTTCGGCCGGCAGGCCCTCGGTCCCGTCGCGTGGCGGCGTGACCGTCGGACCCCGGATGACCGGAGTCTCGCCTGACATTCACCAACCGAGCGTGGCCCGGCCCATGAACCCGTTGCTGGCCTCGCCCTGCATCGGACTCTCGCGCCGCTGCGCCTCGGCCCCCAGCTCGAAGTTCACTTTCCCCTGTTCCAGCACCCCGAGGCCGTAGCCGACCCGGTAGTCCCGGCCGTACGTCGAGGTCGAGATCCCGACCTTCGGCGTCCCCACCAAGCGGTCGCCCACCGGCAGCCCGTAGCCCACCTCGGCGTCCACACGGTCGCCCGACCCGTACATCTGGTGGGAGCCCATCCCGTAGGCCATATGGCCGCCCCACAGCGCCTCGGCCCCGCCCCGCGACTGTCCGCCCCACGACGGGGCCACCCGCGCGGTCAGGCCCAGCGGGCTCGACGGCGTCGGGTCCCACCCGAACGACAGCGATATCCCCCGCTCGGTGAACCCGTCGGCCTGATGCACCACCAGCGTCCGCACCCGCACGTCCAGCGACAGCCCCGTGACCGTGTCGGTGAAGG
>JAPOYI010000026.1 GCA_026706665.1 Gammaproteobacteria bacterium | reverse complement strand
CCCAAACTCCTGAACGCCGTCGTCATGCAACTCACGGGGCGGCGGCACCTCGTCCGTTCCCTGGTGACCATGGACGATCCCGATCACAGCCGCTACCGGGCGCTGACGCAGGAGTGGTTCTCACGGGCCAACCTGCTGGTACTCACCGATCGCATCGAGCAACTGGCCAGGGAATACGTGGACCGTCTCGGCGAAATGGGCGGAGAGTGCGACTTCGTCAAGGATGTGGCGATCTGGTATCCGCTCCGCGTGATCATGTCGATCCTCGGCATCCCGGAGAAGGACGAGCCGTTCATGATGAAGCTGACCCAGGAGATGTTCGGCAGCTCCGACCCGGACACGCGGCGCTCCTTCGAAGTGACGGCGTTGCCGGAAGTGATAGCGGACTTCGAAGCGTATTTCGCCGAGTTGAGCCGCCGCCGCCGCGCCAATCCCACCGACGACGTGGCCAGCCTGATCGCCAACGCCCGCATCGACGGCGAGACCGTTCCCGAACACGAAACGAACGGCTACTACATCATCATCGCCACCGCCGGGCACGACACCACCAGTTCATCCGTGGCGGGTGGCCTGCTGGCGCTGATCGAACATCCGGATCAGATGGAGAAACTCCGCGGCGATCCGGACCGTCACATGCCGAACGCGATCAACGAAGTCGTGCGCTGGGTAACGCCTGTCCGGCACTTCATGCGCACGGCCACGGCGGATTGCAGGGTGGCCGGCACCGATATCGCTGCCGGCGAGTCGTGCATCCTCTGGTATCCGTCGGCGAACCGCGATTCGGCCGTGTTCGACGATCCGTTCACGTTCCGCGTGGATCGACCGGGTGTCAGGCACCTGGCGTTCGGGTTCGGCGCACACACCTGCCTGGGGCAGCACCTGGCGAGAATGGAGATGTCGGCGTTGTTCAAGGAACTGCTGCGCCGGGTCGACCGTGTCGAGCTGAATGGCGAACCGCTGTACTCGCAATCGACCTTCGTGGGCGGCCTCAAGAGCCTGCCGATCCGCTATCGGATGAAGTAGCCGGGACGCGCCTTTAGAGGCTGCGCTTGCCCGTCAGGGTGATTTCCACGCCTCGCGTGCCCGGCCGGTCGACCACCGGAAAGGCGAAGTCGATGTGATGTACGCGGCCACGGTCGGTGCGCGTGGACTCGAATCGCAGACCGAAACCGACATTGGCCAACACGGGGTTGTCGCGGGCGGAGTCCCAGGCCCTGCCGATGTCGACGAATGCCGCCCCCGCGATACGGACCACGCGCCACAGGTAGATCCCGGAGTAGTAGCGTTCCTCGGCCGTGATGCGGAACCGGTGTGCCCCCGCCTGGAATCGGTTGGGGTATCCGCGCATCCCGGAGTCGCCGCCTGTGAGAATCTGCCGATCCGGCGTCAACTGGTCGGTGACGGTCGCTTCGGCGTCGACGAAAAGACCCCACCTGGACGTCTGGGTGCGGCGGTAGCGAGCCCAGACCTGCGCGATCAGGTTCTCTGCGCGACCGTTGTCCCTGTTCCAGAACCCCGATACCTGTGCGCCGTAGAGCAGAATGTCAGAGTCTTCGCCGGGCAAGCGGCGACCGTCCCGGAAGGCGGCGTTGTAGACCACGTGGCCCCGCCGCGGCGAGTAGCCGAGAAGCAGGTCGTACTGGCGGCCGAGAAAGACGTCTTCCGTCGCCTGGACGCGGTTCAGGTTCCGCACCCTGGAGAAGTCGTCCCCGATGCGCTGGAACGAAACGAACGGATAGGCGAACTCGCGGTTCTCGAGATCCGGCAACGACCGCGGGACATCGCTGAAAACCCACTCCTCGAACGTGGCGCCCAGGCTGAGGCGGTTCGCAACCCCGTCCACCAGTCCTTTCGACCAGCCCCGGGACAGGACGGTCCGGCGATAGTCGAGACCGAACGTCGCGATCTCGACGCCCGCGTCGTACAAACGTCGCCGGGACTCCGAGGCGGTAGCGGTGATGTTCCAGGCGCGACGCGCATCCAGCGCATAGAACGGCTGGCCGATGAATGCCAGCACGCCATCGCCGCCGTCGGCGCTCTCGACACGCAGCCCGAGTCCGACACGACTGTTGCCCAGGTTGGGGTTCGAGAAACCCGCGCTCGCGCCCGAACGGTCCAGGGTCTTGAACAGTTCCGCGTCCACCTCGACTCCGGTGCCGACGATGTTGCGCTCGGAGAAGCCCAGGTCGTATTCGTTCTCACCCCCAGAACGGGTGACGCTTGCCGTCGGGTGGAGGGACCAGACATCCCGGGTCACGACCACGATGTCGACGTCGTTTCCGCACACGCGGTTCGCGATCACGCGCGCGTCGTAGAGGAACCGCTTGGCGCGTAGCGCCCTTTCGGATTCGGCAACGCGGCTGACGTCGACCTTGTCTCCATCCCCGAGCAAGAGCAGCGTTCGAATCGTGCTTTCCTTGGTGTTCACATGCCAGCGGTTGGCGAGGCGGAACAGCGGCCTGTTCTCCGCGGCGTCCTCCGTGTTGAAGATCTGCTGGCGAACGATGCGAATGGAAGCGACCGCGTACTCGGCATCGGGCTCAAGTGGCCACCCTTCGATTTCCGCCACTTCGGCCGTTCGCAGTTCGCTGTCGTCGAAACGCTCGGTGCAGGGGTCACCGGCCGCGGCCAGAGAGACATACAGTGTCAGCGCGACGCCTGCACACGTCTCTGTTGATCGGCACTGCTGACTGTCGCTCATGTCCGAATGGTAAATGGTAACTGTTTGAAGCACCGAAACAGGCGACTGGGGTAGTATTCGGCGCTTTGGTCAGTTGTCGGAGCCGCCGCATGAACAGCGTCGAATACGTCGCACGCATTCTCAAGGACGAAGGTGTCACCTGGATGTCCTGTTTCCCATCCAACCCGCTGATCGAGGCGGTTGCCAAGCAGGGCATCCGCCCGGTGGCCTTTCGTCATGAACGCGGCGCGGTGATGGCGGCCGACGGCTACTCGAGGCTGTCCGACCGCAAGCGCTTCGGCGTCGTCGCGGTGCAGTCCCAGGCGGGCGCCGAGAATTCGATGGGTGGCCTGGCCCAGGCGAACGGAGACAACTCGCCGATACTGCTGCTGCCCGGCGGAAACGCCCTCGACAAGCTGTTCGTTCGCCCCAACTTCTTTGCCGGCAAGACTTGGGAGTCGTTGCTCAAGCACGTCGACGTCATCATGCGGCCGGACCAGACCGGCGATATCATGCGCCGCGCCTTCCACGCCTTGCGCACCGGCCGCCCCGGACCGGTACTCGTGGAGATGCCGGCCGATGTCTGCTCGCAGCCGGTTCCGGACGACGCGCCTGCTTACACTTCACCGACGGCAGCCATGTATGCGCCATCCGCCGGGGCGGTCGCCGATGCGGCCCGGAAACTGGTGGACGCCGAGGAGCCCCTGATCTGGGCGGGCTCGGGCGTCATGACGGCCGGTGCCTGCGAGGAACTGCAGACCCTGGCCGAGTTGCTCGATGTGCCGGTGTTCACGTCGATGCCGGGCAAGTCGGCCATCGACGAGCGCCATCCGCTGTCCGTCGGGGCCGGCGTCGGGTCGACAACAGGTCCGGCGCGCCAATGGCTCGATAACTGCGACGTGCTGTTCGCTGTCGGCTCGTCGCTGACCTGGACGCCTTATGGCCAGAGTTTCTCCCGCGACAAGTTCCTCATCCACTCGGTAATTGCCGACGAGGAGATCAACAAGGACACCGCCGCTGCCATCGGCCTGGTGGGCGACGCCAAGTTGACGCTCGAAGCCATGATCGATGCCGTCAAGGGCCTCATTGGCGAAGACGGGCGCGACAACGGCACAAAGGCGCGCATCGCCGAAGCGCGCGAGGCATGGATGGCGCAATGGCGCCCGTATCTGACCAACGACGACGGCCCGCTCTCGCCCTACCGCGTCATTCACGAGATGAACCAGGTGCTCGACAGCGAAAACAGCGTCGTCACCCACGACGCCGGCGCCCCGCGTGATCAGATCGTGCCGTTCTACACCGCCACCACGCCGCACAGCTACGTCGGGTGGGGCAAGACCACGCACCTCGGCTTCTCCATCCCGCTGATGATCGGCGCCAAGATGGCGGCACCCGAGCGCATGTGCGTGAACCTCATGGGCGACGGTGCCTTCGGCATGTCCGGCCTCGATATCGAAACCTCGGCCCGCGCCGGCATTCCCATCACCACGATCCTGCTCAACAACGGCATCATGGCGACCTACCCCGGCGGCTTCCCGACCGCCCGCCTGGAGTTCGGCGTGTCTCACATGCAGGGGGACTATGCCGGCCTTGCCAAGGCGATGGGGGCGGAGGGCATCCACGTCACGCAGGCGGCGGAAATGGCACCGGCGCTGGAACAGGCCAAGCGCCTGAATGCGGACGGCAAGACGGTGTTGATCGACGTCAAGACACGGGCGGAGGATTCCCGGGCGCCGGCACGCTTTGCTTAAGTGTCTGACCGGCCGCTGCGGATCCTTGTGATCTGCACGGGAAATCGGGCACGTTCGCAAATGGCCCAGGGTTGGTTGCGGCACCTGGGCGGCGACCGTGTGGAAGTCGACAGCGCGGGTACCGACCCGAAGGGCGTCCATCCCCTGGCGATTCACGTCATGGCCGAGGTCGGCGTCGATATCTCCGGCCATGCGTCGGACCATGTGGACACCTACCTGGGGGAAGATTACGACCTGGTTGTCACGGTCTGCGACGCCGCGCGGGAGAGTTGCCCTGTATTCCCGGGCGCGCGGCGGCTCCTCCACCGCGGGTTCGAGGATCCGGACTATCCGTGGATGACTGACAAGGAACTCGCCGATGTATTCCGCAGGGTGCGGGACGACATCGGCAGCTTCTGCCTGGCGCTTGTGGCCCGGGAAATCACCGGCGCATAGGCCGCGTACCGCCCGGATACGCTATCTTTAGGTCGAATTTATCGAGAGGGGGGACGGAGGATGAAGTTCGGACTGCGCTACTGCAACACGGGACGCTATGTGGACGCGGCGCTCGCCGTGGAGTTGGTGCAAGCCGCCGAGGAAGCGGGATTCGAGTCCGCCTGGACGGTCCAGCACACCGTGATACCGGAAAACCACGTATCCCGGTATCCGTATTCCGAAGATGGACGCATGCGCGGCGGCAGGTTCGACTTCCCGATACCCGATCCGTTGATCTGGATGGCCTATGTGGCAGCCCGGACGAGCCGCATCAAGCTCGGCACCGGCATTCTGATCCTGCCGCAGCTCAGTCCGGTGGTTACGGCGAAACAGATCGCCACCCTGGACTTCATGGCCGGAGGCCGCACCTTGCTCGGCATCGGCGTCGGCTGGCTGAGGGAGGAATTCGAGGCCATCGGCACGCCGTTCGATGATCGCGCGGCCCGCAACGACGAGTACGTCGAGGTGATGCGGGCGCTATGGTCCCAGGATCGGCCGTCGTTTCAGGGCAAGTTCATCAATTTCGACGGCGCTTACTGCCGACCGCAGCCGGTGGACGGCACGGTGCCCATCATCGTCGGGGGCCACTCCAGGGCGTCCGCGCGGCGCGCTGGCCGGCTTGGTGACGGCTTCTTCCCGGCGCGGGGCGATCCGAAGGAACTGGTCCGCCTGGCGCGGGAGACGGCGGCGCAGTGCGGACGCGATCCCGAAGCCGTGGAAGTCACATTGAGCTGTCCCGAAGACCTGTCCGAACTGGAGACCATCGACGCGGATCGCATCCTCGTGCCGGTGAACCGAACCCCGGCCATGGCCGCCCCTGCGCGCACGCCGGACGAGGTGCTGGCCTGGCGATCGCGCATCGAAGACTTCGCCGCCGACTGATCCGCGGGCAACGCGATGAAATTCGGACTTCGTTACTGCAACACGGGGCCCTATATCGACGCGGCGCGCGCCGTGGAGCTGGTTCAAGCCGCCGAGGAAGCGGGGTTCGAGTCCGCCTGGACGGTCCAGCACACGGTGATTCCGGAAAACCACGCGTCGAGATATCCCTATTCCCCGGATGGCCGCCTGTTCGGCAACGTGTTCGACTTTCCCCGGCCCGATCCGTTGATCTGGATCGCCTACGTGGCCGCCAGAACCAGCAGGATCAGGTTCGGCACCGGCGTCCTCATCCTTCCGCAACTCAGTCCGGTGGTCACCGCCAAGCAGGTCGCCACCCTGGACTTCATGTCGCAGGGACGCGTCCTCCTCGGCATCGGCGTCGGCTGGCTCAGGGAAGAATTCGAGGCGATCGGCGCTTCGTTCCATGACCGCGCCGCCCGCACCGACGAGTACGTGGCGGTGATGCGATCGCTCTGGTCCGAGGAGCGGCCCTCGTTTCAGGGCGAGTTCATCCAGTTCGACGGTGCCTATTGCCGGCCGCGGCCGGCGGACGGCACCGTGCCGATCCACGTCGGCGGCCATTCGAAAGCTGCCGCGCGGCGCGCAGGCCGCTTGGGTGATGGCTTCTTTCCGGCGCGGGGCAGACCCGAGCCGCTGGTGCACCTTGCGCGGGAGACTGCGGAGGCGTGCGGACGCGACCCCAGCGCGATCGAGGTTTCCCTGAGTTGCCCGCGGGACTTGAACGAGATCAAGAAGATCGATGCGGACCGGGTATTGATACCGGTCGATGACAGGCCCGACATGGCCGCGCCGGCGCGAACGCCGGAAGAGGTGCTTGCCTGGCGGTCCCGCATCGAGGACTTCGCCGACGCCTGATCCCCAGGGTTGCCGGATCCGGTCGGAAGGAGAGGAAAGTCATGGACTTCGGGATTTGTATCGCCTCCCACATCGGCGACATCGATTACGTTGAGCGCGCGGAAGCGCTCGGTTACAGCCACGCCTGGTTCGCGGATAGCCAGATGCTGTGGTCCGACTGCTACGCGACGCTGGCTTTGGCGGCGACCCGCACGTCGCGCATCAAGCTCGGCACCGGCGTCGCCATCACCGGAACGCGTCCCGCATCGGTGAACGCGGCGGGCATCGCCACGATTAACGCGCTTGCGCCGGGCCGCACTTTCTTTGGGGTGGGCGCGGGGAACACGGCCATGCGCGTCATGGGCAAACCACCGCACCGGATCAGGGAGTTCGATCGCTACCTGCGTACGCTCAAACCGCTGCTGCGGGGCGAGGAGGCCGTGAACGACGACGGCCAACCGATCATTCATGTCATGCCCGACACGGGTTTCGTCAACTTCAGGGATCCCATCCCCCTGTACGTCTCCGGGTTCGGGCCCCGTTCACTCGGACTCGCGGGGGAACACGGGGACGGGGCCGTGATCTCCGGCCGGCGGGGCGGGGCCGCGCTGCAACGCGTGTGGGACATGGTGGAGTCGGGTGCCCGGAGAGCAGGGCGAGAGATCAACCGTGATGCCTACTACATGACCGCTCTCACCACTATCGTCGTGCTTGAACCCGGTGAAGCCGTGGACTCCGACCGGGTCAAGAGCCAATGCGGCGCCATGGCGATGGCGGGTGTGCACTACCAGTACGACCAGTTGCGCAACTTCGGACGGCAGCCATCCAACGTGTTCGCAGGTATCTGGGACGACTACAAGGCGATGATGGAAAAGATCCCCGCCGAACGCCGCCACCAGTTCATCCATCGCGGCCACAACTGCTGGGTCGTGCCGGAGGAGGAGCGGTTCCTCACGCCCGAAGTGCTTCGTGCGTCGGCACTCATCGGCACGCGCGGCGAGTTGATCGACATCCTGTCGTCGTTGTCCGATGCTGGCCTCGATCAGGTCATGATCCTGCCGAACTTCCACACGCGTTACGATGTCCTGGAGCGGGTCGGGAAGGCCCTGATCGGCAATGTCGCCTGAGCCCAGGACGGCAATGTGGAATGGTTAGAGTTAGAGGTCGGGCCGGCACCACATCTTGTATGATGTCATATCGTATACGGTGTTATGAAATTGGTCTTGGACACCAACGTCGTTGTCGCTGGTCTGCGCAGTCCGACCGGAGCATCGGCGGCGTTGATCGACCGAGCGTTGGACGGGGCGTTCGAGCTACCGCTTACCGTGGCGCTCGCACTGGAGTACGAATCCGTTTGCGGCGATCCGGCGCAACGGATCGCTTCAGGTCTTGGCAGTGAGGAGGTCGAAGTGATCGTTTCGGCGCTTTGCGCGGTTGCGGAGCCGGTGCAACCACGGTTTCTGTGGCGTCCGCAGCTTCGCGACCCAGCTGACGAGATGGCGCTTGAGGCCGCGTTCAACGGTAATGCCGATGCCTTGGTCACCTCCAACAGACGGGACTTCGGGGATGCTCCGGCACGCTTCGGAATCGCGGTGCTGACGCCCCAACAGGCCTTGAAGGGAATGTCGGAATGAAGAAACAAACCACCACTTACCCGTTGCGGCTACCCGCATCCTTGAAGGCGGCAGTCGCTGAAATCAGCAGGGAAGATGGTACGAGTATGAATCAGTTTATGGCGACGGCGATCGCCGAAAAGATCTCGGCAATGAAAACGGCCGAGTTCTTCGCTACGCGCGGCGCCGAGGCTGATATCGAGGCGGCGCGTCGTTTGCTTCGACGAGATGGGGGCCAGCCCCCGGAATCGGAGGATCTCCTGGACGCCTTCCGAGTTCCTGATCAGCGGACTTGATTGCCATCGCGTCGGTCGCACGTTCACTCGTTGTGGTCTTGGCGATGCGCCCATGCAGCTCGAAAACGCTGCATCGGATCGGCGAGTATCTGCCGTCTTCCGCACGCGCCACAACATCCCGGAGCATGCCGGGAACGCCCTGGTCGGCAATATCGCCTGACGGCGCGAGGGGACCGCACCGTTCCATCGGTTCAGGCTCGGTTCATTCCACGCGCGTTAAGGTCCACATAGCGCCGAACCGGAAGTCCGATGAAATCCCCCGCTCTTGTTGTCTTCGCTTGTGTGTCCCTGGCGTGGGGCGTTGATGCACAGACATTGACCAAGGCTGAAGAAGGCCTGAAGGAGGTCGGGAAGTGCTATCGCATGTGCACGACCGATGACGACGGGGGGCGCCGCCTGTGGAACATTGCCTGGCTGGACCAGTTCTGGGCGAACTGGCGCGACAGCGCGACCTGGACAGATGAGCAATGGGCCAGCTTTCTGACCGATTGGAAACAGACGGGATGCGCCAATCTCCAAGCCGAGTTGCTGGAAGCCTATGGCTGCCGGTATGCGTGCCAGGACGTGGAGCAGGCTTATGGCGTCACGTCTTCGGCTGCCCGAAGGGTTTTCATGCGCTCTTACAGGGCGTTGATGGAGGATCTCCAGGCATCCGGTCTATGGTTGACGAATGATCGCGATTACCCGCGACCAGGCACCGGCGAGTTCAACACGGCGTGCGAGAACGCCTACGATTCCTCCAACGCCTCGGGACGGGCCGATCCTCGGCTCGAGGTCGCGCGGAACCTGTTGCAACGAGGGCCGAGACCGGTCGAATAGAGACCCGGCGCTAGCTTCCGAATGCGCACAGCATGCGCACTTCGATGCTGCGCCGCGCAGGGGTATCGGGAGGCGCTTCGATTTCGAACGAGGTGTGGGGACACGCGAGGGCCCTGCCCGGGCGCGTGTCGAGCTGCTTGAAGACCAGCATCTCTTCTTCGGTCATGCCGGGGACGTACCAGAACCGCAGGTCCGGACCGAATAACGGCATGGAGCCCCTGCCCGTGGCGTAGGAACCCGAGTAGTGATAGGGCAGGATGTCCCCGGGGTCGATGCTGCGCGCGTCCATCAGCGCCAGCGGATTCCTGATCGCGGGACGGTCGATCGGCTGCCAGGTGTTGTACCAGGCGAACGTCCATTGCCGGGACGCATCCAGCGCTTCGCGCCGCTCGGCAAGGGCGCGCTCGCTGTAGGGCCCGGGGTCGGTGATGTCGTAGTCGCAGTGGGCAAAGCGCGCGTAGGCGGTGAGAAAGTCCGACTTGGCCTCGGTGCGCAGCAGATGGTGCGTGACGAATACCTCGTCCGCGCCCGCGAGTCGCTTGACGACGCCGGCGACTTCCTCGTAGTAGGCGGTCTTGACCGCCGACTCGTCCCCGAAGTCGGTCATGCCCGGCTTGTGGCGCGTCAGCGTGAACCCGGTTGTGTCAAGGTCCGTTTCCGCGCCGCGGGCACTTTCGACGGGTACCTTGTGCTTCGTGGTGTGAGCGCGCCGGGATGCCCGGTCGCCGATGACGGGCGCGACTTTGCGGTGCTTCCACTCGGGATTGATGAACCGGATCTCAGCGGTAACCGTTCCTGACATCGCCGCCTCCGCGCATGACAGCCGGATTCTATCCGAAGCCTGGCTGAAACGGCCTTCTATTGCCGACCCTAGTGCGCCAGTCGAGGGGTATCCATCGGCCATGCGACCGCATCCCGACCTGACAACGGCGGCGGCTTGGCCCAAAATGCTGGCCTTTCGCCCGCAGTCAAGGAGAAATCCATGCTCGACCGTTTCAAGGTGACCGACGATATCGCCGTGCGGGTGGCGCCGGATGACATGCGCTTTACCGTGGAGAACCTGTTCAGGGCCTGCGGCATGCCGGAGAGCGATGCGGTGCAGGCGACCGACGTGCTGATCTACGCCGATGTGCGGGGCGTCGACACGCACGGTGTCAGCAACATGATGCGCGCGTACGTCACGCGCTTTAGGGACGGCATGGTCAATCCGGCGCCGAAGTGGCAGATCACGCGGGACCTGGGCGCCGCGCTGGCGGTGGACTGCGACGGCGGGCTCGGACTGGCGGTGGGGCCGCCGGTGATGGATCTCGCAATCGAACGGGCGGGCCAGTATGGGGTCGGCGTGGCGATTGCGTACAACGGGGGCCACTACGGGGCGGCGGCGTATTTCGCGCATCGAGCGCTCGACCACGGGATGATCGGCATATCGATGACCTCCGGCGGCGTCTCCGGGGCGCCGACCGGGGGCGCGGAACCGCTGCTCGGCCTGAATCCCATCGCCATCGCCGCGCCGGCCGACGAGGAAGTGCCATTCATCTTCGACGGGGCCATGAGTTCCGTGGCGGGCAACAAGATCCAGCTATTGCGCCGGATGGGCACGAACCTCGGGCCGGGATGGGTCGCGCGCGCGGACGGCACTCCGATCATGGAAGAGGCGCCCGTGCCGGACAAGTTCATACACTTGCCTCTGGGCGCCACGCGGGAGACCGGCTCGCACAAGGGCTACGGTCTCATGGTGATGGTGGAGATACTGACCGCGATTCTCGGGGGCGATGGCGGGGGGCCGAACCGCAAGAGGCGTGCGACCCACTTCTTCATGGCCCTCGACACCAAGGCGTTTACGGAGGCGGAGACCTTCAAGCAGAACATGGACGCGTATCTCAAGCGGTTGCGGACCTGCACGCCGGCGCCAGGGGTGGATCGCGTTCTCTACTCCGGTATGCCGGAGCAGGACGCTGAGAACGATCGCACCGCCAATGGCATTCCCTACCATCCGGAAGTGATCGCCTGGTTCACCGAGACGTGCGCGGAACTGGGAGTGGAGCACCGGCTGTCGTAACCGGGTTGCCTGGACAGGCCTGTGAAGATGCCAGCTGACCCGGTGGCCGCCCGTGGAGCCATGTCCTTGACCCATCTTCCCCGGCTCTCGCGAAATTCGGTCGTTCGGGCACGGCTCCAATGCCGGGATCGAGATCGGGGCTATCGGGTGCGCTGATGCCGGCCGACGTAACCGACCACGGCGCGATCATGTTCGTCGTCCCAGGCGAAGCCGATTCGGATAGTGCTCTTGGGGTCGAATGAGGCCCCTCTGCCGATATGGTTCGAGATCTTGATGGTTCGCCCGCCAACGGAGGTCTCGTACCACTCCCGGTATCGGCCCATTGTCGAGTCGGTCTGGTCGGGCTTGTAGAACCAGCCGGGACAGGACTCGCCGATAGGTGACGCACCTTGCCGATGGTAGCAAGTTGCAAGCCAGGCCAGCGCGTCGAACACTTCGGCGGGCTTGGCGAATGGAATGCCGAGGTCCGACTTGCCGTTCAGGGTAACCAGAAGCTCGTCGGGAAAGGCGCGTTCGGCGAGCGCAACCGCGTCCCGGACGTTGGTGACCTCCGGCGCGGCATCGCCCTCGATGGAGCGCGCCTTGCAGGCCGCGACATAGGCCAGGCGCCAGTGCGCTTCGGCGTCTCGATAGCGGGCGACCTCGGCACGCAGCAGCGCGATCTCCGAGCCGGTCTGTTCGCGGGATTGACGCAGCCCGTCGTTGTCGTCGCTGGCCCGCCGGTGTTCCTCGCGCAGTTTCCTGTGGGCGACCTCCAGGCGCTCAAGTTCGGTCCTGGTCTCGGCGAGTTCCTTTTTCAGGCGCTCGTTCTCGTCCGCAAGATCCGCATCGTCGACCTCCGGTTCTTCGTCCGGATCGGGCATGGTGTCCTTGGGGAGCGTCTCCCAGCGCGCCACGATTTGGAGGATCGTGTCCTCGAGGCGCGTGCGCTGCGCCGCGCGCTTCGTTTCGTCGGCTCGCGAACTCGCCTGCTGCCGCACGGGGCGATACGCCGCGAGCGCCTCGCCGAGTTCCTCTGCCAGCAGCGCCACGCTCAGCGGGTCGCGACCATCAGGTTCGCTCCAGGCCGACACATCGACATCGAGGTAAGCCAATTCGTCGGCGTATCCGTCAACCAACTCCTGCACTGCCGCTTTCCGGCGCTGGAACACGGCGAGCAGGAGCTCGACACCCTTGTCATCGCTCATCATGACCACCGCCCGCGCGAACTCTTGGGCGTCCCCCCATTCGGGCGCGGTGACGGGCAGCGCGTCCAGTTCGTCCAGCCAGCAGAGAAAACGCGACGAGACGATGTCCGGCAGGTCCTCGTCGTCCGGAACCGGGCATCTCCCGGTCAGCACCATCAGCATCAGGCCGACGGCGTCGCGCGAGAGTTCGCTGTGGGCATCGAGCACGGAGGCACGTTGCGAAGCCCACTCCGAATCCGGCCAATCGCCGACGAACCCGTGGGGGCTGGTTTCCGCGCGTAGCTCGATATCCGCCTCGTCCAGCTGCGCGGCGACCGCCTTGCGCAGCGGCGCGTTGGCTTGTTCCCAGCAACGGAGCACGGCGCCTGCCAATCGGTCGTCCCCGTCGAGGATGGCGTTCAGCGCAGGATTCTCCATTTGCGCAGGTGTGGCCCGACTTCCATCGCGGAAGCCCGGCACCTTCAGCCGCCGCAGGCGCCGGTTCAGGCGATCGCGGGCGCTCTTCGTGGCGCGGGGTCGGTGCTCGAGTGCCGTGCGGACGACCTCAACGGCGAAATCCTCGGGCATGATGCGGAAAGCGATACCGAACGGCAGACGCTTGTTGGCGACCGGATTGTCAGTGCCCATATCCCCGCGCTCGCTTATCGACCGTATCCCGGTGGGCGGGTATTGTTGCACGAACGCGACGGAACCGTGATCCGGGTGATCGGAAACGACGAGAATTCCCAACGTGAGGTCGGAACTGCCCTCATTGATCTTCGGAACTGAACACTTCGTCGGCTCCGACGAGTTGCTTTGCGACGCTGACGACTTCCTCGCAGTAGGTGGTCTTGACCGCCGACTCGTCCCCGAAATCGGTCATGCCCGGCTTGTGGCGCGTCAGAGTGAACCCGGTGGTATCGAGACCCGTTTCTGCGCCGGCGGGCGTCTTGGACGGGTACCGTGTGCTTGGTGGTATGAGCGCGCCGGGATGCCCGGTCGCCGATGATGGCCGGGACTCTGGGGTGGCTGCCCAATCCGCTCCTGACGGTATGAGCGCGCCGGGATGCCCGGTCGCCGATGATGGCCGGGACTCTGGGGTGGCTGCCCAATCCGCTCCTGACGGTGCATGGAATCTAATTCGTGATTGGGAGCTTGTGCACTGCCTTGACCCTTTGGCCGACAAACCCCGCAGCCAAGTCTTGGCGAGCGCGTGCCCGGCTTATGACGTCGCCGATCTCATGGCGGACGCACGGCAGTACGTCGAGTCGAGATGACGATGCCGGGGACGACGAATTCCTGATCGAGGACATGGTCCAACTTTCTCATCGCAGCAAGGATGGAGCCATCACACTCGATCCTGGTTTCGAGTCTATAGGTACCCAAGTTTGGGTTGGCTTGATTGGTCCGGTACTCGATGCCTTGTATCGTGGCGCTGTTCTACTGGTGGACGAACTTGACGCCAGCCTTCACCCGCTATTGGTCCGACGACTTGTGGAATTGTTCCAAAGTCCTCGGACGAACCCTCGGTGCGCACAACTCATCTTCAATGCCCATGACATTGCCCTGCTTGAGGAGTACCAACCGTACGAACTTGGCAGGGATCAAATCTGGCTCGCGGAAAAGGGGGACGACGGAGCAAGCCGAATCTCCTCTCTCGCCGATTACCGTGCTCGTCGTGACAAGTCCATCGGGCGGCGCTATCTGCGAGGACGCTACGGGTCGATACCTCGTCTGACTCCGGCGGGATTTGACCGGGCAGTCCGAGGCCAAGAGATATCAGCCTAGCGGTCGCACCGACGGAGGCGGACTTTGCCGTCCAGGGTTAACCGAGCAAGACGTGGCGGGAAACGACGGCCCCGCACTCCGCCGAGACGAACTGCTTTTCGAGAGCAGCGTTCCGTTATTCGAATCTGGTGGCATGGAGGACCGCTCCGAAAGTATGTCGCCTGACGCTACCTTCGCTTCGTGTTTACGCACGTAACCGTGTGATACATTCGGATTTTTGGCCCTGAACTACGTGGTATGGCGATGCTCGAGCCAGGCTCGGAAGAGACGCGTGTCCGCGACATCGCGACGGTCCGCGTCGACCAAATCGGCGGGACCATCGCGGCGCTGTCGGATGTCGTCCGGACATTCGGCCACATCGAGCGGCGGCACATGGAGATCGTCGCGGATGTCTTCAATCTGACCGTCGCCGAAATTCGGGGCATCGTCAGCTTCTATTCGGATCTGCGCACGGAGCCCACCGGAAAGAGACACATCCGCATCTGCCAGGCGGAAGCGTGCCAGTCGGTCGGCGGACGCGAACTGACCGCCGCCACCGCGTCCCGGCTGGGCATCGGTCTGGGCGAGACGGCAGCGGACGGCAGCGTGAGCCTTGAGGCGGTGTACTGCCTCGGACTCTGCACTTCGGGACCCAGCGCCACCGTGGACGGTCGCGCGGTTCCCTTCGCCACGGTTGAGGCGTTGACGGAATGAGCGTCGCCAAGGTTCCGCGCGAGACGCTGGCGATCGCCCTCGGGGCGGACGAACTCGCGTCTGAGCTTGCGCAGGCCGGACACGAGGTGGTGCGCACCGGATCCTGCGGACTCTGCTGGGCGGAGCCCATGATCGATATCGACGGCATCGCCTATGGTCCCGTTACCGATCTCGCCGATCTCGAGGCGGCAAGACTCGGCCCCGTCGACACGCTACCCGATTTGGCCCGGCAGGAGCGCCGGGTGTTCGACCGCTGCGGTCGTGCCGATCCGTTCGACTACGACCCCGCATGGCTGTGTTCCCAACTCGAACGCGACCCGGTCGAGATGATCGGCGAGATCGAGGCCAGCGGTCTGCGCGGCCGAGGCGGGGCGGGTTTTCCGGCCCACATCAAGTGGCGCACGGTGCACGACACGCCGGCCGACCAGAAGTACGTGATCGTCAACGCCGACGAAGGCGACTCCGGCACATTTGCGGACCGGCTTATCATGGAAGGCGACCCGTTCCGCCTGATCGAAGGCATGCTGCTTGCGGGACGCGCGGTGGGCGCGGACAAGGGCATCGTGTATTTGCGCTCCGAGTATCCCCTGGCGGCGGAGATCTTCGCCCGGGCCATCGCCTCGGCGCGGAACATGGGTCTGCTCGAGGCCTTCGACATGGAACTGTTCGTCGGCGCGGGCGCGTACATCTGCGGCGAGGAGACCTCGCTGCTCGAGAGTCTCGAAGGCAAGCGCGGCGAAATACGCGCCAAACCGCCGGTGCCAGCCATCGCCGGACTGTTCGGCAAGCCGACGCTGGTGCACAACGTGATTACCCTGTGTGCCGTCCCGGACATCCTGGAGAGTGGCGGTGCCAACTACGCGGCACTGGGTGTGGGCGCATCGACCGGGACCATGACGTTTCAACTCGCCGGCAACGTGAAGAAGGGCGCGCTGATCGAACTCCCCTTCGGCGTCTCCCTGCGCGCCCTGATCGAGGACTGGGGCGGTGGCACGCGCTCGGGCCGACCGGTTGGCGCCGTCCAGGTAGGAGGCCCGCTGGGCGCGTATTTGAAAGACGAACAGCTAGACACCCCGATGACCTACGAGGCGCTCGCGGCCATCGGCGCCGGCGTCGGCCACGGGGGTATCGTGGTGTTCGACGAGACTGTCGACCTGGTCCTTCAGGCGCACTACGCATTCGCGTTCTGCGCGCATGAATCCTGCGGCAAGTGCACGCCCTGCCGGATCGGCGCGGTGCGGGGAAAGGAAACCGTGGAAGCGTTCATGGCGTCTGCCCAAGGCGACGATGAATTGGCTATCATCCGGGACCTTTGCGACGTGATGGAGCAAGCGAGCCTGTGCCAGATGGGCGGCATGACGCCCATTCCTGTGCGCAGCGCACTTGGGTTGAAGTGAGGAACGGCGACGTCGATTTCGGTACACCGGCGGTTCCGGCCGAGGCGGGCGCCGAGGTGTCGCTGACGGTGGATGGCCACTCGGTCACGGTCCCCGAGGGCACATCCATCATGCGCGCCGCTGCCCAGATCGGAATCCCCGTTCCCAAGCTCTGCGCCACCGACAGCCTGCAGGCGTTCGGCTCCTGCCGCCTGTGCCTGGTCGAGATCGAAGGCCGGCGCGGCCTCCACGCCTCCTGCACGGAACCCGTGACCGAGGGCATGGCCGTGCAGACGCAGAACGATCACATCGCCGACATTCGCCGCGGCGTGATGGAACTCTACATTTCGGACCACCCGCTCGACTGTCTGACCTGTTCGGCTAACGGCGACTGCGAGTTGCAGGACATGGCAGGGGCCGTGGGCCTGCGCGAGGTCCGTTACGAGGACGGCTCGAATCACCTGGATGCCGGCGCCGACGCGTCGAATCCCTATTTCTCCTTCGACCCGTCGAAGTGCATCGTCTGTTCACGCTGCGTGCGCGCCTGTGACGAGGTGCAGGGAACGTTCGCCCTGACGATCGACGGCCGCGGGTTCGGCGCGTCGGTCAAGACCGGGGCGGATGACTTCTTTTCTTCCGAGTGCGTGTCCTGCGGCGCCTGCGTGCAGGCCTGCCCCACGGCGACCCTGATGGAGAAATCCGTGATCGACCACGGCGTGCCCGACCGCGTCGTCAGGACCACGTGCGCCTACTGCGGCGTCGGCTGTTCGTTCAAGGCCGAACTCAAGGGCGACCAGGTCGTGCGCATGACGCCGGACAAGGACGGATTCGCCAACCACGGCCACTCCTGCGTGAAGGGACGTTTCGCCTGGGGCTACGCCAATCACCGGGAACGCATGCTCGAACCGATGATCCGCGACAGGACCGACGCGCCCTGGCGCGCGGTCTCGTGGGACGAGGCGATCGCTTATGCAGCCCAGCGGCTCAAGACCATCCAGGCGGAACACGGGGCCGACTCCATCGGCGGCATCACCTCCTCGCGCTGCACCAACGAGGAAGTCTGGGTGGTCATGAAGATGATCCGCGCGGCGTTCGGCACCAACAACGTCGATACCTGCGCGCGGGTATGCCATTCGCCCACCGGCTACGGTCTGAAGCAGACTTTCGGCACGTCCGCGGGGACCCAGAACTTCGACTCCGTGGCCCACGCCGACCTGATGATGGTGATCGGCGCCAACCCGACCGAGGGTCACCCGGTCTTCGCCTCCCAGATGAAGCGCCGCCTGCGCCAGGGCGCGAAACTGATCGTCGCCGATCCCCGGCGCATCGCTCTCGTTCGCTCGCCGCACGTCGAAGCCGAGCACCACCTGCCGCTGCTGCCCGGTACCAACGTGCCGTTGATGAATGCCTTCGCGCACGTGGTCGTTACGGAAGACCTGGTCGACCACGACTTCGTCAGGGAACGCTGCGACCTGGCCTCGTTCGAGGAGTGGGTCGCCTTCGCCGCGCGCGAGGAGAACTCGCCTGAACACGTCGCCGAAGAAATTGGCGTCCCGGCTGGTGATATCCGCGCCGCCGCGCGCCTTTACGCCAATGCGGGCAACGCCGCCATCTACTACGGCCTGGGTGTGACCGAGCACAGTCAGGGTTCGACCATGGTCATGGCGATGGCGAACCTGGCGATGGCGACGGGCAACATCGGCCGGCCCGGTGTCGGCGTGAACCCCTTGCGGGGACAGAACAACGTGCAGGGCGCCTGCGACATGGGGTCGTTTCCGCACGAACTGTCCGGCAACCGGCCCATCGGCGACGAAGCGCTGCGCGGGCAGTTCGAAAACGCCTGGGGCGTCGAGATCGGCGAGGAACCGGGGTTCCGCATCCCGAACATGCTGAACGCCGCCTGCGCCGGCGAGTTCAAGGCGATGTTCATCCAGGGCGAGGATCTCGCGCAGTCCGATCCGAACACCCAGCACGTCGAAGAGGCGCTCGCGTCCATGGAGTGCGTCATCGTGCAGGACCTGTTCCTGAACGAGACCGCCAAGTTCGCGCACGTATTCCTGCCCGGCACGTCGTTCCTCGAGAAGGACGGCACGTTCACGAATGCCGAGCGGCGCATCAACCGCGTACGGCCGGTCATGGCGCCGAAGATCGGCATGGAGGAGTGGAAGGTGGCCCAGGCGCTGGCCAACGCGCTGGGATACCCGATGCAGTACGGATCGGCGAGCGAGATCATGGACGAGATCGCCTCGTTGACGCCGACGTTCGCCAACGTCTCCTTCGACCTGCTGGACCGGGTGGGGAGCGTCCAGTGGCCGTGCACGGACGACGCGCCGACCGGCACGCCCATCATGCATCGGGAAACGTTCGTGCGCGGCAAGGGCATGTTCGTCCTGACGGACTATCAGCCGACCGAGGAGCGGGCCAATCGCAAGTTCCCGCTGCTCCTGACGACGGGACGGATCCTGACGCAATACAACGTCGGCGCACAGACCCGGCGCACGGACAACATCGACTGGCTGGACGAGGACGTGCTCGAGATTCACCCCGCGGATGCGGAATTGAGGGGCGTGCGCGAAGGCGACTGGGTGGCCGTGACGAGCCGCATGGGGGAGATTTCGCTGCGCGCCACCGTGACCGAGCGCGTCGTGCCCGGCGTGGTCTATACGACCTTCCACCATCCGGACACCGGCACCAACGTGGTCACCACGGACTTGAGCGATTGGGCGACGAACTGCCCCGAATACAAGGTGACTGCGGTGGAAGTGCGCCCGGCGAATCACCGCTCCTCCTGGCAGGAGACGTTTGGCGTCCGCCTGGCCGAACAGACCGGCCTGCTCCCGCAGACTTGACCGCCGCAGAGAACATACCCGCCAGAGGCACTCCCGCGGCGAATCTGCGCGTAGACATCGAGGCGGTCTCAGGCGACACAACGCGCCGCGCCGGCGATACGGTCACCATCGAAGAGCCGCTGGAGATCCGCCTGTCCCACGAGACGGGTTCCGGGCGCGTGGAGCAGAGCATCTCCATCACCATGCGCACGCCGGGCAACGACGAGGAACTCGCCATAGGCTTCCTCGCTGGAGAGACCATCATCGCTGCCGCGAGCGACGTGCGCGCCGTAGAGCATTGTGGGCCGCCAAGCCCGGACAAGGGCATCCGTAACGTCATCCGCGTCGAACTGGCGGACCACGTGCGGGTGGATGCCAGCGGACTGCTGCGTCACTTCTATACGACGTCGAGCTGCGGCGTGTGCGGAAAGGCGTCGCTCGACGCCGTGCGCGTGCAGATCGGGAAACGGTCGCCTACCAGTTTCCGCATCACTGCGGACGCGCTGAAGAGATTGCCGGCCGCGTTGCGCGACAGGCAGACGGAATTCGCCCACACCGGCGGCCTGCACGCGTCGGGAAGTTTCGATGCGGCGGGCGCGCTTCTGCGCGTGCGGGAAGACGTGGGCCGGCACAACGCCCTCGACAAACTGGCGGGCTCGTACCTCGCGGAAGACGGGTTGGCTGGGTACGGCATCCTCCTCTCCGGCCGTGCGAGTTTCGAACTGATGCAGAAGGCCGCGGTCGCCGGCGCTCCCTTCGTCGCGTCCATCGGACCGCCCTCGTCCCTGGCGGTGGAAATGGCGCAGGACCAGGGCATCACCCTTGCCGGCTTCCTCAAGGCCGACCGCTTCAACATCTACGCGGCCGGAGAGCGCATCTCGGCGTGAACGCGGAAGACGTCACCGGCATCGTCTTCTGCGGCGGTTCCGGGCGGCGTCTCGGCGGTGTCGAAAAACCCCTGATTGAAGTCGCCGGGCGTCCGCTCCTGGCCTGGGTGCTGGAACGCCTTGGCAAGCAGGTAGCGACGGTTGTGCTGAGCGGCGCGGACGATCCGGCCTATGCGCGGTTCGGCCGCGAGATGGTGCCCGACCGAGCGCCGGGCGAAGGCCCGTTGAGCGGTCTTGCGACTGCGGTGGAGGTCACGACGACAGACTGGATCTTCACCTGTCCCGGAGACACGCCCTATCTCGCGGAGAACCTGGTGGAACTGCTGGCCCCGGATGCGGAGCGCGCGGGCGTGGCCGTTCCCCACGACGGGAACCGGCGCCAGAACCTGTTCCTGCTCATGCGCCGCGACCGCGCGGAGTCCCTGGTCCGGTTCTTCGAACAGGGGGGCAGGGCGGCGCACCGCTGGCTGGATCAGAACGGCATCGGCGTGACGGACCTGTCCGTCATCGCCGGATCGTTCTTCAACGTCAATACGCCGGACGACCTCGAAGCGTGGCGGCAGCGGGCGATGGATAGCTGACGCAATCGTCAATAGTGAAATCTGGATGCTTGACGTCCAATTTTCAATTTGTGACTCGGCCATGATTCCCCGCCAGGAACACCTGCGTAGCAGGCGGTTTCCCATTGAAGTACGTATCCGCCGACGGAAAGAATGCCGACACTTCCATACGCGTCAGCGGGTCGGGGAAGCTCACCCGGCTGAAGGCTCCTGTTGCGAACAATCCCCGTTGTGGAGGTTGGCTTCACCCCTTCAGGTCGTCAAGGTGTGGCAATTGGTCAACAGAAGCGTTATCTTTAGTCAAACATATCCGAACTTTCATTTCCTGATTTGTCAGAGTACGAATTCCCGAGAGACATCACTGGTTCCGTCCTTCGGCTGGCGCGGCACTTTCCTGCCGTAGTGGTCACCGGAGCGCGTCAGACGGGCAAGACAACGCTGCTGACCAAGCTGTTTCCAGATTATCAGTATGTCAGCCTCGACTTGCCCGCAGAAGCACAGCTCGCCGAAGAAGACCCGCAGACCTTCCTCGCGCGCCATCCTCCGCCGCTCCTTGTCGATGAGGTGCAATATGCGCCCAAGCTGTTTCGTTACCTGAAGGTCGAGATCGACCGCAACCGCAACGCCAATGGCCGGTACATCCTGACGGGTTCGCAGAAGCTCAGCCTCATGCGGGAAGTGTCGGACTCTCTCGCTGGCCGATGCGGCGTCCTGGAACTCGAGGCTCTCGCCATTCATGAACTAGGCGAGGTCTTTGCGAAACGGGAAGCCACGGCAGGTATCGCGGAAGTGCTTGTTCGCGGGTTCATGCCCCAGCTCTGGAAGGACCTGGCGCTAAGGCCGGCCGATTTCTTCGGCGGCTACCAGGCCACCTATCTCGAACGGGATGTGCGCCAGATCCTCAACGTCAGTTCCCTCCGGGATTTTGATCGGTTCATGCGCGCTGCTGCCGTGCGCAGCGGTCAGCTTCTGAACAAGACCGAACTCGCGAAGGAAGTCGGCGTCAGCACGAAGACCATCAACGAGTGGCTGGGCGTGCTGGAGGCCACCAATCAGATCACGATCCTGGAGCCGTACTTCGCCAACGTCGGCAAGCGCCTGGTGAAGACGCCCAAGCTGTACTTCAACGACGTGGGGCTGTTGTGCTTTCTCTTGGGTCTGAATCGGCACGTCGTCACCCAGACGTACCTGATCGGAGCGATCTGGGAGACCTTTCTCTATGGGGAATTGCGCAAGTACCTGAGCATTGAAGCGCCCGAAGCATCGGTGTGGTTCTATCGGGATCAATCGCGAGAAGTGGACTTCGTAATCGAACGCGATGGCCACCTGTCCCTCGCCGAGAGCAAATGGAAAGAGATTCCGGCCGCAAAGGACTTCGAACAAGCGATTGCCGCGCACGAGCTGTTGCCCTTGGCGCGCTGGCCGGTGATGGTGCTTTGCCGCACTAGGCAAAGCCACCCCGTCACCGATAACACGTTGGCCGTCAACGGCTTCAAGCTTCGAGATCACATCTGAAGGAACCTCGGTGACATTGCTTCGTCGAGACCTCGTAGTGTGGCGTCAACGCGCGATGGTTGGTCGCGGCACGGAAAAATAGTGAAAATTGGATGCGTGACGTCCAATTTTCAATATAAAATCTAGTCATGATTCCTCGCCTAAATCACTTGCGCGCTGTGCAACACCTATTGCGAACGAATCCCGTGGTGGCAATTCTCGGTGCCCGTCAAATTGGCAAGACCACGCTGGCCAAACAGATCGTTCAGCATCGCCGCCGCTCACATTTCTTCGATCTCGAGTCTTCGGCAGATCGAGCACGCCTTGCCGATCCGCTTCTTGCTCTGGAGCCGCTGCGCGGTTTGGTGGTGCTGGACGAAATCCAGCGCACGGCGGAACTGTTTCCGACTCTACGAGTCCTGGCTGATCGTCGTCCCCACCCGTCGCGTTTTCTGGTGCTTGGAAGTGCTTCCCCAGATCTGCTGCGACAGACCTCGGAGTCGTTGGCCGGCCGAATTGCTTACTACGAGTTGCCCGGACTGTCGCTGGAGGAGGCGGGGACAGGGAATGCCGACCTTCTCTGGCTGCGCGGCGGCTTTCCCCGTTCCTATACCGCGCGGAGCCATGCCGAGAGCTATCGGTGGCGACAGAACTTCGTGTCCACTTTTCTGGAACGCGACATATCCGGTCTGGGCATTCAGATTCCCGGCACGACCATGGAACGATTCTGGACGATGCTGGCTCACTATCATGCGCAGGTCTGGAACGGCTCCGAACTCGCGCGAGCGTTCGGGGTCTCTCATCACGCGGTGCGCCGATACCTGGACACCCTCGAAGCGACGTTCATGGTGCGCGTGCTCAAGCCCTGGAGCACCAACCTGGCCAAACGGCAGGTCAAGTCTCCAAAGGTCTACATACGGGATTCGGGCCTGCTGCACAGGTTGCTGGACATCAGGGACCGAGTCACCCTGGAGAGGCATCCCAAGGTAGGCGCGTCGTGGGAGGGTTTCATGATCGAGAGCATCATCCGAGCCATGGGGGCGGAAGGCGGTAGATGCTACTTCTGGGCCACGCATTCCGGTGCCGAGATAGATCTGGTTGTCCAGACTGGGACCGGTCGACTGCGCGGATTCGAAATCAAACGCACGAGCTCGCCAACCGTCACGCGTTCCATGCGGTCAGCGATGACCGATCTCCAACTCCGTTCATTGGATCTGGTTCACGCCGGGGAAGATAGCTTCCCGCTAGCGAGGAACATTCGTGCCATAGCCGCAGGCCGGCTACTACAGGATCTTTAGCCTCCTCGCGTAGCTCGCGATTGCAAGGCCTCGCCTAGCGGCTGTAGTCAGCGTCCCCCGGCTTGGCCTTGGAACCGTCCGTCCCGGCAATTGCCCGACTCCTCGGCGCGGAGGCGTATTCCCCGCGGAAGTCTCCGAACGGCCCGTCGCGCCATTCGAGCGCGGATTTCAAGCCGTCTTCGCGGACGCGGCGACCAAACTCCCCGGCGGCGGTACGGTGCTTGGACATCGCTTCCACGTCCGTTCCGGACATCAGGCCGGTGCGAATACCCATGATCTCGTATTGCCGGTTGACGGCGCGCTTGTTGTAGTTCAACTGGTCGTTGTCGATGTGGCCGAGGCGGCGCGCGAACCGGATGGTGAACTCTTCCAGCTCGTCCTTCGGCTTGGCATAGGTCGCCCAGCCGAAGTCCTCCATCTCTTCTCCGCTGTACCAGTCGCCGGTATAGGCGAAGGCCCGGGCCTTGCCCGGCTTCATGAACCAGGGTGCCCACATCATGTCCATGGTGCCCTGCGCGCGAACGGGCGGATAGCCGACGCGGGCGTCGTCGGCCACCATGCGCATGTCGCACATGGACGCGAGTTCGGTAGCGCCCGCGAGACACCAGCCGTGGACCTGCGCGATGACCGGCTTGGCGAGTTCCCAGATCAGCCAATGGCCCATCAACGCATGCCGCGACCAGTCGTAGTGTTGCGGATGGGTGGAACCGGTGTCCGGCATGCCCGACCGACTGCTCACGTAGTCGCTCTGCTCGTTCGGATTTGGCGTCAGGTCATAGCCTGCGGAGAAGGCCCGCCCGGCCCCCTTGAGAATAATGACGCCTATGGCGGGATCCGCCTCGGCTTCACGCATCGCGTCGTAAACCTCTCCGCGCAGGGCATGGCTCAGCGCGTTCAGCTTCTCCGGCCGGTTCAGCGTGACGAACGCCACCCGCTCGTCGGTCTCGTAGATGATGTTGTTGTAGCCCATGACGTTTCCTTCTCTTCGACGCGATTGAAGCCCGCCGAAATACTATCCGCCTGCTTGAGGGATGGAAACAGAGGCGTGCGTCCTGTCCAATTCTTCCGACCGTGGATGCGTGGTTCGTTGTGAACGGCACTGAATCTTTTCCCGACAGGCTCGCGCGGGAACTCGCGGGCAATACCGTGGATGGCGCGGGTACTCTGGCCAGGCACGCACTTCGTGGATTGCGGGCCTGCATCGAGACCGCCGAAGGGGCCGACGTCAAGGCCCTGCTTGGCTGGGCGCAAAAGCTCATGGACGCGCGGCCGGCGATCGGCGCCATCGCGAGTCTGTTGCAACACTGGCTGGAGAGCATGCCGGCGGCCGAAGGCGGGTCGGACGACATGAGAACAGTCGCCATCCGGCACTGCGATCACGTCCTGGCCCGCGCCGATGCGGCGTTCGAGCAGACGATGCAACTGGGACGTGCGCGCCTGTCAGGCATATCTGGATCCATTGTCACACACAGCGCGTCCTCAACGGTTCGGCATCTGCTTGCCGACCTGGCGCCGGACCGGGTGATCGTCGGCGCTTCCGAGCCGGGCGGAGAAGGCCGCAGGTTGGCCGCCGAGCTCGGGGTGCGTTGCGTGAGCGATGCGGAAGCCGTTCGACGGGTCGCGGAAGCGGGCGCCGTGCTGGTGGGCGCAGACGCCGTTGGCACGCAAACCTTCGTAAACAAGGTCGGAACCCTTGCCTTGGCGCAGGCGGCGTGCGATGCGGACACCCTTTTCTTCGTTGTGGCCGAGAGCTTCAAGTGGGTCGCGGTGGCGGACCCGGTTGTGGTGGAGTCGGCGTTCGAGACCGTGCCCAATGCCCTGGTGGGGCAATTCCTGTCCGATGGCCTGTTCCGGTCCTGACTGATCCTGTATCGGCAGGTCTCATCGGCACGCTGATCTCGGATTCGAAGCGGCCTATAGTGAAACGGCTCACGGCCGGCGGCGGTCCGAAATCGGCGCGGCTCGCGGCGATACGCTAAGATTCGCCGGCCCCTCAAAACTCCACGGGAGAGTTTCGGTCCGCCATGGCAAGGTTCACGGCAAAGAGCGGTGAAATTTACTTCGAACATTCGGGTTCGCGCGCCGATCCCCGTGTGCTCCTCATCCAGGGCCTCGGATGCCAGGTCGTCCACTGGCCTGACTCGCTTATCGAAGGCCTGGTAGACGCGGGCCTGTGCGCGGTCACGTTCGATAACCGGGATTCGGGCCTGTCCCACGGCTCCGAAGCGCCCCCGCCTTCCCTGGTGTCGCTGCTGGCGGCCCGCGACGATCCAGGAGACCTTGCCCCCACGTACTCGCTCTCGGATATGGCGCGGGATGCGGTCGACCTGCTCGATCACATCGGCCAGGGAGGCGCCCATGTCATCGGCGTGTCGATGGGCGGCATGATCGGCCAGCGCATGGCAATCGAGCATCCGGAGCGCGTCTACAGCCTGACTTCGATCATGTCGTCCACCGGCAATCCGGAATTGCCGCCGCCGAGCGAGGAAGCCGTCGGAGCGTTGCTCGCGTCGTCGGGTGTGGAAGACGCCGAGGCGGCCATACCCTTGAGCATCCAGGCATGGCAGGTGTTCGCGGGGCCACACTTCGACTCCGAGAAAGTGGGCGGCGCCCGGTTTGCGGGGCTTGCCATCGAGCGGGCTTACCGGCCGGACGGCACGCTAAGGCAGCTTGCCGCGATTCTCGCCGACGGGGATCGCCGCGCGGAACTGGAACGACTCAAGATTCCGACGCTTGTGATCCATGGCGACGCCGATCCGCTGGTCCGGGTGGAAGCCGGGCGCGAAACCGCCGCCGTCATACCGGGCGCCGCCTATCTCGAGATCGAAAAGCTGGGCCACGATCTGCCGGAGCCCGTTCTCGGCGAAATCGCCTTTGCGATCGCCGGCCACATTCGCGATGTGGAGGTTACCCGCTAGCGACCATCCAGGTCTCCGTGACGAGGTCCGGCACTCTTTCGAACTCGGACAGGTTATTTGTTATCAGCGGCATCCCGAGTGCCAGCGCATGAGCGGCGACCCACAGGTCGTTGGGGCCAATAGGTCGACCAATCGAGTCCAGATCGGCTCGCAACTGGCCGTATTTCCGGGCTACTTCATCGTTCATGTCGGCGATCTCGACGGCCGCGAGCCAGTGCTGCAAGCTCACTCGGTTTTCGCGTATTCGCCTTGAACGTCGCACACCCCACTCCAACTCGCCGAGCACGATCACCGATATGCCGCAGTGTCGAAGATCCACCCTTGGCGCGAATCCGGCAGCACGCGACATTGCATAGATGCAGGTGTCGGTGTCCAGCATGACCCTCAATCCAACGCCTTCCGGTCTTCGGGTGGCATGAGGTCTCGACGAGCGGCCGACATCGCCATCGCAAAATCTTCGTCGACCCGTGGTGCATTCTCGAAATAATCGTCCCAATCCTCGTAGACCGGACTCAGGATGACGTTGCAACCTTCCCGTCGAATGCCAACCCGATCCGTGTCGAATCGAAATTCCTGCGGGATTCGGACGGCTTGGGACCGTCCATTCATGAATACGCGGGCGAGCTTTCGTGTTCGCGTTGCCGAATCTGATCCGGACAACTCCTTGCTTGAGCTGGACATGGACACTCTTTCGTTTCGGTCCATGGGAAACGTAGCATGAGTGGTATGTATCGACAATACATATCAACCTTCGGCACGTTTGAATTGGTGGGAGACCTGCGGCGCGAGATGGCGAAGGGGTGCCTCAGCTGCGCCTCCATCCCGTCACGCCGCCCGCGGCTCGATACCGAACTCGCGCAGTGTGCCTTCCACCGTCGGCCGGGACACCTGGATGCGGTCGTCGCGCAGGAGGAAGGTGAAGATATAGCCGAACACGAGCATTACGACACCGATCAGGAAGCAGTACGTGACCGCGCGGTCGGGAAACTGGTCCATCAGGTACCCCACGTACAGCGGGCCGAAGACGCCCGCTGCCGACCAGGCGGTAAGTATGGTGCCGTAGATGGCCGACATCCGCTCGCTGCCGAACACGTCCGTGACGAAGGAGGGCATGGTGGCGAAGCCGCCGCCGAAGCAGAGCAGGATGTAGCAGACGAGGATCGAGAAGATCCAGGGATTGGTTTCGGTCATCAGGATGCCGAAGACAACGACCTGGCTGCCGAGGAGTATCTGGAACACGCGCACGCGGCCGATGCGGTCCGACAGGAGTCCCCACAACAAACGCCCGATACCGTTGCAGAGCGAACTGACGGCGATGAGCGTAGCTCCGTACTCGGCGAGCACTTCGGGCTCCAGCGATGAATCGGCCAAGCCCCAGACATCCTGCAGGAGCGGCGACTGGAAACTGATGACCGAGATGCCCGCAGCGATGTTGAAGAAGAAGACAATCCACATGATCGCGTATTCGGGGGATGTCAGGCACGCCTTCACGGGCGGTGGCGCCTCCGATTCGGGTTGCGGAACTGACACCTCCTCTCGCCCTTCTTGTTCCTCTTCTTCGGTCGACTTCGTGGGATCGAAATCGGCCGGCGGATCGGACATCAAGAAACTGACGGGGATCAGGACGCAGGCGAAGATGATGCCGAGCCAGAAGAACACCATCGTGAGGTCATGCTGGGTCTGCACCACGAGGAACGGAGCCAGCCCCTTGCTCAGGAGAAGCGCGCCCACGCCGAAGCCCATCACCGTGATGCCGGTAGCCAGGCCCTTGTGATCGGGGAACCACTTCGACGCCGTCGCCACCGGCGTCACGTAGCCGAGTCCGATGCCGGCGCCGCCCATGACGCCATACCCGACGTAGAAGAGGAAGAGGAGATCCAGTTCGAGGGCGAGGCTGCCGATCAGGTAGCCGCCGCAGAACATCACGCTGCCTGCAAGGGCCAGCTTTCGCGGGCCGAGTCGGGGTAGCGCCATGCCTCCCCAGGCGGCGGAAAGCCCCAGGGAGAATATCGTGATGCTGAAAGCCGCGGCAGTTTGCCCCCAGCTCCAGCCAAACTGCTCCACGAGCATCTTCTGGAAGAAGCTCCACGCGTACACGGTCCCGAGGCAAAGCTGCAGGGTCGTGCAACTCGCGAGTATCAGCCAGCGGCGAACGTCGGGAAAGCGTATCGGCATGGCGCTCAGGCCGTCGGGCCGGCCGGCCCTGGCGGAGCCTCGTCGTCCCGGGACTCGCCCCGCGAGAAGTACAGGAAGAGCCGCGCCAGTTGCCCCGCCTCGTCCTTGCGTTCAAGGACCTCGCCGCGACTCGACACCTCCTTTTCTTCGTTGCGCGCGAGCGCCACCGCGTAGGCGAGAACGTCGCGCAGGGGATTTGCCGCCAGCTTGACGAACCACAGCGCCGCGGCCACGCCCACCGCGAAAATGATGCAGACCAGGTACAACTGCCTGCCGATGGCGCGCTGGACCTTCAGGGCGATGACCCCGGTGTCCATGCCGAGACGGACGGTGCCGGCGACGCCTGCCAGGATCGGGCGACCCACCTCCACGAAGTGGCCCATGCCATCAATCTTCCGTTCGACCGTTTCGGTGGAGGTGGGATCGTCCGCGAGGATCTCTGCCGGGATGCCGGGAACGAACGTGTGCGCCAGGAACTCGCCGGTCTCGTCCGCGATGTATATGTAACTGATGCCCTGGATCTCGACGAACTGGTCGATCAGGGACTGCAGGGCGGCGAGGTCGCGATTCAGCAGGATGTCGACGCTCGAGTCCGCGATGGTCTTCGCTATGTCCTTGCTGTTGTCTTCGTATTCTGCCGACAGGTAGTCGTTGACGGTGTAGATGAGCAGGATCGAAGTCGACAGCCCGATGATCCCGAACAGGGAAAGCACGCCGAACAACGTCTTCTGGAACAGCTTCTGGACCTTGATGTCGGAGAGCTTCACGAAACGTGCCCTCGCTCAGGCGAACCGTTCGCCCCAGTCATCCAGGGGAACGAAACGCCCCTCGTCGACCACGGTGTAGTAGACGCGTTGCAGACCCTGGCGCCGGTCGGGGCCGAACGACACGCGCTCGCCGATGCCGAGGTCGTAGTCCTTGATGCTGAATACGGCACGTGGCAATGCCTCCCGCGAAGGCGAATCGCCCAGTCGGCGCAGTATTTCCACCATCAGCTTCGCGTCGAGAAACCCCTCGAGGCTGACGAAGCTGTGGGCGAACGGCGCATACGCTTCCTGCACCAGTTCGGTCGGTGCTTCCGGGTCGTAGCGTTGCATGAAGTCGCGATACTCCTGGACCGCGGCAACGGAGATGGACTCGTAACTCGGCACGACCTGGGAGTTCACGAGGAGGTAAGTGTACTGGCGGCTGTCTTCGCGCCCCTCCGTAAGCAGTTTGAGAAGGTTCTCGCTGCCGACGAAAGACAGGTTGGCGATAGGGACGCGGAGGCCGTGGTCGACGGCATCACGAGCGAACGCCGCACAGGCGGCGTAAGCGCCGATACAGATCACTGCGTCCGGTTCTGCCGCCTCGAGGATTTCGACCTGCCTTCGCATCGTGCCGGTGAATTTCGAGCCACGCCGGTAAGTCGCTTCCCCGGCGATGCGCTCGCCATGCCGCTTGAGCGCGGCCCGCACGCCGGCCCAGCCGCTGCGTCCGTAGGCGTCGGCCTGGTAGAAGACCGCGATCCGCTTTCTGCCGATGCTGACGAAATTGTCGACCAGTCCGGCGGTCTCCTGCCGGTAGGACGCGCGCAGGTTGAACGCGAAGTCTCCGTACGGCGGCTCGCGCTGGGGTTGCGCACCGGTGAACGGGAAGAACAGGTAGATGTTCCGGTCCTGGAACTTCTTGAGCATCGGCAGGACCCGGGTCACCGTCGGCGTGCCGACGTAGCCGAACAGCAGGAATACCTCGTCTTCCAGCATGAGGGTCATGGTGTTATTGACCGAGGGGTCCGGCTGATAGCCGTCGTCGTACGTCTTGATGGCGATGCGGCGGCCGCGAATACCGCCCTGGTCGTTGACGTGCTGGAAGTAGGCGCTGGCGCCCCGGTACAGCTCGATCCCAAGACCGCGCGAGGGCCCGGAAAACGCGGCCGACATGCCAAGCGTGATCTCGGTGTCGGTGACGCCGGAGTGGGCGGGCTCCGCCCTGGCGGCGCCGACCAGGCTCCCTCCGACGCCGTACAGGATGAGCGACCGCCTGTTCACAGGTTCATGGCGTCACGGCGCAGGTTTCGATGGGACGGTTCGCTACCATGGTACGGTCGTTTGACGATTGCGTCAGCCGGGGCATGTTGGCTATCGCTGCCGCTGGTTGTCAAGGCGGCCCGCCCCGCCCGCACCCCGACCGCTGTCCCCGAGGTTCCCCTCGCGCGAAGTGTTCGACTTTTCGCGTCCGCACCTACAGGCCGGCTTCCGCCACCGCCGCGACGAGGACATCCAGAGTGCGCCGGTATTCATCGCTGTCGGCGTAGCGGGCGCTGAGTACGAAGCGGGAGGCGCCAGCGTGGGCGAAGTCGGCCAGGTATTGCCCCGCGGCACCCGCGTCGTTCGACGGCAGGCGGCTCATCACCATGATTTCCCCGGCGGCCCGTCCCTCGGCGGCGCAGAATTCCGCGTACTGTGCGCGCACTTCGGGGAGCTGTTCGGGCGTCATTCCGGTCGGGAACCAGCCGTCGCCGTATCTTGCGGCGCGTCGGAGCGCGTGGGGCGCCGCGCCGCCGATGTATATGGGCGGACATGCGGGACGGGGCCGGAACAGGAACCGCTGGCCGTTCGCCGTGACTTCGTCGTGATCGAAACACTCCCGCAGGAAGGCGAGGGTCTCGTCCGAAATGCGCCCGCGGCGCCCGCGGTCGACGCCCAGCGCCCTGAACTCCGCTTCCATCCATCCCACGCCTACGCCGAGCAGCAGTCTCCCGCCGGAAAGCTCCTGCACGCTGGCGGTCTGTTTCGCGAACAGCAGCGGCGACGTTCGGTAGGGCAGGATGAGCACGCCGACACCGAGGCCGATGGTCTTCGTCGCGCCGGCCACCCACGCGAGGGCGATGAGAGGATCCACGTAACGGCCGCCGGAACCCTCCGCGTCGTCCGGCGGAATGGCAATGTGATCCGTGACCCACACCGACTCCACGCCGGCGGCTTCCGCTGCCTGGGCGCAGGCCCCCATGGTCTGGGGCGTCGACTGTTCCCCCATGTTGCGCAAGCCAATCCCGATGTGCATCTGCCCAGGTCCTCCTGATGCCGTGCGACGCTTTAGGAATCCGGCATCGCTACCAGTTTGCGAATCCAGCCGTCGCCCTTGGTGAGAAGGTACAGTTCGCCGGCCGCGTCGAGACCCAGCCGAAGATCGGCTCGGAGGCCTCCATGATAGGTGTTCCCGAATCCCGCCAGGTCGAGCAGCGTACGCTCCTCGCCGTCGAATGTGAGCCGCAACTCCTCGATCGGCGCCGGATGGCCCGGTCGCAGCACGTCCGTCGCGATGCTGAATATCCTGCCGCGCGTGATGTCGGCAAAAACGTACCGGCCCTGCAGCGCGGGAATGGCTGCCCCTCGATAGACGAAGCCGCTGCCGATGGCGTAGCCCTCGTCGTGGTCGTACTGCGCGATCGGATACACGAAGAGTTCCTCGTCGGTGGGCGGAAGCGGGAACACGCTCCCGATCCCCGCAGACCCCGCATCCGCACCGAAGGCCGTGGCAAAAGTGCCCTCGCGAAGACGCCAGCCGTAGTTCCCGCCGGCAATGCCCAGATTGACCTCCTCGACCTGGTCCTGGCCGATGTCGTTGATGAACATGCGGCCGTCCTCGTCCCAGCAGAAGTGCTGCGCATGTCGGATGCCGTAGGCCCAGATTTCCGGTGCCGCGCCGGCGCGGTCCACGAACGGATTGTCTGCGGGAATCCCGTAGGCGCGATCCTCGCTGCCGCCCAGGGGATCGATCCGGAGAATCGCGCCGAGGGGCGTCGCAAGATCCTGTCCGTTGTCTTCCGGATCGTTGGCGGAGCCGCCATCCCCGATGGAGGCATAGAGCAGCCCAAAGTCGGGGGAACCTTCGGAAGCGTAGGGATTGAACGCGATCGTTCCCATGTTGTGCGTCGCCGCGAACTGCGCGTTGCGAAAAATTGCCCGGGACGTACCGTCGAAGACGTCGGCGGCGGGGTCGGCTGCCGCCCACTCGCGAATCACGTCCTCCTGGTCCTGTCCGCTCACGTAGAACATGAGCTGCTTCAGGACTGCATCTTCGATGTTCGAACCGAATCCCGCGGGCACGGCGGTGAACGCGGTGTACAGCTTTCCGTAACCGGGTCTCCCCTCGTCGCCGAACTGCGGGTGAAAGGCGAATCCGAGCAGTCCGGTTTCGTTCGGATACTGGGCGTTGTAGAAGCCAACGTCCTGGTCGCTGAGATCGAGATAGACAACCGGCTCCCTGCCCGAGGCATCGGTCACGTACAGGATTCCCCGCAGGTCATTGAAAGCCAGCCGCCCCGAACCGTCCGGGATCGGCATCAGGTACTGGATGCGCGCATACGCGTCGTTCGTGCCCACCGGCTTGGCCGGATCGGCTGTCTTCGGGGCGCGCACGAACGGCACGGCGGCGACCACGATGTCGCCCTTCGGGATCGCCTCTGGCAGCGGGTCCGCGAGCGGTTGCGGGAAGTCCTGAGCGAGAGCCGCGACCGGGGCGAGCAGAAGCGCGGCGGCGGTGTGCCAGGACGCCATTGCGTACATGGTGGCGGACGTTATTCCGACTTCCTCGCCAGGTCGATCACCGTGGCCTCTTCAGACAGCTTGCCGTCCCTCATGCTGTACCAGTAGGTGGTCAGGCGGTCGGGACCGCGGAAGTGATACTCGGCCTGGCGCATGTGGTTGGCGCCTTCGTCGGCCAGGTTGGTGATGCTGTCGAAGCGCAGTTCGAGGCGGTCTTCGCCGGCGGGCACGATTTCCATCCGCGGCTGGTTGCCGGCCGCGCAGTAGTGCGTCATCAGCACGCGGTCACCGTCGGCGTGGTACACGTTGAGCATCTCGTGGTCGCCGCCGGGCACCATGACCTCGCTCAATGCCGAGCCGTTCGCCGTGGGCTTGAAGACGGTGCCCACGACACCGGTGTCCTTCCCGTCCTCGTCGAGAAACGTCCACTCACCTTCGAGCGCCAGGAGCTTCGCCATCACGCCATCCGCTCCCGCGACGGCATTGCCGCAGGACAACGCAATCAACCCTGCGAGCACTACACCCATGTACCTGTTCACGATCGTTCCTCCCGTCCGTTGGACGCCTGTTTTCTGCATGGTATCGGTCCTTCCTCTATTCCGCTTGTGGTGACTACCAAGTGTCGATGTAAGGATACTTCTTCTCCGTGCGCGGTGGCGCCGGCGGCAGCCGGCGCAGGCTGCTCGCGATCCAGGCGCGCGTCTCGGCCGGGTCGATCACGTCGTCGAGACCGCCACCGACGCCGGCGTTGATGGCCCTGGCGTTCTCGTAGGCGGTCGTGACGCGCTGTTCGAACTCGCGCACGCGTTCTTCGGGGTCCTCGATGGCTGCAAGTTCTTTGCGGAAACCGAGCTTTACCGCACCTTCAATGTTCATACCGGCAAACTCCGCGGTGGGCCATGCCACGGTAAAGAACCCCACCAGCGAACTGGCGCCGCACATCGCCTGCACGCCGAGCCCATAGGCCTTGCGCACCACCACGCCGAACAGCGGCGTCGTCATGTTGGCGCCTGCGTTGAACATCCGCGTGCAGTGGCGGACCAGCCCGGTGCGCTCGACATCGGGTCCGACCATCATGCCCGGACAGTCCATCAGGCTCAGCACGGGGATGTCGAAGGCGTCGCAGAGCTGGATGAAGCGCGCCCCCTTGTCGGCGCCGTCGGAATCGATGGCGCCCGCCAGGTGGTGCGGGTTGTTGGCGATCACGCCCATCGGCCGGCCTTCGACGCGAATGAACGCGGTGATCACGCCGATGCCGAACTTCTCGCGAATCTCGAGCACGGAGTCCACGTCGGCGATGGTGTGGACGATCTCGCGCATGTCGTACAGACGCATCCGGTTCTCGGGAACGATGTGGCGCAGCTGGCGCTGGTCCGGCGCCTCCCAGGACTCGACGCTGCCCTGGAAGTAGGACAGGTACTTCTTCGCCACCTCGACGGCTTCTTCCTCGTCCTTCGTGAGAATGTCCACCACGCCGTTCGGCACCTGGAAGGACATCGGTCCCACTTCTTCCGGGGTGTAAATGCCTAGCCCGCCGCCTTCGATCATGGCGGGGCCGCCCATGGCCACGGTAGTGCGTTCGGTGGCGATGATGATGTCGCAGCACGCCACCAGCGCCGTGTTGCCGGCGAAAGTGCGCCCGTTGATGACGCTCACCAGCGGCACGAGTCCCGACAGCTTCGAGAACTGGGTAAACGTGTGGGTGTCGAACGCCACGCCCGGCCCCCGCTTGTCGTCCCCGGGCCGGCCGCCGCCGCCCTCGCCGAACAGGATGAGAGGGATGCGGAACCGGCCCGCGAGTTCGAACATGCGGTCCTGCTTGTAGTGGTTGCGGCCGCCCTGGGTTCCGGCGAGCACCGTGTAGTCGTAGTGGACCACCATGGCGCGCGCATCGTCTTCGCCGAACAGGTCGGCATTGATGGTGCCGATACCGGCAACGACGCCGTCGGCCGGCGTGTTCCGGCGCAGGGTCTCCATGTCGTGGCGCTGGTGCTGGCGCGCGACGATCAGGGGCCAGTACTCCTTGAACGAGCCTTCGTCGACGAGTTGATCGATGTTCTCCCGGGGCATCCGGTAGCCGCGCCCGTAACGCTTGGCCACCGCCTCCGGCCGGTTCTCGTCGAGGATATAGGCGTGACGCTCGTAGGTTTGCTGCAGGTCCGGGCGGATGAAATCGGGATCGAGCTGCTCGACGGCCGCGGTGTCGCCGCTGGTCACCTCGGCTTCCTCGATGAAGACGATGGGATAGCGTTCGCGCACGACATCGCCCTTCGCCATCGTGATTTCGCGGACGATGCCGTCGCGGTCGGCGGTGATGACATGCTCCATCTTCATGGCTTCGACCACCGCGACCTGCTGGCCGGCAAGGACTTCATCGCCAACGGCGACATCGATCGAGACGATAGTCCCCTGGATGGGCGAACTCAGGCCCGAGGCGCCTTCGGGTCCGGCGGCGGAGGGAGCGTCGGCCGTGGCCGCCTGTTCGGATTTCACCCTGGCGTCGTGGTCGAAGAGCGCCAGGGGGTCCCGCGTGTCCACGCGCGCGCCGGCGAATCCGCTCCCGCTGCCCTCGTCGCCGCCCGCCGCGGGGATCTCGGCGAACCGTCGCGGGATGTCGGTGCGCGCCGCCGCAAGCTGCGCCAGGTGCTCGTCCACCCACCGGGTGTAGACCCGGCCGGCCGCGAAATCGGGATGGTCGAGAACGTTGCGCAGGAAGCCGATGTTGCTGCCCACGCCATCGATCCGGAACTCGGACAGCGCGCGCGCCGTGCGATCCACGGCCGCACCGAAATCGGAGGACGGCGAATGGCCAATCACCTTGGCGAGAAGCGAGTCGAAGGCGGTGCTGGTCTGGTATCCCGCATAGCCGAAACCGTCCGTGCGCACCCCCGGGCCGTTCGGGGCTTCGTAGACGTTCAGGATGCCGCCTGCGGGCATGACGCTACCGTCTTCGCCGATGGTCTCCATGTTGACGCGGGCCTGTATGGCGTAGCCGCGGGGCCTCGCGATGCCGGGCGCCTCGAGACCAATGTCCCGAAGCGATGCGCCGGCGGCGAGTCGAATCTGCGACTGTACGATGTCGACGCCCGTGACCTCTTCGGTCACCGTGTGCTCGACCTGCAGCCGCGCGTTGGTCTCGATGAACGCGAACGACGCCGGATCGCTCCCGTTCGAGGCGTCGACGAGGAATTCGAAGGTGCCGAGGTTGGCATAGCCTTCATTGCCGGCGAAGCGGACGGCCGACTCGATAACGGCGTCTCTCACGTCCTTTGCGAGTCCGGGCGCCGGGGCCACTTCGACGATCTTCTGGTGGCGGCGCTGCACGCTGCATTCGCGCTCTCCGAGATGCATGACGCTACCGCGGAGATCGCCGACGATCTGCACTTCCACGTGGCGCGCACGTGGCAGGAACTCCTCGACGTAGACGTCGGGAACGCCGAACGCCGCCTCGGCTTCGGACCGGCAGCGCGCGTACGCCGACTCGACTTCGTCGCCGGCAAGCACGACCCGGGTACCACGGCCGCCGCCGCCCGCGACGGCCTTGATAATCATCGCGCCGCCATTGCAGGAATCGAAGAAATCCCTCGCCTCGTCGATGGACACCGGCGCGTCGCATCCCCTGAGCACCGGAACGTCCGCTGCTGCCGCGGCCGTCCGCGCCCGCGCCTTGTCGCCGAACAGTTCGAGATGTTCGGGTTTCGGCCCGACGAAGACGATGCCCGCATCGGCGCAAAGGTGCGCGAAATCGGCGCGCTCGGACAGGAACCCGTATCCGGGATGGATGGCGCCGCAGCCGGCCTGCTTTGCGGCCGCCACGATGGCTTCCTGGTCCAGGTAGGCGCGTGCCCCGTTTCCCGGCAATGCCACCGCTTCGTCCGCAGCTTTCGTATGCAGGCTCGCGGCATCGTCGGCCGAGTGAACGGCGACCGTCCGCAACCCGAGTTCGCCCGCCGCCCGGGCGATCCGAATGGCGATCTCGCCCCGATTGGCGATGAGCAAGGCATCGAAACCCATGCATTTTCCCCCAAGGTTCGTTTGGCGCCCGCCAGTTGGGCGGCTGTCTGTGTCTGCACTGCGCGTCGCCGGATTTTACTGTACGGAGAGGTCGCGGAAACGGGGCGAATACGCCTTGGCAAACACGCCCCGGAGCCGGCTTCTACCCTCTGCCGCGACCGTAGGCGGCTGTCCCGGAACTGAAAAATCTGACGATTATGCTAATCTTTATGCCCACTGGGGAAGCGATAAAGAAAACTAGGGAGAGGCTACATGGCCAGTCAATCACGCACGGATGCTGCAATCGCCCGGACTCGGGAGCAACTCGCGGCAGATGTTGACGCGTATCTCAAGTCCGGCAACAAGATTCAGCAAGTACCCATGGGCGTGAGCGGCCAGGGACCCGCCAGCGGGGGCCGCAAACAACTGGTTCTGAAACCCCGGCGGGCCTGAAGACCCCCGCAACCAAAGGCGTGAAGCAAGGCGTTCGCATTCGCGCGTAGCCGCATTGATCGGGTCGGGAGCCTTCAGCCGGGGGATGTTCCCCGACCGCTGACGCGTAACGAAGTGCTGGCATTTGCCCCGTCGCCGGATGCGTACTTCGATGGAAGCCTCGATCAGCCGGCAGGACGCCGAGACCGCCTGCAAACTGTCCACCGCCGCGAGACTGGACATCCGGTTTCGCACACATCCCCGGCCGGCGGACCGGTGCAGGCGTTGTCGCGCTCACGTGCCCGGTCCGGGATCGGGCACGTCCCGGAATTGACCTGTGTCCGAGCCAATCCCTGATCCCACCACATTCGATCCGTTCGTTTCGACGGCACCCCTGATCGTCTACGTCGACATCAAGAGCCCATATGCATTCGTCGCCAAGGACCCGACGCGCCGCCTGGCCGAGGGTCTGGGCGTGGATGTCGACTGGCGACCGCTTACCCTTGATATCCCGAGCTACCTGGGTTCGGCGCGCCTCGACGACAAGGGCAAGGTCGCCGAGGCGAACCGGACGCCGTCTCAATGGAACAGCGTCCGCTACGCCTACCGGGACGCCCGGCGCTATGCGTCGCTCCGTGGACTCACCCTGCGCGGCACTGTGAAGATCTGGGACACGTCGCTGGTTCACATCGGCATGATCTGGGTGAAGCAACAGGGCGACGCCGCGCTGGCGCGCTACCTCGACCTCGTCTACGAGGGTTTCTGGAAGCGGGAGTTCGACGCGGAGGACGCGATGGTCGTAGCGGATGCGGTCGCCGAGGCGGGAGGCGCCCCGTCTGGTTTCCCGGAATTCCTCGACGGACCGGGACGCGAGACGCACGATGCCATGCAGGCCGCCATTTTTGATGCGGGCATCTTCGGCGTGCCGAGCTACCTGGTCGACGGCGAACTGTTCTTCGGCCGCGAGAATCTGCCGATGGTGCGCTGGCTATTGAGCGGACGTTCCGGACCCGCGCCGGACGTCGCCTATTGCCGCTTCTGACATGGCGGAACCGTACACGCCTGCCAGTCCGCTGGCGGTCGTTCTGGACATCAAGGACCCGCATTCCTATCTCGCGAAAGACCCGACCTATGCACTGGCCGACGAGCTGGGCGTCGACATCGACTGGTTGCCGTTTGTTTCCCGGCCCTTGCGGCGTCCCGGGTCGGGTACGGACCGCGGGTCGCGCCACCGGCGTTTTCGCGCTGCCTGCCAGGAGCGTTCCATCGCGCGATACGCCGGCGCGAGGGGCCTCTCGGTCAGGGACATCTATCGCGCGCCGGACTCAAGTCTCGCGGGCATGGGCATGCTGGCTGCCAGGGCGCACTCGGAGGAAGCGCTGCGGGACTACCTCGACCGGACTTTCAGACAGTACTGGGAGGAGGGTCTCGACATCGAGGATGCGGATGCCATCTCGGGACTCCTGTCTGGGGCGGGGGTAGCGGAGTTCGATCCGGACGTGGAGCAATTCGGGAAGCTGCAGGAATGCCTGGCGCTCGCGGGGGTGTTCGACACCCCTGCATACCTCGTGGGCGGCGACATCTTCCTGGGCCGCGCCCACTTGCCGATGATCCGCTGGATTCTCACGGGACGCACGGGGCCCCCACCCATCTGACAGCGCGCAGGCCGCGTCAATGCAGCATTTGTACCGGGTGCGGTTGGCGGCTTCCGCGGCCCATCAGATCGCGCATTTCCGGGACCATGCCGGAGAGCGTCTCCCGTCGATTGGCAGGTGACGGATGCGTGCTCAGGAAAGGCACGGGTGCAGAACCGCCCACTTTCGCCATCTTGTCCCACAGGGTGACCGCCGCTTCGGGCTCGTACCCCGCCAACGCCGCCAATTCGATGCCGAGGCGGTCGGCTTCGGACTCTGCGGCGCGGCTGTTGGGCAGTCTTATTGCAAGAGTCGCCGCCAGCGCCGCGGCCGTGAGACCGCGATCATCGACGTCGAGAATGGCCTCCGCCGCGATCATGCCGACGGCTGTGACCAGCGCGATGGACATGCGCTCGGCGGTGTGGTTGGCGATCGCGTGAGCGATCTCGTGGCTCATGATCTGGGCGAGTTCGTCGTCGGTCGGCCGGAGTCGCGCGAACAGGCCGCTGTAGACCGCCATCCTTCCGCCGGCCATGCACCAGGCATTGACGGTCGCCGGCTCGTCGATGAGGGCGACGCTCCACTGCCAGTCGACGGTATGCGGATAGCGCGCCACCGCCTCGCCCACGACGCGACCGGTGACTCTCTGGACCCGGTCCGCGAGCAGCGGGTCGTCCAGCAAGCGGTCTTCGCGGGAAAGTCGCTGCACCGTGCTCAGGTAGGCAACGCGCGATTCGACGATTGCGGTATCGGGTGAGATCACCATCAATTGGCTGCGCCCGCCGGGACTCGTGACGCAGCCCGCGAGCATGGCGCCGGCGGCGAGCAGCAGCACCGTCACGGAGCGGGAATGACGCCGGGGCAGAGAATTCGTTCGGATCGAATCTGTCCGTCTCGTTCTCGCACCGAGGATGGTGTTGATTTCGGTCATCGGCTTCCCTTGGCCCGCAATCAGAAGGACGGGCCGCAACGTTACCATGCGGCGGGCGCTGCTCGCTGAACGACTGGCCCCGGTCAAGACAGTCGTAGTGGGTCGTGGCGGTTGAAGGTCTTGTGGTGGTTGTGGTCTTCGCGTGGAAGGATGGTGGTGCCGAGCGTGTCCAGATCATTGACTATCACCGGTGAACCCCAAAATGCTCCCTGAAAAGCGAACAACCACACATGCCGGCGAAATTCTCGGGAAGGAGTTTCTCGAGCCTGCGGGCATCACGCAAACCGGACTGGCGAGACACCTTGGCGTGCCGGTCCAGAGAGTCAACGAACTGGTTCGGGGAAAGCGCGGCATCACGCCCGATACGGCATGGTTGCTGGGCGAAGCCCTTGGAACCGGTCCGGAGTTCTGGATGAACCTCCAGGTGGCCTTCGACCTGACTTCCATCGAACCTCCACGGCGCGTGAAACGACTGGTGGCTTGAAGCCATACGGAGTTCCGCCCATTCGGGTCCTGTTTCGGTCGCTCCCGCGTCCACTGGCGTGTAGGCTCACGTAACGTGGACTCTTCAGACGCAATCCGCCCGCCGGGGCATCGATGGGGCATCGGGAACCGCCTGTACCCGAAGCGGCGTGGCACGTAGCGTCGTGGCCAGTTTCCACGAAGTCATCGGCCACATCCGCGCCACGTCCGAGTCCGAGGCGCAGAAAGGGCGCCTGTTCGAGCGTCTGATGAAGACGTATTTCGAGCAGGATCCGCTCTACCAGGACCGCTTCGCCAGGGTCTCCCTGTGGTCCGACTGGGCGGCGGCCCAGCACGGATTCGACAGTGCCGACATCGGCGTCGATCTCGTCGCCGAAGAACGCACGGGCGGCTATTGCGCGGTGCAGTGCAAGTGCTACGCCCCGGGGACCCGCATCTCCAAAGGCCATCTCGACTCGTTCATCTCCGCCTCCGCCCGCGATCCCTTCACGTCCCGCATGGTCGTCGACACCGGCGACGAGTGGGGTCCCAACGCGCGGCGCACACTGGATCGAGTCAAACCCGAATGCTCGGTGCTGCGCTTCGGGGATCTGCTGGGCAGACCTTTCGACTGGCCCGACCTCGGCCGCCACGAACCCGAAGCGCTCGCATACCGGCGCGATCCCTACCACCTG
>JAPOYI010000119.1 GCA_026706665.1 Gammaproteobacteria bacterium | reverse complement strand
CGCGTAAGGAAGTGCCGGCGTTTCCCCCGTCGCCGGAGGCGTACTTCCATGCAAGACAATGCGCGAGGACCTGGATTGCCCGCGGAATGAGTGGGACGGTGCTGACGCGTCGCCAGACATATCGACTTGTTCGCACTGCAAGCATGCCGTAGCTTGAACTTGTTCGTACGATGAGGAGGCACTGCCAATGGCGAGTATCACGATTCGCAATCTCGACGACGACGTGAAGACACGCCTGCGCGTGCGCGCCGCCGAGCATCACCGCTCGATGGAGGAAGAGGCGCGCATCATTTTGCGCGACGCAGTCAACGATATCCGCAAAGGCCCTCGAAACCTCGCCGAGTTCACCCGCAATTGCTTCGCCTCCGTTGGCGGCGTCGATCTCGAACTTCCCGCGCGCGGTCCAATGCGCGAGCCTTCGGACTTCTCCTGAGCCGCCGATATGCTTGTCATCGATACCAATGTAGCGTCCGAACTCATGCGGCCCGTGCCGACTCCCGCCGTCGCTGCGTGGATTGCCGATCGCGACCAGGCAGAAATGTACCTGACGGCAGTCAGTCAAGCGGAGTTGCTGTTCGGTGTCGCGATCCTGCCGGCCGGTAGACGACGGAACGCGTTGGAGGCCGCCATGAATGAATGGCTTGACGTTGGCTTCGCCGGTCGGATTCTGCCGTTCGAAAGCGCTGCGGCCCGTGTCTACGCTGAGATTGCTGCCCACCGCCGCCAGGCGGGTCGGCCCATTGGCGAGGCCGACTGCCAGATCGCTGCCATATCGCGCTCGTGCGGCGCGAGTCTCGTTACGCGCAACGTCCGGGACTTTCAGGGCACAGGGGTCGAGGTTGTCGATCCCTGGGCACCCGGATAATTCACGCCAGGATGGTGGAGGCTACAGCTTCTCGAGCATCACCGGTTCGCGCGTTCGCGCTGCCCCCGCAAGCGCACGTGGTTGAATATCTCCACGGCAAGGTAGCCGACGGCACCCACCAGAAGCACTTGGTCAAGCGTGCTCTCGACGCCCTTGGCCAGCAGCAAGACGATCAAGACGCACGACACCACGACCGACAGTGCCGCCAACCGCTCGTTTCGCTTCGTCCGCCCGCTCGATCCCGACGGGCCGCTTGCGGGCCTCTGCCGACTTCGATGAAGCGGTGCAGCGTTCCCCATGCGTCGAATCCCGCTGTAGACTGGAACGCCTACCCTACCGCAAAACGTGTAGAGCGCGAGTGGTACGGCCCATGGGATGGGAGGCGCCGCCTCAGTCCTGAAAGCGGATCGGCGTGCCATCGAAAAACCGGCCGAGCCGAAATTCGGACAGATCCATGCCGACGTCGGCGCCCGTCAGCAATGCGGAGATCGCCTTGCCAGCGCCGGGGCCGATGCCAAAGCCGTGGCCACTGAGCCCGGTTGCGATGTAGAACCCCGGCAGCGATTCGGCTTCGTCGATCACCGGCACGGCGTCCGGCGTTGTTTCGATCACACCGGACCAGGCCTCGGCTATGCCGATGCCGGTCAAGGAAACTGCTCCGCCAGGATGCTCCGGATACCCGCTGCGGCCCGCGCCCGTGGTTGCGGATTCGGCACCCTGGTCTTCTCGAACGGCGAGGGGCGCATCGAGTCGCCAGCGCCCCGGCGTTCGCCAAGCATCGATGAACTCTGGGCCGATCGACAGGCGCACGCCACCGAACTCCCGTATTCCCGCGCGGTGGGCAACCACGACGCATGGCCCTCGAGTTCCTCGTCGGTCCTGGCGGCATAGAGGCAACCGGTCTGCGCGAACCCGACGTCTTCACCGATCGCCTCGGCCGGCCCGCGCCAGATGTTCAGGCTTTCGAGGATCATCGGCATCTCCCGCGCGTCCCGCCCCTGCTGCCGTATCCAATCCCAGTTGCGGCCCGATTGTTCGCCCGCGATATGACCTTTCTCGCACAAGGCGACGCGCCCGCCCTGCCTGGCCAGGAACCAGGCGGTGGACACACCGATGATCCCTCCACCGAGGATGACGACTTCCGCCGATTCGGGAATGGAGCCGGGAGGCTCTAACTCTAACGGCCGCGACCAGGTTCGCGCTACCAGGTCCGCCGGGACGGGTTCGGTCATCTGTCGCCCCTTGTTCGCGGACAGGTGATGTCGGTCGAGGCGGCTTTGCGCCCAGGGTTCACTGACGTGAGCTGAACACCGGTTCCACGGTTCGCAGTTCTTCCAGATCGATATGGCACCAGATTCGGTGCCCCTTGGGTTCACCGCGGCACGGAGGGGTCTCCTGTTCGCATATCGGCCCGATCTTGCGCGGACAGCGGGTATGGAACCTGCAGCCCGCCGGCGGGTCGAGCGCGCTCGGGACCGCGCCCGCCAGGCGGATGCCGGTGCCTTCGAGCGCCGGGTCCGGAATCGGAACGGCGGACAGCAATGCCTCGGTATAGGGGTGATAGGGCGGCTCGAACAGCGCCTCGACCGGGCCCGCCTCAAAGATCTGTCCCAGGTACATCACGGCCACGGTACTGCATAGCTGGTAGACAGCGCTCAAGTCATGGGAAATGAACAGGATCGCCGTTCCGTATTCCCGCTGAAACTCGCCAAGGCTTGGGCTGTCGGGATAGAAGCAGCGCACCGGATGCCTGGTCGTGCCACCTTCGATGCAGGGATGTTCCAGGCGGCAACGATCCCGGGCGGGGTCGCAGCGCGATGCGAAAACCCGACCGGCTGTCCCTTCTCCACCGGAAAGGGACATCTCTGAATTGCTTTGACACCAGACAGTTCAGTCTTGACCCTTCTGGGGGCGTGGCCGTAAAGTACCCCTCATACGTCCCTCGGCAGTACGTCTCGCTTCCGCCCCTGAAATCAGGGTCGGCGATCGAAAGCGAGGCCGAGCCCGAGGGCTTGCTTCTTGAATTACATGGCAAATCTTAAGGAGACCTTGGATGATCAAGGTTGCAATTCTCATTGACGGCGGCTATTTCCTGAAGCGCCTGCCCGCTGTGCGACCCGATGTCGACTCGACGGATCCCGAAGAGGTTGTGAAGTCCGTTTGGCAACTGGTCCGAAGGCATCTGGCCCAGTTGAACGAGGTGTGGAACGCTTCGGACCCGTATCAGCTTCTTTTTCGAACGTTCTACTACGACGCCCGACCGTACGCGAGGAAGGCGCATAGGCCGGTCAGCGGTACCGCCGTTGACTACGCCAAGACGGATCAGGCCCGGTTCCGCGAAGCCCTATTCGACGGATTGCGCAGTTCGCGCAACGTGGCCGTCCGGTTGGGTGAGGTACGCCGGGACGTCGGTCGGTCTTGGGTGCTGCGCGGGGAAGCCCAGGACGCATTGCTAGAAGGGCGTCGCGGTGTCGGCGATCTGACGGACGACGACTTCGCTCTCGCGATCCGCCAGAAAGGAGTGGACATGCGGATCGGATTGGACATTGCATCGCTTACGCTCAAACGCCAGGTCGACACGATTGTGCTCGTGGCCGGGGACGCGGATTTCGTCTCGGCCGCGAAGTTGGCGCGCCGAGAGGGCGTGCGGTTCGTGCTCGATCCCCTCTGGCAGAATGTCCCGCCCGATCTGAACGAGCACATCGACGGGCTGACAAGCGGATTCCCCAAACCCCGAGGGCGTGGCTGACTCTCGCTGGCCGGCATCCATACGTCGGATCATATCTCGGCCACACGCGATCCGTCGGCTGAAAGTCAGCCGCCCAGCGAGTTGCTACGCCGTTCCGACCGCATCTATCCGTCGTGCAAAGACATCGAGAAACGACGAGTTGCAGTCCTCGTCGACATGGTGGTTGTTCCACAGGCCCGAGCGGCGGACCCGTTCCCTGTCGCTGCCATGCCCGAGCCAGCCGGATGAGGGCGGATCAGGTGCCCGTTCGCTATAGCCGCTGAGCAGAGCGATCGCGTTGCGCTCGATGTGTCCGCGCTGGCTCGCGGGGCCCGGTTCGTCGCCGACGTCAAGCCATAGGAACGGCATGTCGCCGATGTAGCGACTGGGTCTCGAGGTCGGGCCTCGGCCGATTTGACGCGGGCCCGTTCAACTCCGAGCCGCCTTGCCGCCGCGCCCGGGTCTGCTCCGACGCCCCACGAGGGCGGAGGATCGACGCCGCTCTGACGGGCCAATGCGATGCCAACGAGCAGGCGGAAAATCGAACCCCGATGGTTGCCGGTGCCGCGCGACGTGCCGCGATGCTGCGACAATCGTCCCCACAGCGTGCTACGGCTTCCGGCGTTGAGGCCATGGGTTCCGATTCGTACGACCCGCGACTTCTTGCCCGAGTCCCAGCGTTCTTCGCCCGCCTCGTAGAAGAAATAGAGACCTCGTTGGGGCCAGTCCATTCGACCAGTGCACTCGGCCAGACGCCGTGTGCCGCCCACTCGGATCTCGAGCCGGTCGAGGAGTTCGTAGAAGCGCCGAGTGTCGGCGAGGCGTTCAGCCATGGAGGCGTTCGTTGAGCCACGCCAGCTGCTGGCCCAGGCCTAAGCCCAGCATGGGAACAACTACGTCAACACCCCATCCGCGCAGTCCCGGTTCAAGAAACTCTCGATATCGTTCGCCCGCGAAGAATACGACGGTATCAATGTCGCGAAGAAACGGGTCCATCGACTCCACGACCTCGTTGGCCCAGGAACGCCGTTCGGCGACGGGCACCGCATTCAAGGTCTTCTCATAGGGCCGAATCACTTCGTCGGGATGAAGCAGCCCGTACTCGGCCGACAGTATTGCCCACGGACAACCGGTGTTCTCCACGCAAGCCCGCGCCTTCCGGAACCAATCAGAGATGTAGAGGTCCTTGGCGGCCGCACGCCTCGGCAGTTTGGTCTTGGATGTTGCATGACCCGACCGGGTTGAAGCAACAGTAGACTAAGATGGCCGTCTCTGACCTTTCGGGGAACGAACGAAGGACACCACGCCTGCTGCGACTCCAAAATCGCGGGTCGTCCAACCGGCCGCGAGCCTGCGAAGGCTCACTGACGTGAGCTGAACACCGGTTCCACGGTTCGCAGTTCTTCCAGATCGATATGGCACCAGATTCGGTGCCCCTTGGGTTCACCGCGGCACGGAGGGGTCTCCTGTTCGCATATCGGCCCGATCTTGCGCGGACAGCGGGTATGGAACCTGCAGCCCGCCGGCGGGTCGAGCGCGCTCGGGACCGCGCCCGCCAGGCGGATGCCGGTGCCTTCGAGCGCCGGGTCCGGAATCGGAACGGCGGACAGCAATGCCTCGGTATAGGGGTGATAGGGCGGCTCGAACAGCGCCTCGACCGGGCCCGCCTCAAAGATCTGTCCCAGGTACATCACGGCCACGGTACTGCATAGCTGGTAGACAGCGCTCAAGTCATGGGAAATGAACAGGATCGCCGTTCCGTATTCCCGCTGAAACTCGGCCAGCAGATTCATGATCGCCGCCTGCACGGATACGTCCAGGGCCGACAGCGGTTCG
>JAPOYI010000057.1 GCA_026706665.1 Gammaproteobacteria bacterium | reverse complement strand
AGCCGCGGCGGCGCAGCCAGCGGCCGACGGTGGTCTGGTGGACGCGCACGCGGCGTGCCGCGAGCCAGCGCTGCAGCTCGGCGACGGTGGCGCCCGCGTCGTACAGGGCGAGGAGTTCGTGCGTGTGGCGGTCGAGGCGGGAGGGAGCGCGGCGCAGACGACGCCGCGCCCGCGTGTCGGCCTTCAGGTGCGCGACCTCGGCGGCGGCGTCGAAGGATGGCCTGTGGGGCGTGCGGGACAAGCGGTTCGTCATCGGCCGGGCCGCGGGAGCGGCTTTCCGACTGGGGTGCGGATGGAAGGCAGGCGCATGGATGGATCGTAAGCCATCCGCAGGCGCGAAATCAAATAAATCCTTTATTTATCAATAAGATAAATAGTAAAATGCGGAACTCTATGGCGCGCCATGGCACCATCTACCGCCCGGTGACGTGGGGCGGTTTGGCGCTCGCCGCGCGGGCAGCGACGGTGTCCGGGGTGCGCTCACGCGCGGGAACATGCTCACTCATGGTGGATAAGGCGATGGACATCACGGACACCATCCCGCCTGGCAGCGTGGGGAACACGTAACGGGCCGTAAAGGGTCTGCTGCACCTTCAGCGGCGAAAGCCGGCCCGGACTTGAGACACAATGGTCATGTGTAGGGCGATGCAGGGCGAGTTCGCGGGCGGACGCGCGGCGAATGGCGCGACTACGACGCGGCGTTCAAGCGGTGGCGCGGGTTCAACGGCCCGCTGCCGGACGAGACGCTGCCTTTTGCGCCATTGCGGCCTATAGCGCGGCGCGCTACAGTAAGTCATGAGGATCAGGCACAGAGGACTGCGGGCGCTGCACGAGCGGGACAGCCCTGCTGGCGTTCCCGCCGGTCTTGTGCCACGGCTCCGGCGCATCCTGCTCCGGCTGCAGGAGGCGACGCATCCGCGAGCTGCCGACGCGCCGGGGTTCCGGCTGCATCCCCTGAAGGGTGACCGTGCGGGCCAGTGGAGCGTTCGCGTCTCGGGCAACTGGCGGGTCGTGTTTCGCTTCAGGGAGGGCGAGGCCGTGGACGTGGACCTGATCGACTGCCACTGACCGATTGGAGGGCTACCGTGAATGAGAACGTAGGTGACCGGGTTGGCCCGATGCTGAATCCGCCGCACCTGGGCGAACTGATCCGGGAGAGCATGGACGAGGTGGGCTGGAACGTGACGCAGACGGCGACGCATCTCGGCTGCGAGCGCGGCACCCTGTCGCGCCTGCTGAACGGCAGGACGGGCGTGTCGGCGAACATGGCGCTGGCGCTGGAGGAGATCGGCTGGGGCACCGCGGATCACTGGATGCGGATGCAGGCGAGCTACGAGCTCGCGCAAGCCCGGCGCGAACGGACCGCCGAACGGCGGACGGGCGCATTGCACGCATGATCCGGCCTCGCGTCCGCGCCGACTGATGCGACTGTCCTGGAACGAGGTGCGCGCCCGCGCCGCCGCCTTTGCCGACGAGTGGCGTGACGCGGCCTACGAGAGGGGCGAGACGCAGAGCTTCTACAACGAGTTCTTCGAGGTGTTCGGCGTCCGACGGCGGACGGTCGCGCGCTACGAGGCGCACGTCGCGAAGCTGGACGACCGCTCGGGCTACATCGACCTGTTCTGGCCGGGCGTGCTGATCGTCGAGCAGAAGAGCGCGGGGCGCGATCTGGGCGAAGCCTACGGCCAGGCCGGGCGGTACTTCGACGCGCTGCCCGAGCGGGAGCGTCCAAGATACATCCTGGTGAGCGACTTCCAGACCTTCGAGCTTCACGACCTGGACGAGCGTGAGGTTGTGGCCTTCCGGCTTTCGGACCTGCCAGCCCAAGTGGAGAAGTTCGGGTTCGTCCTCGGCGTGCAGCGCCGGACCTTCCGGGACCAGGACCCGGCGAACATCGAGGCCGCCGAACTGGTCGGGCGGCTTCACGACGCGCTCGCCGACGCGGGGCACGGCGGGCACGATCTGGAACGTTTCCTCGTGCGGGTCGTGTTCTGCATGTTCGCCGACGACACCGGCGTGTTCGAGCCGCGCGACATCTTTCTCGACTTCCTCGAGACCCGTACGGGCGAGGACGGGGCCGATCTCGGCCCGTGGCTGGCGCAGCTGTTCGAGGTGCTCGACACGCCCGAAGACGACCGGCCCGCGACGCTCGACGAGGATCTGGCGCGGTTCCCCTACGTCAACGGGGATCTGTTCAGGGGGCATCTGCGGACTTTCTCGTTCGACGCGGCGATGCGCGCCGCGCTGCTCGATGCGTGCCGGTTCGACTGGTCGAGACTCTCTCCTGCGATCTTCGGCGCGCTGTTCCAGTCGGTGATGGACCCGGCGGAACGCCGCGCCCACGGCGCGCACTACACGACCGAGAAGAACATCCTCAAGGTGATCGAACCGCTGTTCATGGACGACCTGCGGGCCGAATTCGAGCGGCTGCGCGCGCGACGGGGCCGAGGCCGGCTCTCGGCGCTCCGGCAGTTCCACGCGAAGCTCGGCAACCTGACGTTCTTCGACCCGGCCTGCGGTTGCGGCAACTTCCTGATCATCGCCTACCGGGAACTCCGGGAGCTTGAGATCGAGGTGTTGAGGGAGCGCTACCCGAAGTCGCACGACGGCAGGCAGATGACCCTGCTGGCGGCGGACCTGTCGCTGGTGGATGTGGACCAGTTCCACGGTATCGAGCTTGGCGAATTCCCTGCCCGCATCGCGGAAACGGCCCTGTGGATGATGGACCACATCATGAACAACCGGCTGAGCCTGGAGTTCGGGCAGACCTACGTACGCATACCGCTCGAGAAATCGCCTCACATCGTCCACGGAGATGCGCTTGAGGCGGACTGGTCCGGCCTGCTGCCGCCCGACGAATGCTCGTTCGTGCTGGGCAATCCGCCTTTCGTGGGCGCGAAGTTCCAGACGGCGGACCAGCGCGCGCAGGTGCGCGGGATCGCGGCGCTCGGCAGGACCGGCGGCACGTTGGATTACGTCTGCGCGTGGTTTATCAAGGCTGGGGAGTACGTGAACGGCGGCGACGCGAGGATCGGTTTCGTAGCGACCAACTCGATCACGCAGGGCGAGCAGGTTGCGCAACTCTGGCCGATTCTGTTTGGACGCTGCGGGCTGGAGATCGCGTTCGCGCACCGGACCTTCGCATGGGGCTCGGATGCCCGCGGCAAGGCGCATGTGCACGTCGTCATTCTCGGGCTCGACCGGCGGAGTGCCGCGCGGGCGGAGAAGCGGCTGTTCAGCTATCCCGACATCAACGGCGAGCCGGAGGAGACCCGTCACGCGGTGCTGTCGCCGTACCTGTTCGACGCGGGCGGGTTGTCGGACCCGCATCTAGTGGTGCGGGAGGAGAGTGTGCCGATCAACCGGATGGGGAAGCTGTTGAGCGGCAGTCAGCCTATCGACAACGGTGAGTACATCTTTAATGCGGAGTCCCGCGACGAACTGTTGGAAGCGGAACCCGACGCCGGGGCGTTTCTCCGCCCGTATGTCGGTGCTCGCCAGTATCTGCAAGGTGGCGACCGATGGATACTGGCTTTGCAGGACGCATCGCCGACGACGTTGAGGTCTCTGCCTGGCATTCGGCAGCGCATGGCTGCGGTTCGCAAGTTCCGGGCGAAAAGCAAGCGCAAGAGCACATTGGCAATCGCCGACTATCCGACACGGTACAACGTGGAAGTCATACCCACGGCACCGTTTCTGGTGATTCCTGAAGTCAGTTCTGAGCGGCGAGAGTATGCGCCCATCGGCTGGCTGAAGCCGCCCGTCATCCCAAGCAACTTGGTGAGGATTCTCGAGAACGCGAGCGTGGCCGACTTCGCGCTGCTCACTTCGGCGATGCACATGGCATGGCTGCGGCACATCGGCGGGCGGCTGAAGAGCGACTACCGGTACTCCATAGGTCTTGTCTACAACACTTTCCCACTGCCACCCAAGGACTCGGACCTGTCGCTGCTGGAACCGTTGGCCCAAGCCGTGCTTGATGGGCGCGCGTGCCATTCAGGCGCGACGTTGGCCGATCTCTACGATCCCGACCTGATGCCGCGGGAGCTGCGCCGGGCGCATCGGGCGCTCGATCGCGCGGTGGATCGGCTCTACCGGGGCGCGGGATTCGGCTCGGAGCGCGAGCGCATCGAGCATCTGTTCATGCTCTACGAGAAGATGCGAATGCCGCTCGCGACAACCCGCAAGGGTGGAAAGCGCCGAACGCAGCGAGGCTAGCGGCAGAGGTGTGGTCGCGACGGAACTGGGCACAGTCGCGGACGATGCCAAGTGCGCAGAGGCTGCGCGCGGGATCGTGCTCGTTTCGGCGGAAACCCCCGCCCGGACGTAGTCGGCCCGCTGCCGCGTGAGCCGCCGGCGGCGCTGGAACAGGTCGCTGCGGCGACGTGTGGTCTCGACGCAGTCGCTGTTGACGTGCGCCAGGGCGAAACTCGCAGACCTTGTGCGGCGCATCGGTGGTTCGGCGGCCCAGTCGGGACCGCACGGACCAAGCCCCTGCGCGTCGAGGACGCGACTAGCACTCGGCCGGAGGAACGCTGCGGACGCGGTGTGTCGGCCGCCCTCCGCTACCGCTCGGTCGCCTTGGGGTCAGGCCCGAATCGGTTGTCTCCGGCATGGCCGTCGAGAACCCACAGAACGATCAGCCAGACCACTCCGAGCGGTATGAGCAGGATCAGCAACCACCAGCCGCGCCGATCCGTATCGTGGAGCCGGCGCACGGTGACGGCAATGGACGGGATGATCATCGCGACACCGAAGATGCCCGAAAGAACACCGATTTCCAGTTCCATGCTGAATGTGCCCAACACCATGTCCATCAGCATCGCGAGGATGATGAACACGAGGTAGAAGAGCATGAAGAACCAGAACTCCTTGCGGCGCGACCGACCCGCGAAAATGGCATACTTCCTCAACGCAGCAATGTACCAGCGCAACTCTGTATCCTCGGGAACAACGCGAACCGGGGTCGAGACTGCCACACCCGTTGTGCGTGGGCAATGCGCTGCGCGGTAGTAGTGTTCTTCCTCTGGACGGGATCGAGGGCGTGCGCGCCGCTTAAGCGGGCAATGCAGTCGTAGCGCTGATGGTGGGCGGAGATGGGCGTGTTCGTGGCGAAAGCGCTGGGCGACGTCGCCCGCGCGCGGGGCATCGCACGTGGCGTCCGATGCGGCACCACTGAACCCGGAATCGAGGCGAGGAGGGTCCGTGCCGAAGGGCGTGCCGCGACGTCTCTGGCGACGAACCTGCCGCGGGGCAAGTCGTGACTCGGCGCTCAGTCAGTGGCGGCGAGGTAGTCGGCCCACTGCTGCATGAGCGCCCTGCGGCGCTCGAACAGGTCGCTGCGGCGGTAGGCGGCCTCGACGCGGTCGCTGTTGACGTGCGCTAGGGCGAGCTCGCAGACCTCGCGCGGCGCGTCGGTGCACTCGGCGGCCCAGTCGC
>JAPOYI010000191.1 GCA_026706665.1 Gammaproteobacteria bacterium | reverse complement strand
GCCCGGCGCCAGGGCGCCGTGCCGCCACTGCGGATCCGCCAGATCAACGCCTTCCAGACACCGCCTCCGCGCCCGGACAGCCCATGGAGATCCTGACGCTCCCAGGACCCGCAGCCGGTCTGTGGTTGTCTGTTGTCGACCGCGAACTTGTCCGTCTCTAGGGCACTCCAATCGCAAGAGGAAGTTACCGATGGCAACCGCCGTGCCTGGATACCAGCTGCCAACCGTAACCGCATTTGTATCGTACTCACACGTAGATCGGGAGTTCGGTGCGCAGGTAAAGTCTGTGCTAGGGGAAGTGGGGATTGGTGCTTTCTTGGCACACGAAGACCTTGAAACGTCCGAGGAATGGCAACAGCGCATCGTCAGCGAGCTGCACCGCTGTGACATATTCGTGCCGCTCTTGAGCAGGAACTTCGTGGAGTCCAAATGGGCCCCGCAGGAGGCAGGGTTCATTGCACTATCGAGACCTACGGTCATTATTGCACCGCTGTCGATTGACGGAACCACGCCGTTCGGGTTCTTTGCGAGTATTCAGAGCAGTCGGATCGGGAACGCCGGCATAACGCGTGAGCTCTTGGTAGAGCCATTAGCGAAACGATTTCCTCGCAAAATCTTGCCTGGCTTGATACGGATAGCCGGAGAGGCCGGGTCCTTTAGGCATGCTGAAAAACTAATGCGCCCACTAGTGCCGTTGTTCTCGATCTTCACTGCGGAAGAGGCGCAGGCTTTGGCCGAGGCAGCCGTACGCAACGGGCAGATATGGTCTGCGTCGCAGTGTCGAAGCCAGTATCTGCCTGAACTCATTCGCGTTCAAGGAAGCAACCTACACCCCGAAACGTTGACTGCTCTTCAGTATCAGGTCGAGAACGATGAGTGGTACCATAGTGGCGAACGTATATTCTAATGAGGTTGCCAAGCGTACTTGCAGATGCGCTGCAACCGCTTCGCCCTTTGGCCACCCGCGTGGACGGCTCACGGTGGTGGGCGGTGACGGTGGACGCGCTGCAGATACGGTGGGCGGCCCGGGGGGCACCTGGCTCCCGACACCCAAGGGTCAGGGAACCGGCTACCCGCGTACGGACATCCGGGCGGACGGGGAAGGGACGGTCGACACGGGAGGATGCTGTGGCTGAAGGGCGCAAGGACCGGTGCGAAACGTGCAAGTTCTGGGATCGAGACGGCTCGGCAACTATCCTTAGCCGGAGCCGTAAGTACTGTCGCCGTCATGCTCCGATCGCGATAGAAGCGAAGGTCTTCGCGCAGTGGGCGTTGACGAAGCCGGCAGATTGATGTGGTGACTGGCAAGCGAACGACGACAAGTAGATGATGCAGGGAAGCTGATGGATTAGTGGGGATGGTTCGGAACGAGGGCAATGGAGGATGAGCAGATGCAGTCGCTGCTCATGACAATGCCCCCAGCCTACCAACCTATGCGGCCTTGCATGCCTGCTCCCCCATTCACCAGCTCGCGGTACGTCAGCGCGAAAGTGTTGACAATGAGGGTGCAGAGTGTCCCGGGCTACGTGCGGGTTTCTCGCCGTCCGGACGAGACGGGCAGCCGCCAGTTTCAGTCATTCGACAGTGGCTTCGGAAACCAGGGTTCCAACTGCAGTGCCGTTCGAACAGGGGTATTCACTGAAGTCGGCGCGCGCCAGATGTACTCCGCAGCCCTCGCTTTCCCTTCGGCGTCCAGAGACTGAACATGGCGCTTCGCGGCATCGACCGAAAAGGCCTCCTTCTTAAGCTTCTCGAAGTTGCTGCCGAGGGCCGTCCAGACAACTGCGTCGATACTCTTGCTACGTGCCCACTCTCGAACGCTGTTCCGGGCATCGGGATGCGCGTTCACCCATTCTTCTTTCCCCGTCTGTGGCAAATGATAGGCGATGTTCCTAAGGGTGGTGCCCTCTCGACACCGTAGGTCACAAACGGCGTCCTCCCAATAACGGCGGCTGCTGAGAGCGTAGGCCACCCTACACGACACACCGTTCTTGTAGTCTAACACCAAAGTCAACGCGTTCCTTCGGCTCTTCGAAATGCGCGAAAACTCCAGATTCAGATGCGGACCATCGTCACACCACTTCTTGCGGTGCTCGTTGAAGGCCCTGCCACGGTCCGTATCGGTTTCCCAGAGCAGCGAACCCCATCCGAGAATCGCTATGCGCATGCCGCCCCCACCGGGACGTCGTGAGCCATCCGAACTACCGGCCGCGAGGTCGTTCCCTGTCCCGACATCAAGCATTGCAGCGGCACCGACTTACCGGCATCGTGCCCAGAGACGCGGAGCATATCACGGCGGGCCCATGCGAGGCGTTCGGCACGCGGCGCACAGCCGATGGCCTCACAGATGTCCAATCCGGTGCACCGCGGTTGGGCAGAATCGCCTTCGGCCAGCACGACGAGCAGGAGCGGGCCGGCGCCGTCGCAGAGCGCCGGGCCTCGAGAATCTGGACCAGCCTGCCACTGAGCGGGACCTGGTGCTCGCGCTTCGCCTTGATCCGGGCGGCCGGGACTGTCCATACGTGGTTCATCGTGTCCATCTCGTCCCATCTCGCTCGTCCCATCTCGCCCCCACGGACCTCACCCGAGCGGGCGGCCGTGAGCACGAGGAACTCGAACGCGAGGGTCACGGTGGCGTTCGCTCCCGACGCCCGAACCGCAGCGATGGTTCTGGCGATCTCGCGGTGCAGCACGGCCGCCATGTGCTTGCACGACGTTGCCTTTGGGGGGGCCGAGCACCGGGCGGACCCGGTCGGCGGGGTTGTCGTCGCGCAAGCAAGGGGACGAACGGCACGACGGGCGAGAGGGCCCACAACCCCAGGAAGAGGAGCGAAACCATGAACGACGTGCGGCTGGATCCCGAGCAGGTCCCGGCCCGGGCGGAGTTTCTGCCGCTCGGCGAGGACGCGCCGGGCCGGCGGATTCTACGCCAGGCTGGAGCCCGACGGCGAGCTGGCGGTCCGCATCAAGGCAGGCGAGATCCTGACGCGCCACCTCTACGCATCGATGCCGGCTCGTTCGGGCGCCTCGTGCACGTGCGCCAACACTCGATCTGTCCGCGACGGGACTCGCGCATCGCCTGAAGAATCAACGCCCACGGGAAGGCCGCGGCGAAGCACGGGTAGTGCGTCAGTTCGACTATTCAGTCGTAGCGCGCCGACGGACCCCGACGGGGTACGGGCGCGGCTTCCCGCACCTCGGGCGTTGGTCTGGCGCGCCGCCCCGATCGAGAACGTGCACGACATGGCCACAGTGGACGCACGTGAGTTGCGTTCCCATCAACCCCTCCTTTCTCTGGCGACGTGTCAGGTGGCTGTGGCCGGAGGGCCCAAGATGACCGGACCGGACCGGAACTCGATCAAGGAATCGGTCGACGCGATGGACCGGTGCTGTCATGAACCGGTCCATTCCTCAAGATGCTCCAGGATTTTGCGGACGGCGTTGTGCAGAGCGGACAGCCCGCGCGATAGACTCAATCGACTGGCCCTTCCTGTCGAGAACAGCCCAGACTTCAGGCATCAGCTCCGGATGCGACGCAAGAACTTCGAGAAGCGCCGTGACGACAGGGCTGGTCGCGACCATCACCTCCATTACCTCTATGGCCGCTTTGAGCCGATCCTTGGCATAGGTTTCTTCGGCGCCTTGTAGCCGCTCGACGAGCGTCCACGGGTGCTCAATCAACTCGCTAGAGTCGGGACGCGGGTCGTGGACCTGTGGAGGCGGCTGGCGTGTATTGGCGTAGACGACCCATGCTGTTCGCTGGTCACGGTCCCTGAACGGACGCTTGAAGCGGAGGGACCGATACGGGGTGTTCGTCGCCCCACCGACTGCCTTGTACGTGGCGCGGATCCCGTTATCGGCGAGGAAGTCGAGAACGCGATCTAGCGGAAAGGCCCTCACCAATCCACCCCGATCCGCACCTGATAGAGCTCCGCCCGGAGTCCGACCTGCCCCGGACGCCCGACAGACGCGGCGGCGTTCCGCATCCCGGCTCGGATGTTGAAGCACTCGCGGTCCGACTCTACGACGAACGCCTCCCACGTCTCCCGGTCACCGTCGTACGGCTCGATGCCCACGCGAACGACGACGTCATTCCCGCCTGCCCGGATGATCGGCCCAGGGGCGGAGACCACGAATGAACCGCGATACCCCGGCTCAACCCGAACGGCGGCGACGTAGAGCGATCTCCCGGTCGAGCACACCTCGCCAGCGCGGAGCCCGCCGCTCAACTCGCCTTCGGTCAGCGTCCAACGCCCCGCCTCGACCGGAAACAGAACCGCCAGTGCGCGCGGTTGCGCCGCCGCTGGCGTGCAGGCGACCGCCACCATGACGCCGAGCCCGATCGCCATTCGCTTGATGCTCCCGCGCACGTCTCTCCCCATTCGGTCGGGTCACGAAGCGCTACTCACGACTCAGCCACGCTATGCACGCCGGGCAGTCGACGTCCTGCAGGTTCCCGGTCGTGGACTGGCCGGACGGGACGCACCAGATGTGGCAGGCGGTCGGCCGACCGTCATCTGGACGATAGTGGGTCGGCCATCGCGGATCCGCCTCGGCGCGCAACCAGGGTGGAGTCGCGTCCCGTTCGATTCCGTCGCGCGGAAGCGGGCGAGGATCGAACGCGGTGTCCGCCGACTCGCGGGAGCGCCACGCAGCGAGCTGGTGGGCGATTCGGTCGGTACTCGGGCGACGTCGAGAATGGGATTGACGGCCACGGACGTGGCGCACGCTCTTGCTGAGCATTGACACCTCTCACGGGTCGCGACGTTCAGAACCCTCCAGCACGCCGACTCGCGCTGAAGGTGTCACGTACCGACCCTGATCCTACCCCATCACTCGCGGACTTACAGTCGCGGAAGGTGATCTTCACGTTCGGGTCATGCGAGGGTCCGTAGCGTCCGCGAGTTCCCGATCTGCCCACGCTGCCACTCGCGCATCACCTGGAGAATCAACGCCCACGACGAGCACCCACTGACCGGGGCTACGCGGGAACCGACTTGCCAAACCGCTCGGACGGTTCGATGATCGACCCGATGACCATCGGCACCGTCAAACGACCGTCCGCGGACCTGCGCCGCCCCCGCGCGCGGAAGGCTCTTCCTCCCCACCCCTCCGCCCCGCTCGACGACACGACCAGCGGGAGCCGCGGACAGCCCGCGGAGACGCAGAACACAGCCGTGCCCGCGACCCGCCTCCCCCCGGAAACTGCCAAGCACCGGAAGACGGCGACCTTGGCCTGGAGCAAGGCAGAGACCGAGCGTCGGCGACACGCTGCCGCCGAGCAGCCCACCCTCGCCCCGATCGACGCCTTCCCCGACGTGTACGCCTCAGCCGACGACCTCGCTTCCGTTCGTCCCGACGCCGACCCCGACGCCACCGGTCCGCGCTCCCAGATCATTCGCGGACTGCTCGGCGGCGCCTGCGCCGGCTGGCGCGTCCGCCCCACCAGCGT
>JAPOYI010000252.1 GCA_026706665.1 Gammaproteobacteria bacterium | reverse complement strand
TCTTTCAATACCCCCAAACCCCGAGTTTAGGCTCATCTTCTTATTGGAATATGCTGAGTGTCCTGGTCGCGCGAGTGCCTTCGAAAAGCCCGATGTGTCGGGATTTTTGTGGATTTCGCGTCCAAGCATGGAATCCCGACTAACTGTCGGGACTATTGTCGGGATTCAGGGTTGCTGCGGCTTGTGACGTGATCCTGGGATTCGGGCCGCGCCATCATAGGTCCCACTTGTCAATTGTCGAAGTGTATTACCGGACATCAAACCTCGAATCGATGATGCTCCCTCGGAACCTGGAAAGACTGGCGCCGTTTCCGAACCGTGTCGATGCTACGATCATTCCATCGCGGGAGATGGAGGACTGCATGAGCGGTCGACTGGAAGGCAAGGTGGCGGTCATCACGGGCGGGACCAGCGGCATCGGCGAGGCGACGGTGGAGCTATTCGTGGCGGAAGGTGCCAAGGTCGTGCTGACCGGCCGTTCCCGCGACAAGGGCGCGGCGCTTGCGGAGAGTCTCGGGAAGAACGCCGTCTACTATCCTGCCGACGTGACGCGCGAGGAAGACATCAAGGCTTCCATTGACGCCGCGGTTGACCGTTTCGGCAAGCTCAATGTGCTGTTCAACAACGCCGGCTCGTCGATTCGAACGGAAATATCGAGGATCACGGCGGCCGAGATAGAACAGAGTTGCCGCGTGCTGCTGGCGAGCGTCATGCTCGGCATTCGCTACGCCATCGAACCGATGAAGGCGGCCGGAGGCGGCTCGATCATCAACAATTCCAGTATCGCCGGACTGCGCTATCGCCAGGGCAACATCCTGTATTCCTCGGTGAAGGCCGCTGTCACGCATTGCACACGCCTGGCGGGCGTCGAGCTTGGACCCGACCGCATCCGCGTCAACGCGATCTCTCCCGGTGCGATTGCCACGCCGATCTTCTGGGGCGGTTCCGAGCGCGCCAATACGCTGAGCGACGAAGACAATGCGGACAAGATGAGAAGGCTGCAGGCGAACCTCGCCAAGGCGACGCCGTTGCCCCGCAGCGGCGTGGCGCATGACATCGCCGAGGCCGCGCTGTTTCTCGCGAGCGACGCGGCCAGCTATGTCAATGCGCACGATCTCGTCGTGGATGGCGGGCGCACCTGGATGTTCAACAACAATCCTGTCGACGGACAGGGACAGGACAGGCCGACCGTTTGATGGCTGACGGCGTGACAGGCGGGACCGTCCCGTCGGCGGGCCTGGACGCCGTTTTGTCCGAACCCGCGCGATCGTCACCGGAGGGGACTGGACTGCCGAACGTCCGCTTTACCGGGTCCGGCTGGGAGTACTTCCGGATCTGGGCCGTCAACACGGCCTTGACGCTGCTTACCCTGGGCGTGTTCTCCGCCTGGGCAACCGTACGCACGCGCCGGTACTTCTACGGCAACACGCGGCTTGGCGGTTCCGCGTTCAATTACACAGCGCGGCCGTGGACCATACTGATCGGGCGGGTCATCGTGGTGGGGATGCTGGTCGCCCTGTGGTTCGCGGAACTGGTCTCGGTCGCCTTCTACCTCATCGGATTGCTGGTGGTGCTTGCCATGTTTCCCTGGATCGCGGTCCGGGCGCGCGCATTCCGGCTGCGCAACTCGTTCTACCGCCACGTCTGCTGGGGATTCGAGGGCAACTACGCGACCGCCGCCAAGTACTACTGCCTGGGGCCCATCGTCGGGTTCCTGAGCCTGGGGATCCTGTGGCCCTACATCGCGATGCGCCGGGACATGTTCCTGATACGGAATAGTCGTTTCGGTACGTCGGAGTGTTCAATCGATGTTACGGCAGGACAGTACTACGGCATCTATTTCGCGACGTTCGGGATCTTCGTCGCGGCACTGGTGGCGAATGCGATCCTGGTGGCGGCGCTTCCCGATGGTTTCGGATTCCTGCTGAGCGTAGTGACCTGGATACCGCTACTGTTGGCGGGCGTCTTCATCAAGGTGCGTCTCGACAACCTCCGCTGGTCGAATACCACGGTTGGCGGATTCTGGTTGAGCCTTGACCTGTCCTTCTGGCGAATGCTGGGACTGTATCTCAGCAATCTCGTGCTGATCGTCATGACGCTTGGCGCCTTCATCCCGTTCGCCAAGGTCCGGGTCATACGCTACAGGCTCGGAAGGTTCAGGGTCGTGCGCCAGGGTGCCGAGACTTTCTTTGCCGGTCCCCTTCAGACCATCGGCGCCGTGGGAGCCGAGGCCGGGGACTCCTTCGGCCTGGATCTCGGCATATGAGCACTGTGCGCGGGATCTTCTACGACGGTCTGACCTGGGACCGCCAGGACGCGCGGGTCCGATTCGATCGCAGCGGCGGCATTCACATCGCGGGAGACGGCATCGACCTGGCCCTGAAGTTCGACGATGTGAGCGTTTCCGACCGCCTCGCGGACATCCCCCGTTATCTGTATCTCTCGGGGGGCGACGCCTGCGAACTGCTCGACAACGACGCCGTGGATGCGTGGCTTGCGCAAAGCAACGCGCAGCGGGGATCACGCCTTCTGCACCGGCTGGACACTTCCGTGTCGGCAGCGATGGCCGCGATAGCGATCATCGCTCTGGTCATGGCCTCGTTCGTGCTCTGGGGCGCCCCGGCCCTGGGGGAGCGTACTGTCGAGGCGCTACCCATGAGCGTAGACGAGACGATTGGCGAGGAGTCGCTTGCCGTGCTGGACATGATGGCGTTCTCGCCGTCGATCGTCGCCGAATCCAGACAGGCAGAGATTCGGGCGGCTTTTGACGAGATGGTGAGCGACATGGAGACCCCGATGGGCGGCCACCTGGTGTTTCGACGCAGTGATCTCTTCGGCGCCAACGCCTTCGCGCTCGCGGGCAACACCGTCATCCTCACCGACGAACTGATCGAACTGGCCGAACACGACGAAGAGATCATCGCCGTGCTCGCCCACGAGATGGGTCACGTCCAGCACCGTCACGTCATGAGACACGTGGCCCGCAGCGCGATTGTGGCCGTATTGCTTGCGGCGTACATCGGCGACGTTTCCGCCATCACGGGAGTTGCGGCGACCATGCCTGCGGTTCTCGACTCCATGCGCCATTCCCGATCCTTCGAGCGCGAAGCGGACCGCGTGGCCCGGGACTACCTCGACAGTGTCGGAATCGCGCCCTCGCGCCTGGGGGACCTCCTCGCTCGCCTGATGGCCCAATGCCCGGAGTGCGAGGAGATTCCTCGTTACCTCAGTACGCATCCGCCGCTGGATGAGCGCGTAGAAGCACTGACCGGGAACGACGGCTAAACCTCGGACCCGGTCCGCGAGTTGGTCTGGGTCAGACCTCCGGCAACTCGTGGCGCGGCACGACGCGGTCGAGGCCGTTGCGCACCATCTCGGCGCGGATGAAACGCAGTATTTCGTCGGCGTCGTCCATCCGCAGCGCCCGTGCCAGGATGCGGCGGCAGTCGCGCACGGACACGTGGCGGATGACCCATTTCACCTTCGGCAGGTGTGTGGCGTTCATCGACAGCACGTCGTAACCCATGGCGACGCAAAGCACCGCGCCTTCCGGCGTGCCGGCGAGTTCGCCGCAGATGCCGACGCCCTTGCGTTCCGCGTGGGCCGCCTTGGAGACTTCCCGCAGCGCCCGCAGCACCGCCGGATGCACTTCGCGATATAGCGGCGCGACCTGCGGGTTGTTCCTGTCCACCGCCAGCATGTACTGCGTCAGGTCGTTCGACCCGACGGCGAGAAAGTCCACCTCCTTGGCGATTTGCCGGGCCTGGTAGACGGCCGCGGGCACCTCGATCATGACGCCCGTCAGTGGCTGCCTCACGTCGTAGCCTTCTTCGGTCACTTCCCGGTGCGCGCGGTGCACCAGTCTCCGCGCGTCGTGCACTTCGGACATGCTGCTGACCATCGGCAGCATGATGCGCAACACGGCTTCGAGCCCCGCGTTGGCCTTGATCATGGCGCGCACCTGCGACATGAAGATCTCGGGATGGTCGAGGGTCACGCGAATGCCGCGCCATCCGAGGAAAGGGTTCTCTTCGGTGATCGGAAAGTAGGACAGTGCCTTGTCGCCGCCGATGTCGAGGGTGCGCATGGTGACCGGCCGCGGGTCGAAGGCTTCCATGTGCTCGCGATAGACGGCGCGTTGCTCTTCCTCCGTGGGAAAACGGTCCTCGGTCATGAACGGCACTTCCGTCCGGAACAGGCCGATCCCCTCGGCGCCGAGTTCGAGCGACCGCGTGATGTCGCCCACCAGGCCGATGTTCACCCACAGCGCCACGCGCTGGCCGTCGCGGGTCGCGGAAGGCAGGTCTCGCAGGTCTTCGAGTTCCTCCGCGAATTCCCGTTCCTCGTCCATCAACGCGGCGTAGTGCGAGATGACGGGACGCGACGGGTTCGCCACGACCTGGCCGTAGAAGCCATCCACGATAAGCGTGTTCTGTTCGACCCCGTAGAGCGGAACGTCCACCGCGCCCATGACCGCGGGCACGTCAAGCGCGCGCGCCAGGATGGCGACGTGGGAGTTGGCGGAGCCCCGTTGCGAGACGATGCCGCGCAATCGTCCCACCGGGATATCGGCCAGCATCGCTGCCGTGACCTGGTCGCCGATGAGGATGGTGTCTTCCGGGAAGTCGACCTTGCGCTGCCGGATGTCTCTCAGGTAGCCGAGCACGCGCTGACCCAGTTCACGCACGTCGGCGGCGCGCTCCCGCAGGTAGGAGTCCCGCATTTCTTCGAACGCCCGCGTATGTTCCAGGATGACCTGCTTGAGTGCGCCCTGCGCCCACTCCCCATGCAGGATGCGTTCCCGAATCTCCTCCACCAGGGCGTCGTCGTCGAGCATGCCGAGATAGGCGTCGAACAGGACGCGCTCCTCGTCGGGCAGCGAAGAGAGTCGTCGACTGGCGCGTTCCATATCCTCGCGTACGTGGCCGATGGCGCGGTCCAGCATCTCGAGTTCCGCGGCGATGTCTTCCGCCGCCTTGTCCGGCACTATCTCGAGGGTAGTTCCGGGATGCATGACCAGCGCGGTTCCGATCGCGATTCCCGGTGCGCCGGATACACCGGTGAAGCGCGTGTCCTCCTGCTCTGCGGTCGGCTTGGCCAACGCCTCGATGTCGCCCGCTGCCTCCGCATGGGCGACCACCGCCGCAAGCTGTGCCGACAACGTGATAAGAAAGGCCTCGTCGTCCTCGTCGAATCTACGCCTTTCGCGTTGACGGACAACCAGGACGCCCAATACGCGGCGCCGGTGAATGATGGGTACGCCGAGAAACGCGTGGAACGCTTCTTCGCCCATTTCCGGGAGGTGCAGGAACCGTGGATGGCTCGGCGCATCGTCGAGATTGATGGGCTCGGCGCGCTCGGCCACCAGCCCGACCAGGCCTTCGTCCGGTCCGATCGAGACGCGGCCCACGGCATCCGGGTTCGACCCCTGGTTGGCTGCGAACTGAAACTTGCCGGTACCCCGGTCCAGGATGTAGATCGAGCAGAGTTCGGTCGACATGGCGGACCGCACCCGGGAGACGATCGTGTTCAGCGCAGCCCGGAAACTCGACGCCGCATTGACATCCTGGACGATTTCGCGGAGGTCTTCGAGTACTCCGTTGGTCACGGCTGGTCGACGACGGTCAGTGACGGGGCGAACTCGCGCAGCATGCGCCGGTAGACGTTCTTCTTGAAGTTCACGACCTGGGTCAGCGGATACCAGTAGCTCACCCACATCCAGTGGTCGAACTCGGGTTTGCCGGAACACTTGAGATCCACAAGCGAATCGTCGCCGAGCAGTCGGAGCAGGAACCACTTCTGCTTCTGCCCGACGAACTTCGGTGATCTGCTCCCCCGGCCGTTGTGGCGCAGATAACGTTTCGGCAGGCGATAACGCAACCAGCCTCGTGTCGAGGCCACGATCTCGACACTGTCGCGTTCTACGCCGACTTCCTCGTAGAGTTCCCGGTACAGCGCGGTCTCGGGAGACTCGTCACGCAGGATGCCGCCCTGGGGGAACTGCCAGGCGTCGTAGCCCCCGACACGGCGTGCCCACAGCACCTGTCCCCGATCATTTGCGATGACGATGCCGACGTTCGACCGATAGCCGTGCGCGTCGATGTTGTCGCGCGTCCTTCCCATGCGGTCGATTGTTCCACATAAGCCGGGAGAATTGCGACAAGCTGTTGCTCCGCAAGAGGTTTTCGGCAAGGGGACGGAGCTTCCAGAGATGGTCCGTCAACCGGGCAGGAGCCGCATGTTGGGCGACGCGATTGGGTTTCCTTCGGATCAACCGTCACCCCGACGGGTGGTGCCGCGCGAGCGGCGAGAGCCTTGGGCCTATCGACGGCGAGCGAGAAGCGTCCTGATGCCCCTTGAACCCGCGTGGATGATGCCGAACCCGGCGATGGCTATCCCGCCCGTCGTCAAGATGGACATGGCAATTCCACGTTGTGTTTCGTCTCCCCAGAACGCCATGAGAAGAATCAACGCCAAAGGTATCGCGACCACCGAAGCGATGCCGATCAGCATCCTGTTCGCGAGTTTGATTCGCCGTTGATCAGCCGCGTCGTCGAGTCGAATTCTCTGCGAGTGGAACTCGGCCATCCGCTTGTCTTGACTGTCGCTGGCCTCGATGGCTTTCGCCTCGACGGCGATCTTCGCTCTTTCGACCTCGACGATCTCTCTGGCCAAGGCGACCGCTTGCGGTGGGGCCGCTTCGGCCAGATCCCCCTTTGGGGGCAGGACCGGAAACTCCTCCTCGGTCACAACGCGCTATAGTCCATCAAGCCTTTCCTTGACGACCTCAGATGCGGGCGAACGAGGAAACTGACGGGGAAGGAACGCACGACAAATCCGCTTCCGTAGGGGGACTTCTCGACTTTGGTCACGAGCTTTCCTCTTGTTTCGCTCCTCCTGATGCGCTGCGCCTCTGCGGCCGCTTCCTCGTAGGAAGGGTAGACGACGCGACGGTTGTCGAGCATTGGTCTACTCCGAAATTCGGGATGGGATAGCAAGTATATATACACCGATGCTGCGGTCTTGTCACATGAAGTCTCCGTGTTTGGTCGTAGGAACAAGTCGCCGCTTCACTGAGGCGATCCACTCGACAGCATCGCGGAGCGATCCAATACCGTGACTCTTGGTCGGACTTTGCACTCCCGCGGCCGACGAGTCGCGAATAGTCTCTCGATCTTCGACTTCATCGAGGGGTTCTACAACACCAGGCGCCGCCACTCGTCCATCGGCTATCCGAGTCCGGCGGAGTTCGAGCGCCGGGGCGGTTGGGACCGGATGCGGGGGGCGGCGTGAGCGCGCGGATACGCGGTCCAGTGTCGCGTGGGCGCGCCGCCCGCCCGTTCAAAAACGGGCGGCGCGCATCGGCGGCGTCGCTCCGAATCGGGGAATCGCCCCGACCAGGGGCGAGGAGGACGCAAGGCCCCCTTGCCCAAATGTTAAACTGTCCACCGAAGCGGGTCAGGTCCAAGAAGATGGACCCCGAAGAGCTTGTGGTCGCCGTTGCCGACCTGATGATCGACGACGATGTGACGAAGAAGGCGGGAATCTATCCGTACCTACTCACTGGTGAGGAAAAGCACCTCAACATCCGGGCCTTCTCCGACTCCATGAAGCAGAAGGCGTTCGAGATTCAGGATGGCATTTGCAGATCGTGCGGGAAGGAGTTTGAGATTTCAGAGATGGATGCCGACCACCACATCACGCCCTAGTCCTAGTCTGAGGGTGGCAAGACAATGCAAGATAATTGAGATAATTGTCAACTGCTGTGCAAGCCCTGCAATCGGAGGAAGTCCAACAATTGAGAGTTGAGCAGGCTTTCCTGTTCAGAGCCAATCGGCTTCCTCAGGTCGAACGTGGACACCAACGGCGGCATTCCCCGAGATGAGGTTCCTTCCGAGAAATGCACGACCTCCCAGGCTCTTGTTCAAGATTCGTTCGACGGCGAAGGCCCCGTAGTCACCGATTTGGTTTGGTGATCATCTCTGTTGAGCCGATGCCGAGCCAAGCAGCCAAGAACGTCCCCACCAATATAGTGACGATGATGGTGATGACGGCACGAATGATCGTCCCGAATAGTAATGACATAAAGTTGCGAAAGAGATTTCCGCTGAATCTCTCCCACCAAGGCTTCGTCAGGCGTTCATACTTGGGCACGACGTCGCGGATCATGTGTTCGTGTGTACCGTATTGAGCGTTACACTGGAGGCCATCTACCAGAGAGTGGTAATCGGGAGGGTCGCTTCCATAATAGTTCTGAATGCCCACAATGCGTACGCCGTTGGGAGAAACCAAGTGTTCTTTTGAGGACTCTCCAGATACTATCTGGTAGTCCTTGTAACGATTATTCACGTTTTTCTATCCCAAAACAGCGCGACCAAACACTCGCAGACAAGCCATGATACGTCAATGCAAGTTATCGAGCGTATATGAATCGGCTTGGTGAAGAATCCAGCCCTTACCTGCGACAGCACGCCGGCAATCCCGTCGATTGGTACCCTTGGAACGATGCGGCGCTCGCGAAGGCCCGCGACGAGGACAAGCCGATACTGCTCTCCGTCGGCTATTCCGCCTGCCACTGGTGCCACGTCATGGCCCACGAGTCGTTCGAAGATGCGGACACGGCGGAAGTCATGAACCGCCACTTCGTCAACATCAAGGTCGACCGGGAGGAAAGGCCGGACCTCGACAAGGTCTACCAGTTGGCGCATCAACTGCTGACGCGGCGAACGGGGGGCTGGCCGCTGACGGTCTTTCTCGATCCCGAGACGCTGTTGCCGTTTTTCGCTGGCACCTACTTCCCCCGCGCGCCGCGGTTCAACCTGCCGGGCTTCGCCGACCTCCTGGGGCGCATCGACGAGGCGTACCGGACGCAGCGCGACGCCCTCGGAGAACAGGGCCAGAGACTGTCCGACGCGCTTTCGAGCCTGGAGCCATCCGGTATCACTCCCGAAGGCCTCGCCGACGAGAAACTCCTCGAAGCGGCCCGGGATCAACTCGCAGGCAGTTTTGACAGGGCCGAGGGCGGGTTCGGCACGGCGCCGAAGTTCCCCATGCCGAGTTCGATGGACCGGCTGCTGCGACACTGGGCGCATTCCGGGAAGACGGGTCAGCGCGATGGCGATGCGCTCGAGATGGTGATGATCACCCTGACGAAGATCGCGCGTGGAGGCATCTGCGACCATGTGGGGGGCGGGTTCTGCCGCTACTCGACGGATCGGCATTGGGAAATCCCGCACTTCGAAAAGATGCTGTACGACAACGGATTGCTGCTGGCGGTCTACGCCGACGCGCTTGCGCTGGGTGACGATCCCCTGTTCGAGGCGGCGGTGCGTGAGACTGCGGGCTGGATCATGCGCGACATGCAGCACCCGCAAGGCGGGTACTTCTCGGCCCTGGACGCCGACTCGGAAGGAGAGGAGGGGAAGTACTACGTCTGGCGGCGGGATTCGGTTAAGCGACTGCTGACGCCAGATGAGTACCTCCTGGTGGAGACGCTCTACGGGCTGGACAAGCCGGCGAATTTCGAAGGTAGATGGAACTTGCGCCGACGTGACGCGTGGCGCTCGGTGCTGGAGCGCCTCGGTGTCGAGTCGGAAGCAGGCGAGGAACTGCTGAGGTCCGCGAAGTCGAAACTCCTGGCGGAGCGCGACACCCGGGTGCCGCCCGCGAAGGACGACAAGGTGCTCACCGCATGGAACGGGCTGGCGATCCGCGGCATGGCGCGGGCCGCGGTGCGCCTCGGCGAGCCTTCCTGGTCAAGGTCGGCCCAGCGCGCCGCCGACTTCGTCCGCGAGAACCTGTGGGACGGTGAACGCCTGACCGCCACCTGGCGCGATGGCACACCCAGGTACGCGGGCTACCTGGACGACTACGCAAACATGCTCGAAGGACTGCTCGAACTGCTCTCGGCCGAGTGGCGCGATGCCGACGCCGCGTTCGCGAGAGCCGTGGCCGATACGATGATCCGCCAGTTCCAGGATGTCGACGACGGCGGCTTCTTTTTCACCGCCCACGATCACGAGGCCCTGATCCACCGGCCCAAGCCGACACTCGACGAATCGATGCCGTCCGGCAACGGCACCGCCGCGCGCGGCCTGATCTCCCTGGGTCACCTGTTCGCAGACACGCGCTATCTCGATGCGGCCGCGCGTACGCTGCGGGCGCTGCGCGGTGCCATGGAGCAGTATCCCGCGGGCCACTGCACGCTGCTTTCCGCCGTGGAGGCGAACGTCCACGCCCCGGAGCAGATCATTGTGCGGGGGCCTGCCGGCGGCCTGGATCCGTGGCTCGACGTCGCGCGCGAAGGCTATCGCCCCTGGCGGCACATCTTTGGAATTCCGTACGGGTGCCCGGAGGCGCCGGTCTATCTGCCTCGGCCGGCGGACGGTGATGATCCCTTGCGGCCCACGGCCTTCGTGTGTCGGGGGTTGCGATGCTCACCGCCCATTGAAGAGCTGGACGAGTTCCGGGAAACGGTTTCCTGAGACCTGATCTTGCCGTCGGCGCGCGCAGGCCTGCGCGCGCCGACGGCGATGGTTTCCGAATGTTCGCCTGAAAAACCGGGTGTGCCGTCGGTTCAACCCGGCCCCCCTGTTTCGCCCCGCCCGACGTGCAATTCCATGTCTCTACTTTGGAATATCATGGAATTCCAAATTTGCGCATCGCCGTCGATGCCAAGGCCAGCGGATGGATCGTGTCGAGGCGTTCGCGAAAAATCTATGGGCGGGCTCGCTCGAGCAGGACGGTCTCTGGCGCAGGCGGGCGACCCGACTACCCGCTCGTTGAAGGATCACTCCGATGGCTGGCATGTGCCGGTCGCCAGCGCAGGTCCAGCCTGCGCGCCGCTTCCACGTCGTCGAGGCGCTTCGATGGCAGCGTGTGTGGCGCCGACCTGACCAGTTCGGGGTTGGATGCGGCCTCGGCCAGGACGCTGGTCATCGCTTCCACGAACGCATCGATCGTTTCCTTCGATTCCGTTTCCGTCGGTTCGATGAGGAAACACTCCGGCACCAGCAGCGGGAAGTAAGTGGTGGGTGCGTGTACGCCGTAGTCGAGCAGGCGCTTGGCGAAATCCATGGCAGTGACGCCGCATTCCCGCTTCTGCCTGGCGAGGGTCACGATGAACTCGTGGCAGGCGCGCCGGTCCGGGTAGGCGATGTCGAAACCCGCGTGCTGCAGGCGCGTGGCGAGGTAGTTGGCGTTCAATGTCGCGAACTCGCCCACGCGGCGCATGCCTTCAGGCCCGAGCATGAGGGCGTAGGCCAGGGCGCGCAGCAGGATGCCCGCGTTACCCATGAAGGCCGAAAGCCGGCCCATGGTCTCGGGGGGCTCCATCCATCGGTAACCGTCGACCGTTTTCTCGACCATCGGCCCGGGCAGGTAGGGCGCCAATACCTCTCCGGCGCCCACCGGCCCCGCGCCGGGCCCGCCGCCGCCGTGGGGCGTCGCGAACGTCTTGTGCAGGTTCAGGTGCAGGACATCGAACCCCATGTCGGCCGGCTTCACCTTGCCCAGCACCGCATTCAGATTGGCGCCGTCGTAGTAGAGCAGGCCGCCCGCTTCGTGGACGATGGCGGCGACTTCCTCGATGCGCCGTTCGAACAGGCCGCAGGTGGAAGGATTGGTGGTCATGAGTCCCGCCGTCTCCGGCCCGACCGCCGCCTTCAGGGCTTCGATGTCGACATCGCCGTCGCTTCCGACCGCGACCTCGCGCACCACGCATCCGCACATGGAGGCGGTTGCGGGGTTCGTGCCGTGTGCCGTCGAGGGCACGAGTACCTGGTTGCGCCCGGTGTCGCCGCGGGCGGCGTGATAGGACCGGATCATCGCGACGCCGGCGAATTCGCCCTGGGCCCCGGCCATGGGTGTCAGGGAAACGCTGCCCATGCCCGTCACGCGCTGAAGGATTTGCTGGAGTTCGTGGAGGCAGGCGAGAAATCCCTGGCTGACGGACTCGGGCGCCAGGGGATGCCGGTCCAGGAAGCCCGGGGCGCTCGCGGCCCGGTGCGCGCCTCGCGGGTTGTACTTCATGGTGCACGACCCGAGCGGATAGAACTGCGTGTCGATGGAAAAGTTGTTTCCCGACAGGCGCGTGTAGTGGCGCACCGCCTGGAGTTCCGAAACCTCCGGTAGCCCCGGCGGCTCAGCCCGCAACGCCGATTCGGGCAGGTCTTCGATGGACTCCCGCGCCGGAACCTGGGCGCTGGCACGCCGCTCCGCGCGGGCGAGATCGAAGATCGTCTCCATCATGCGGCCTTTCTGACGGCGTCATCAAGGGAGTCGGAAAATTGCCGGATGTCCCTGGCGGTGCGTTTTTCCGTGGCGCACACGAGGAGGCAGTCGGCGAGGTCGCTGAAATAAGGACCGAGCGCAAGTCCGCCCAGAATTCCGCGCGCTGCCAACGCTTCCACCACCGGCTGTGCCGGCCGGTCAAGACGCAGCACGCACTCGTGAAAATAGGGCGAATCGAACCGCCGGGGCAGGTCGAGTGCCGCCACGAGGGCACGCGTTCTCGCGTGGCAGGCGCTCGCGACGTTGCGTAGACCCTCGGGTCCCAGGAGGCTCAGGTAGATGGTGGCGGCGGTCACCAGGAGGCCCTGGTTCGTGCAGATGTTCGAGGTGGCCTTGGCCCGGCGGATGTGCTGTTCGCGCGCCTGCAGCGTCAGTGTGAAGCCGGGTTTGCCATCGAGGTCCCGGGTGCGGCCGACAATGCGTCCGGGCAATTGCCGCACCAGTGACTGCCGCGTGCAGATGAAACCGAAGGACGGCCCGCCGGACGCCATCGGGATGCCGAGCGGTTGGCCGTCGCCGCACGCGATGTCCGCGCCGCCCTCGCCCCAGTCGGCCGGGGCCTTGAGGAGGCCAAGGGTCAGCGGATTCACGCACCCGATGGTCAGGGCGCCGCATTCGCGTGCCTGGTCCGTCACGGCGTCGACATCCTCCAGCAGTCCGAAGAAGTTGGGCTGCTGTACGACGACCGCCGCGGGTGGTTCGGCCAGGTCCTTCAACAGGCCCGGGTCCGCCAGGCCGTTCTCGCCGTGGGGCAGTTGCGAGATTTCGATGCCCTGCTGGCCGACGATGTTGCGCGCCGCGGCCGCGTAGAGTGGATTCACCGCACCGGCCAGGACAACGCGTCGACTGCCGCCCGCCCGCGGCCTGCTGCCCGCGCGCCCGCCCGTCCTGCGCCGCTCTCCCGCGCGAACCGCCATCAGGATGGATTCGGCGAGTCCCGAGCCGCCGTCGTACACGGACGCGTTGCAGACATCCATGCCGGTCAGTTCAGACATCATGGTCTGGAACTCGTAGACCAGTTGCAGCGTTCCCTGGCTTGCCTCCGCCTGGTAGGGCGTATACGCGGTCATGAACTCGCCTCGGCCGGCGATGTCCCAGACCGCGGACGGGATGTGGTGGTCGTAGGCGCCGGCCCCCAGGAAACACGGCCCGGTCTCGTCCGCGCGCGCGCGTTCCGCCATGCGCCGCAGCGTTTCCATTTCGGTCAGACCCGCAGCGTCGCCGTCGCCACTGTCTCTGGCGCGCAGGTTCGCCGGAATCTCGTCGAACAGTTCGTCGATATCCGCCGCGCCGACCACGGCCAGCATGGATGCCACGTCGGCCTTGGTGTGCGGGATGAAGGGCATCGTGGGTCAGGTGCTCAAGTCGGCGTCCTTTGCCTGGACATCTGGACCACGCAAGGTCCGTATCACTCGGACTCGCAGAATTCGGAGTACTCGCCAGCGTCCATGAGGTCGGCCAGTTCGTCGGTCGAATCCGGCTCGATGGCGAAGAACCAGCCATCGCCGTAGGGGTCCTGGTTGACGAGCTCCGGCGTGTCGTCGAGCGAGGTGTTGACGGCGACCACTATCCCGGAGACGGGCGCATAGATGTCGGATGCCGCCTTGACCGACTCGACCGCGCCGGCCTCCGCGCCGGCATCCACCTGCTGGTCGACATCAGGAAGTTCGACGTAGACGACGTCCCCGAGTTGCTCCTGCGCATAGTCGCTGATGCCGACGACCACATGGCCGTTGTCATCGAGCCGGGCCCATTCGTGTGTTTCCGCGTACTTGGCTTCGTCCGGCGTATCGGTCATGGCTCTTCCCGGCTTTTTGCGCGTCCTCGCGATCTCTTTCTAACGAAAGGCGGCCTGACGATTCGACCGCGCCTCTCCCGCCCCCTGATGAGGATACCGACCTCTCCGGCGGCGGCCCGCGGCACTCTCGCGAGGCCGATACTGTACCCCAACGTCGGGGAAAAGATACCGCTTCGAACCTCGCCCTCGCCGGCATTGGTGACCACCCTCATACCGTGTCGCATGACCCCGCGTTCTTCGAGCGCGATGCCGGTCAGTTTGTTCCCTACGCCATTCTCCCGTTGCGTCTCGAGCGCGTCGCGGCCGATGAAGTCCCGGTCCGCCGGTTTGAACGCCACGGTCCAGCCGAGGTTCGACTCCGGCGGCGTGGTCGTCTCGTCCATGTCCTGGCCATACAGGTTGAGGCCCGCTTCCAGCCGCAACGTGTCTCTTGCCCCCAGGCCCGCCGGGACAACGCCTGCCCCGGCCAGTTCGCGCCAGAGCCATGGCGCGCCTCGCGCGGGCAGGATGACCTCGATGCCGTCCTCGCCTGTGTAGCCGGTTCGGGCGATCATCCAGGTCGCGGCCTTGTGGGGCACATCCAGGGCGTGGAAACGTTTGAGTTCGGCAACCTCGGAAAGCCCTGTTGCATCCGCGAATCGCGCGACGGCTTCGGGTCCCTGCACAGCGATCATGGCGGTGTCTTCCCGCTCGACCAGCACGGTGTCGAACCTGTCGGCCCGTCCCTTGTACCAGTCGATGACCGTGTCGCGTGTCGCCGCATTGGAGACGACGCGGTAGCCACGATCCCGGCGGTAGACGATGACGTCGTCGATGATGCCGCCCGCCTCGTTCAGCAGGACGCCGTAAAGCCCGCTTCCCGCCGACTTCAGCTTTCCCGCGTCGTTGGCTACGAGATGCCGCAGGAACTTTAACGTGCCGGCGCCGTCGATATCGACGATGGTCATGTGGGAGACGTCGAACATGCCGGCGCAGTTGCGCACCGCATGATGTTCGTCGATCTGGGAACCGTAGCGGATCGGCATGGCCCAGCCGGCGAACCCGGCCATCTTCGCACCGGTCGCGAGATGCGTATCGAACAGCGGGGTGCGGCGAAGCGTCGGGTCGTTCATCGGGACACTACCTCGCTGACGGCGTTCTCGCGAACCTCGACAGGACACCCACACCCATCGCCTCCCGAACCAGTTGTCGCTTTATGGCCGGTGCCGCATCGATCAACCTGACCCCGCTGTTTCTGATCCATCGCCCAACCGGGCCACTGCAAGCATATCCGTCGCGGAATCCGCGCATGAGCGCGATCATTGCTTCGGCGCGGGTTCGCCGACGCAACGCGAAACCTCGCCAGCGTCCGGGCCGCCCGGGATCCCCGCTGTCACGCTGCACTTCCCCGGCGATGCAGGCGACATCCTCCAGGCCCAGATTGACCCCCTGCCCCGCGAGAGGGTGCAGCGTGTGGGCGGCATCGCCGATGAACAGGATTCTGGGTTTCGGGTTGAAGTCCTGGACCACGCGTTGGGGCAATGGAAACAGAAACCGTCGGTCGACTTCGGCAATGCGTCCGAGGACGAGTTCGGACGTGCCCTCGAGCGCCGCGGCGAATGCGGTATCGTCGAGCGTGGCCAGCTCGTTGGCCGTGTCGTGACGGGTGCTCCATATGACGGCGCAACAAGAGGGATCGGCCAGCGGCAGAAGCGCCAGCGGCCCCGCGTCCGAAAACCGTTGATAGGCAATCCCCCGATGGGCCTGTTCGACCCGGACCACGGTCGCAACCGCCGCGTCGGACCCGCCCCGGTCGACCAGGCCTGTCCCCGTCGACTTTCGAACCTTCGAGTCGGCGCCGTCGGCGGCGAGGAGCAGCCGGGCGGAGACTGGGTCTTCCTCGAACTCCAGGGTCACCGCGGTATCCCGGGACACGATGCCGCCAACCACGCCTTCGATCCAGTCGACGTTGGGCAGGCCCATGCATTCGTCGAATAGCGCGGCGCGGGCGCGGCTCGATTCGACCATCCAGGCGAGGGCATCGACCCCTGCCTCGTTCGCGCTGAATGTCAGGCGGCTGCCGCCGTACTCTTCCCACACGCACATCTGGTCGATGGGACTGGCGGGGATGTCGACCCCCAGGAGATCGAGAGAGGCGCGCGACAAGGCAACGGAGCGGATGTCGAATCCGAGTTCGCCGGTCGTCGGACGCGGTCGCCGGCTGTCGATGAGGGCAACGCGGAGGCCGGTTCGTCCAAGCGCCAGCGCGGCGGCGGCTCCGACGAGCCCGGCGCCCACCACGGCGACATCGTAGGGATCTGGTCCGGCTGCCGATGGCTCATGCGGTTTGTGTTGGCCCGCCGTCATGTGAGGATTCTCGCCAGTGGGTGACAGGACAGTGTCGGGTTCGATAGGTGCACTTTGGAATATGCGGGGGCTCGAGGGCCTCAGTGCCGCATCAGCGCCTCGATGTCGTCTGCCGCTTTGGGCACGGCGTCGGTCAGCACGCGGTTGCCCGATTCCTCGATGAGCACGTCGTCTTCGATGCGAACGCCCATGCCGCGCCAGGCTTCGTCGACATCGTCGAATTCCGGACCGTCCGGAATGTAGAGGCCCGGTTCGATGGTCAACACCATGCCAGGCTGCAGTTCGCGCCAATCGCCGTTGCAGCGGTAATCCCCCACGTCGTGCACATCGATTCCGAGCCAGTGGGAACAACGGTGTACGGTGAATCGCTGGTAGGCCTCGGTCTCGAGGGCCTCGTCGATGCCTCCCGGAATCAGGCCGAGGTCTATCAACCCCCCGGCAAGCACCCGGGTTGACGCGTACTGCGGCGCGGTGCAGTTGGCGCCGGGCACGGCAGCCGCGATCGCTTCGGCCTGGGCGGCGAGCACCACGTCGTAGAGGTCCCGTTGCCTCGGCGAGTACGTGCCATTGACCGGAAACGTCCGGGTCACGTCCGACGCGTAGTGGTGTAGCTCGCAACCGGCATCGATCAGCACCATGTCGCCATCTGCCAGAAGGCTGTCATTCCTGACGTAGTGCATGACACAGGCATTGCGACCCCCGGCGACGATGGACGGATAGGCCGGGGCGCGCGCGCCGGCCCGCATGAACGCATGCACCAGCACCGCTTCCAGTTGCGTCTCGCTCAAGCCCGGCCGACAGTGCCGCATGGCTTCGGTGTGCGCGTCGGCGGCAATACCGCCCGCTGCCGCCATGAGTTGCTGCTCGGCGGGGGACTTGATCAGGCGATGTTCGTGCAGCAGGCGTTGCAGGGGCTGAAATTCGCATCCGCCCGCGTTCGCGCCGCGCGCGCGGGCGGTGGAAGCACAGGCGATGAGGCGCCGGTCGAACTCCGGGTGTTCCCCCATCACGGCGTGGACACACCAGCGGCCGTTGAGAATGCGGGGCAGAATCTCCTCGAGCCTGGAGTTCGGGAACGCGGCATCGACCCCCAGGGCTTGCGGTGCGCGTTCCGGTCCGAGCCTTTCGCCCGTCCACTGCTCGCGCGCGGGATCGCGCTCTGGACAGAACAGTACCGTCGAGGCGGGTTCCGACCCAGGGGCGAGCACCAGCACGCTGTCAGGCTCGTCGAATCCCGTGAGGTAGTAGAAGTCGCTGTCCTGCCGGAAAGGGTATTCGGTGTCGCGATTCCGATAGCGGATCGAGGCGCCGGGAACGATGGCGACATCGTTGCCGGTGAGTTCAGCCATCAGGCGGGCGCGGCGGGCCTGGAACTCCGCCGGCTGGATGCCCGGCACGGCGGAGGTGACGGGGTTGGCGGTGGTACGCGTCTTCATCTGAATAGAAACCAATAGGTTGCGTCGAATGCTATCAACTTTCCGGTAGACGTCGGGTGCTTCACATGGGCGTCTATCCGGTACACACTACGCGGATTGACACACACTTGATGAGCCGATGTCTTCCTCCGGCCTGGAACTTCTCGAACACAAGATTGACACGTTGATCGAACGTTGCGAATCGTTGGCCGTCGACAACCGCGCGCTAAGGGCAAAGCAGCAGTCCCTGACCGAGGATCGGGCCAAGTTGATCGAAAAGAATGAACTCGCGAAGACAAGGGTGGAGTCGATGATCAACCGGCTCAAGGCACTCGAGAAGACCTCGTGAACGATACGACGACCGTCACCGTCAATATCCTCGACAGGGCTTACGAAGTGGGCTGCAGGCCCGACGAAGTCGACGAACTGATGCGGGCAGCCCGCTCCTTGAGCGTGCGAATGAGGGAAATCCAGCGGGCCGGCAAGGTCGTCGGGCTCGACCGGATCGCGGTGATGGCGGCGCTCAACTACGCCCATGAATACCTCGAAATGAAGGAGCGGCTCGCGCGCGCCGTCGCCGATTCGGACGGCCGGGCCGGACGTATGGCGGAACGGATCACGGCAGCGCTTGAGGATCTCGGAAGCTGACTCCGCAGATCTCGTCCCCCGCGGTAGCCGAGCCAGGGCTCCGCCCCGGTCCGGAGGTTGGGCTATACTCGAAACCAGTCTCCTGGGGTGTTCGCCAGTCGGTACAGTCCTTGAGCCGTTAGAAATAACAATGGGGGCTCCGCTGTGGAGCCGGTGAGCAAGCCCTATGCTGCCGCCCCATGCCGTTTCGGGCGTCGGGCGTCGTGCTGCGGGACGCCTTTGGCACATATGAATCCCCGACCTGAACCAGAACGGTTCAGGCAGTCCAGACAGCGGCACGCTTGGGAGACCACACACTCGGCCAATCCTGCGGCCATGCCCCGTGCCTGAAGATCATCCATTGTGGCCATCCGGCCGACGCGGATCATCCGGGGTACGGTTGTCCGGACACGTCGCCTTCGGCCGGCCGGGGCCGTGACGATTCGGGCAGACATGCGAAAACGCCGGTGCGCCCTGTCGGCTCATGAACAGTCCGGCCATGCCCGGGACGCCTGCCGGCATCTCTTCGGTTCGGCGGTCGTGTTGCGTGGCTGCGTCGCCGGCTATTCGGCGACGGACGGCGAGTTGAACCTGTGGCCGTTCATTGCGCGGCATCCCCGGACCGCGTTGCCCGTCATCGAGTCCCGGCATCGGATGACCTTTCGCCGGTACCGGCTGGGTGATCCCCTGCGCCGCAACCGCTTCGGCATCGCGGAGCCGGTGTTCGGCCCCCGGGTTCCCGCGATCGCGCTCTCCGTCGTGCTGATGCCCCTCGTTGCGTTCAGCGCGGACGGCTGGAGAATCGGCATGGGCGGAGGCTTCTACGACCGCCATTTTGCGGCAGCCCAGCGCCCGCTGATGGTCGGCGTCGCACACGAATTCCAGCTCCTGCGACGTGTTCCACACCGCGACTGGGACGTGCCCATGGACGCGGTCGTGACCGAGCTCGGCTGGCGTTACTTCACCCGGCGCGGTGCTGCCCTGCGGTTATACTGACCGCATGGCCGTTCGCAAGATCATCCGCATGGGCCATCCGGTGCTGCGGTGCCGTGCCCGACCGCTACGGCGGGAGGAACTCGACAGTGTCGCCCTGCGTCGCCTGATTGCGGACATGGTGGATACCTTGCGCGACTACGGCGGGATCGGGCTGGCGGCGCCGCAGGTGAACGAGAGCGTGCGCCTGGCGTTGATCGAGATTCCCGGCGGCCCGACCCGTTACGGTGAGCTCGACCACATGCCGCTGACCGTATGCGTCAATCCGGAAATCGAGGTGGTGGACGAGACGGCGGCGGGATACTGGGAAGGTTGCCTGTCCATACCCGGCCTGCGCGGCTTCGTGGAGCGCCCGCAGCACGTTCGGGTCCGCTTCCTGGACCTGGGCGGCGAGTGGCGCGAACTCGAAGCCAGGGGGTTCCTCGCGACGGTTTTCCAGCACGAGTTCGATCATCTCGATGGCCGCCTCTTCGTGGATCGCATCCAGGACCCGACCAGGCTCGCCTTCGAGGAAGAATTCGCCCGTTACGTGCTGCCTCTGGAGAGCGATGGCGAGGCCGTTGGCGAGTCCGCGGACGCGTCCGCCTGACGTCGGCGACATGGCGCGCGATCAACTCAAGCAGGCCGCGGCGCTGGCGGCGCTCGAACTGGTTGAGCCCAGACTCACGCGCGATGCGGTCATCGGCATCGGTACCGGGTCGACGGTCAGCTTCTTCATCGACGCGTTGGCGGAGTCGGCGCACAAGTTCGACGCCGCGGTGTCGAGTTCGGAAACTTCCACCGCCCAGATGCGCGCCCGGGGGATTCCCGTCCTCGATCTGAACGCAGCGCCGTCGGTGGCCGTCTACGTGGACGGCGCGGACGAGGTGGATGTCTCCAACGCACTCATCAAGGGCGGCGGGGGAGCGCTCACTCGGGAGAAGATCATCGCGGCGTCGGCGGACGAATTCATCTGCATCGTCGACGACGGGAAGGTGGTTGAACGGCTGGGGAACTTCCCGCTTCCGGTGGAGGTCCTGCCCATGGCGCGCGGACTCGTCGCGCGCAAGCTGGCGGGCATGGGCGGCAGGCCGGAATACCGGCAGGGTTTCGTGACCGACAACGGCAACGTCATCCTTGACGTGCGGGACCTGTCCATCGACGATCCCGATGCGCTGGAGTCCGCCATCAACGACATCGTCGGCGTCGTTGTCAACGGCATCTTCGCGGCGAACCGCCCGGACGTGGTGCTGGTGGCATCCGCCGATGGGGTCAGGGGGAAACCGCCCATATCCTAGGCGTCGGTCCGGCGCATTTCCCCGATCGATACCGGGCCGGATAGCTTCGGCCTGACAACAGAGGATGAATCCCTTGGATACCGTACAAGTTGAGCCTTCTGTGCGGCTCAGAACGTTGCTCGTGAACGATCCGGTGGCGGTCGACGCCTATCTGGCGACGTTGGCGGGACCGTGCCGCTGTTGCTCAAACGCTTCGGGGCCGATCCTGCCGTCGCCTCCGGACCGGTGTTGACGACGGTCACCGACCTGTGCGGTTTTTTCCTTCTCCTGGGGACCGCGACGCTGGCGATTGCATGGCTCTGACTCGATCGCGAAGCCTCCCGGTTGAGCGGTTGAGCGGTTGCGAATTCGGGTCACTCCCCCCATCATGATTCGGGAGGATCCAGACAGGCGGGCGAGATGTCCCTGAACTCCGTCACCCCGGTTGCCACCGACTACGGCGAACACGAAGCAGCGATGGTGGCGTATCGAACGGCGGGGGAAGCCCGCGCCCTGGCGCTGGGCAATCGCGGCCCGATACGATTCAATGAGGACGGATCGCTCAGCGACGACATCCTGCAGGCCTATTGGCGCTGTGGCTTCTATGTCTTTGAAGACGTTCTCCGGCCGGAAGAGCTTCTCGACCTCGAGCGGGACATCGAACGCGTTATCGATGGGGCACCGGTAGAACCCGACGTGAGGGTTGACCGGCACGGGCGCCCGTCGCTGAACGCCGACCGCGAGATGTTCGGCTTTTCGTTGATCAAGCCGTTGTCCGACCCCGTCGGCGGGACCGAACGCAACCAGGGCAGGCATCCCGCGAGGATGATCGAACCGACCCCGCCCGAAGGGGCGCCGGACTATGTCCTGCAGGTGGTCTCGGGCGCCCTGCAATACTCCGACGCCAGTCTTCGCGTATATGGACATCCCGATCTGCTGCGCGTTGCCGCAGCGATCAATGGCGATGACTTCACGCCGTTCAACGAAGTGCTATTCATCAAGCATCCGGGGCTCGGCGGGTCCGTGGCGTGGCACCAGGACGGCACCACGCACTGGGACACGCCGATCTTCGACAAGGGCACCCACGGCTTCAACTTCATGGCGCAGGTGTATGGCTGCAACGCGGCCAACGGTCTCTGGATCGTGCCCGGATCGCACGTGGCAAAGGCCGATATCAGGGCGATGTGCGACGATGCAGGTTCGGATCGGCTGCCTGAAGCGGTGCCGCTGCTCTGCGCGCCCGGAGATGTAGGCATCTGCAATCGTCAGGCGGTGCACGGCTCGTTCGCCAATACCAGCCCGGACATTCGCGTCACGATCAACTTCGGTTTTCATCGACGCGCCTCCGTGCTCGGCGCGAGGGGCAACGGCATCCACGCCCCGGGAAGCGACAAGATCATCTACGACGCGGACCGCATTCGGAAACGCTCCCGGATGATCGGTTACGCGATCGACGCGCGCCGGCAACGGTTCCCGGACGAGGACGCGTTCCGTTACCAGCCCCATGTCCGCGAGGGTGCAACGTTCGAGTGGAACGATGCGGGCCGGGAACGCATCAAGGACTACAACCTCCTCGACCTCGGCATCTAGCGTCCGCAGGCATTAAAGTGTCTCGATGAGGTGCTTCATGAGCGGGATGTGCCTGCCGTTCTCCAGGTAGTTCCGGTACCAGGCGTCGTGGACATTCATCCCCTTTATTGCCCGGGTCTGCTCACCGTTGCTGATCGGGCCCTGCACTTCGGCGTGATACCGATGCAGGCGGTCCCACATTTCTGAGACCTCTGCAGGAGGCAGATAGCCGCGCAGGACCACGAACCCGTCGCGGTCGAAGTCCTTCTTTAGTTGCTCGAAGTCAAGGTCTGTCACCACAGGTCCTGCCGCGCGCGATACGCATCGATCTTAGCGCGGATGACATCCGAAGGCGTCCTTCACCGACCTGGGTTCAGCCACGTCAGGAATCGATTTCAGGCCGACGCCGCGCCCGCTTGATGATGCTTCGGCGGCGCTTCGATTCGCGCCGCCGCTCGCGGGCCGCGCGGCTGGGTTTCGTCGGTATGCGTCTCGCCGGCGCGTGGCTCGCCGACGTGACGAGTGCCCGCAGCCGCGCGTACGCCTCTTCGCGGTTGCGGGCCTGGCTCCGGTGATTTTGCGCGAAGATGACGATTTCTCCGGCCGAGTTCAGACGCCTCCCCGCGACGCGCTGCAATCGCGCGCGCATTCCCTGGGGCATGTCTGCCCGCGCGAGGTCCAGCCGCAGTTCGACCGCCGTCGCGACCTTGTTGACGTGCTGTCCCCCCGGTCCCGATGCGCGGACGAACTTGATCGACAGGGCGTCCTCCGGCACCCGGACCTCTCGTGCTATCTCGATCATTGCCACTGTTGCACAATAGTCCGGGGGCGCTCAGTGACACAAGATGCGACTCGACTGCCGCATGCGATCCGGACCTTCGCTCGCAGATTCGGTGGTATAAGGGAGCGTAGTCCCCACTGCGGGATCAGACGGTCGTTGCAGGCCTGATCGAGGTGGAAGCAAATGAGTGAATTCGAAGGGAAAGTCGCCGTAGTCACGGGTGCCGGCGGAGGCATAGGGCGGTGTCACGCGCTGGAGTTCGCCAAGCGCGGAGCGAAAGTGGTGGTGAACGACCTCGGCGGGAAAGTCGACGGCACGGGAGCGGGAGACACTGCGGATGCGGTCGTTGCCGAGATCGAGGCCGCGGGCGGTACCGCGGTCGCGAACAAGGCTTCCGTCTCCGATCGGGAAGGCGCAGCATCGATCATTCAGACGGCCGTGGACGGGTTCGGGCGCATCGACATCCTGGTCAACAACGCTGGCATCCTGCGTGACAGGACCTTCAAGAACATGACGTTGGACGAGTGGGACATCGTCATGAACGTCCACCTGAACGGCACGGCGTACGTGACGCACGCGGCCTGGCCCTTGATGTACGAACAGAACTACGGCCGCATCGTTTTCACCAGTTCCGGCTCAGGCATATTCGGCAACTTCGGGCAATCCAACTACGGTGCCGCGAAGATGGGCATGCTCGGACTGATGAACGTCCTGGCGAAGGAAGGCGCCAACCACAACGTGCGCGTGAACACGCTGGCGCCGGGCGCCTCCACCAGGATGACCAATACGGTTCCTGGACGCGCAGAAGACATCGAAGAACCGGCACCCGACCGGCACCCGAAGCTGGTCAGTCCCGCAGTCCTGTTCATGTGCAGCGAGGATGCGCCGAACGGCGTCGTGATCCATGCGACGGGCGGCACCTACTCGAGGTCCGAGATCGTCGTCAATGAACCGGTGGATCTGGGACCCGACGCGACCTACGAAGACCTGGCGCCGCGGGCGGAACGCCTGATGGACATGACGGGGGCCAAGCCCCGCCCACCGCGTCCGCCCCGCCGCTGACGGGGGGCGGGGAAGCGTCCCGTCGTCAGGTTGACTCGCGTACCAGGGAGGCAGCAATATGTCCCTCGCGCTGTGGGCACAACACAATCTCGCCTATGCCCGATAGTTACCGCTGGCTCAGGGAGTTCTCCACCCGGGAGACCTTTACGGACGAACTAGGTTCCCTTGGTGCTTGGGTAGGACCACGAACAGGGCCCACGCGTCGTAATCAGGACGAGACGGAGGAATACGTCCTGCGTCGGGTGCTCGTCGCTTGGAAGCAACGCGACATGATCCAGTACCCATTCACCGTTTATGCGTCGCACCAAGGCCCCGGACAACCAGACTTTGTGGTCGAAGATGCGTCGAGCCGTCGGGGGCTGGAAGTCACCGAGGCTGGTTCCCAATCTCATCAGGCGCGGATGACGGAAATTGAAGACAGACCAGCTGAAACCCACCTGATACCTGGAGATGGATGGACGCTGCAGTCGATTGCCGATCAGGTGAAGGGTGCTATCGGCCGCAAGGTCCGGAAATTCGACCTGGGATGGTATGCGACGATGCCCTGCGACCTGGCCGTTTACAACAATACGGAAGACGCATTGGACGACGATATCGTCAGCCGCGTTAACGATGCTTGCTTGCGTGGGCGTTTCCGAATCGTCTATCTGATCGATTGCAGTGGTGAGCGGGTATATGCCGACGTGTTGAGCAGCAAATTCAAATGTATCGATATTTCCGCCGACTACGACATCGACTTTGCCAGGTGGATCAGTGACCAGGTACACAGCCTGCGTTCCGGCAAGTGGGACCGACTGAATATCGAAAATCTGGTAGAGGAGTTGGATGCGGTGGCGAGGCGCGACCGGCGGTCTGTACGGAGCTACTTGAGGAACTTGTTTGCGCATCTATTGAAATGGCATTTTCAGCCACAGACACGAAGCGCCAGTTGGTCCGCCACCATCAACGGAAGCTGCGATGAAATCGGCGACCTGCTGCAAGACTCTCCCAGCCTCCGTCGAATGCTGGACCCTAAGGGTGGGGATGTGGCGAATGCTTATTCGCGCGCGCGGCGGGTCGCCTCCAACGAAACCGGAATGACTCTCTCGCAGTTCCCTGATGAATGTCCTTGGTTCCGAGAACTGGCGGAGGAGGCAAGGAAAGCGGGGATTGGCACGCAAAAGGAGCCAACATTGGCAGCACTGCGCCGCGAGCTTGAGACGTACGAATAGGTTTCCGCTGCTTTAGTGGTTTCCAATTAACTGCGTCCGTCGGTTGGAGGTCAGTCGGCCGGCGCCTTTTCCAGGTCGAGCCCTTCCTCCCTGGCGAAATCGAGAGCCGCGTTCGCCGGGGTCCGGTTGGTCCGCGCGAGCAGCGACAGTGCGGCGAAGGCGATCCAGTCTCCGGAAACCTCGAAGTGGTCCCGCAACGCCTCGCGGGATTCCGACAGGCCGAAACCGTCCGTGCCGAGCGCCACGTACGCATTGGGAAACCAGCGCGAGATGGATAGCGGCAGCGCCTTCATGTAGTCGGAGGCCGCGACGAACACGCCGGTCTCGTCGGCGAGCAGTTCCTCGACGTAGGGACGTTCTTCCGAGCCGCCGACGCTCAGCATCTGTTCGCGCTCGGCATATGCGCCCTGGCGCGCGAGTTCGTTATAGCTCGTGACGCTCCAGATGTTGGTCGCGATGCCGAGACCCTCGAGGGTATCGGCCGCCGCCATCACCTCGACCATGATGGCGCCGCTGCCCAGCAGGTTGACCTGCGCCTTCTCCCCGTTTGCGGCGCGCCGGAAACAGTACATGCCCCTGACGATGCCGTCGTCGACGCCCTCCGGCTTCGGCGGCATCCGGTAGTTCTGGTTGGTGACGGTGATGTAGTAGAAGATGTCCTCGAACTCGCCGTACATGCGCCGGATCCCGTCCCGCACGATGACGGCGATCTCGAACGCGAACGCCGGATCGTAGCTCTTGAGGTTCGGCACCGTGGAGGCAAGCACGTGCGAGTGCCCGTCCTGGTGCTGCACGCCTTCCCCGTTCAGCGTCGTGCGGCCGGACGTGCCTCCGAGCAGGAAGCCCTTGCAGAGCATGTCCCCGCAGGACCAGATCATGTCGCCCACCCGCTGGAATCCGAACATGGAGTAGAAGATGTAGAACGGGATCATCGGCAGCGCGTGGTTCGCATAAGCGGTGCCGGCGGCGAGGAACGAGGCCATGGCGCCGGTCTCGCAAATGCCTTCCTGCAGTATCTGGCCGTCTTCGGCTTCGTGGTACGGCGCGATGGTCCCGGCGTCTACCGGCCGGTAGCGCTGCCCTTCCGGCGAGAAGATGCCGGCGCGTGGAAACAGGCCGTCCATGCCGAAGGTGCGCGCCTCGTCCGGCACGATGGGCACGATATAGCGGCCGATGCGCTTGTCCCGGAGCAGCCGTTGCAGCATCCGCACCACCGCCATGGTGGTGGAAACCTCGCGCTTGCCGGAACCTTCGAGCATGTCTCTGAACATCGACAGGGGCGGGGGTTTCAGGCGTTCGCAGCGGACGTTGCGGGTTGGCAGGTAGCCACCGAGCGCCTCCCGCCGTGCCTTGAGGTAGAGGACTTCCTCGCTGTCTTCGGGCGGCCAGTAGAAGTCGGCGCGTTCGATGGCGTCGTCCGGCAGCGGGATGTCCAGGCGCTGCGCAAGCTCGTGCCGCTCGTCCGGCGAGAGGTACTTTTTCTGGTGGACGGTGTTGCGGCCCTCGGCTTTCGGTCCGAGCCCGTCGCCCTTCACCGTCTTCAGGAGTATCACGCAGGGTTTCCCGGTCACGGACATCGCCTGCCGGTACGCCGCGTATATCTTCTGGTGATCGTGGCCGCCGCGCTTGATGGTGCGGATCTCCTCGTCGTCGAGCGAGTCCATGAGTTCGGCGAGTTCGGGGATGTCTTCCACCCAGTGTTCGCGCACGACGTCGCCGGGAGACACCGTGTAGAACTGGTAGTCGCCGTCCACCGCCTGTTCCATGCGCGCCTGCAGGACGCCGTTCACGTCGCGCTCGAACAGCTTGTCCCAGCCGCCGCCCCAGATGACCTTGATGACGTGCCAGTCGGCGCCCCGGAACGCGCGCTCGAGTTCCTGGATGATCTTGCCGTTGCCCCGCACAGGGCCGTCCAGGCGCTGCAGGTTGCAGTTGACGACCACCACCAGGTTGTCGAGGTGTTCGCGGGCGGCGATGTCGATGGTGCCGAGGACTTCGGGTTCGTCCGATTCGCCGTCTCCGATGAAGTTCCACACCTTGCCCCCGTTCCTGGGCTTTAGCCCCCGGCTCTCCAGGTACTTGGCGAAACGCGCCTGGTAGATGGCGCTCGGTGTCGACAGCCCCATGCTGGCGCAGGGCATCTGCCAGAACCCGGGCATCCGGCGCGGATGCGGGTAGGAGGGCAGCCCGCCCCCGGCCGCCTTCTCGCGGCGGAAGTTCTTCAGCTGTTCTTCCGCGAGCCGCCCCTCGAGCACGGCGCGCGCGTAGACGCCGGGCGAAGTGTGGGCCTGCACGTGCACCTGGTCGCCGCCGTAGTCCGGCCCGGACGCCCGGAATATGTGATTGAAACCGACTTCCATCGACGTCGCTGCCGACAGGTAGGTCGCGATGTGGCCGCCGACGCCTGACCCGGAGTCGTACGCCTGCAGCACCATCGCCACCGCGTTCCACCGCAGGATGTTCTCGATCCGGGTCTCGATTTCGATGCTGCCGGGGTAGGCCGGCTGTTCGGACAGGGGAATGGTGTTGCGGTACGGGGTGTTGAGTGCCGCGTCGGTCAGCACGACGCCGCGCCGGGACACGGAATCCTGCAGCCTCAGCAGCAGCGCCTTGGTGTCCTCCCCGCCGTGTTCCTCGAGCACCCCGTCGAGGGCTTCGAGCCATTCGCGCTGCTCAATCTCCCACTCGTCGGTGCTATTCGGCATGCGTTGAAGAATACCCAATCGGTAAGGGATAAGCCTGTTGAGCGTTGAGGAGATCGACGCTGTGCTGCGTGTTGAGATTGTGATCGATCGTGTCTACGATGATTCGAGCCGCGCTCGCAATGGAACATCGGCATGACCCGGAGAGAGGACAGTAGGTCGCGCGCTGTCGGATGCGGATATCGAGATGAGACCACTTGGTCGAACCAGGCCATATGGAATGCCGATAACCCGAGGCGCCAGGATCCCGCCGCAAGCACCCGGTTGCGGGGTCGAGCGCCGCCGACAGCAAATTGGCTTGCGGCCACTGTCGCAGGGATGTCGTCTCCCGCCATGGCGTACCTGGATCCGGGTTCCACTTACATTGCGATCCAGGGACTGCTCGGTTTGGCGGCGGGGTTTTCCGCGACCCTGATCGTGTACCGGCGGAGAATCGTCGACGCCTTCAAAAGATTGTGTGCCCGCAGGGCCGCCGATCACGATCCGACCCGTACAACCATCGAAGTACCCGGGTCCGAGGCCGACATGCCTCGACACGAGGATGCCGAGACAAAGTCTGCACTCCCGTGATCCCGGGCGCGAACCGGTATTCGAAAGGGGACTGGTTCGGCGAAACCGATCCGATCTGGATGCGGAATCGATGCGTGCCCTGGCAGCGATGGCGGCGAAATATGCCGAGTCGGTGCTCCCCCTGGATTACCGCGCGGGTAGGCTCGAGTCGCCGATTCATCCTTTCGTGGCCCGACGCCACGAGCTTCCGCACGCCCGGCTACAGGCACACGGCAAGGCGCTGCTCGCGCAGTTGTCGCTGTTCCTCGAAGACGGCTGGACCTTTGCTGACGGGGATCCTCAGAACTTCGCCTGGGGATCGAGCGGTCCGGTGTTGCTCGACTGGGGTGCCCCGATTCCCCGCGAACCTTCGAACGCGCCGTGGCACGGCCTGAAGCAGTTTGCGGAAACGGTCCTCTATCCCCTGGCAATCAGTACGCAGACACGGCTTCCTCCAAGCCGGTGGCTGCGGAGCTTTCCCGGCGGCATCGGCGCCGAGGAAACGCGGGCCGTGCTGCGAGGACGCATTTGGCGGACGCCTCTGTGGGTGCAGATTCTCTTGAACGGCGATCATGGCAAGAGAAACGGTTTCGCCGCGTCGGTCGCGCGATCCGCGACGACCGGAAAGGCAGAAGGCGGACATCGGCGTCGCGACGCGTTGCCCTGGTTGTTGCGAAGATTGCAGAAGGCGATCAGTCATCTTCGGGCCCCGGAGAAGCATTGGCGAAATCGGGGATGGGCGTCCCACCAGGCGAAGAACAGCTACAGTGCCCGCGCGTTGGCGGCCCGCAAGCAGGCAATCGACCGTATCGCCGCGGAACGCCGCGCCTTTCGTGCGCTGGACCTGGGCGCGCATGTCGGTTCGTTGCTCGCCGCGGCCATCACGGGCAGAACGCCGGAGCACTGCGTGGCGGTGGATGCCGACCCGGGATGCACCCACGGGCTGCACGGCGCGTTCCGGGGGCGACCGGTAAGTCTGGTCGAAGCGGACCTGATGGAGGCGGAGGACCTGGCCGGCAGGCTTGGAGCTTTCGCGCCGGACATCACGCTGGCGTGCGGGCTGATACACCACCTGGCGCTCGCGCGATCGGACGGTCTCCGGCGTGCGCTGGAAATGGTGTTGGCGTGCGCCGGAAAGAAACCGGGATCGGTAATCGTGCTGGAGTGGATACCCGCCGATGATCCGCAGCTCCGTTCCCTGTACGACAACAGGACTTTCCGATCCCCGCGCCTGCATGAGTACAGGCTCGATGCCGCGCGCGCAAGGCTGTCGCAAAGCCGGCGCGTGGAAGAGATCGGCCTGCCGGGCACCGGCAGGACTCTGCTTCGATGTGAACTGCCCATCTGACGCGGCGCGAACCGTCGGCAGGGTAAATTGCGCACACCCGTGACCTCCATCGAACCCGGGCCGTCGCAACTCCTGGGGAGACCGGGCGCGGGGCCTTCCGCGCGCAAGGCTTGGGCATGGCTCGTCGCATCGGCCGCGGCGGGCGCTTTGCTGGCACTCTCCTTTTCGTTGCAGGTCCTGCTCGGCGCCGGCTACAAACAGCTTTTTTCCGGCGTGGTCGCGTCGCTTGCGGGCGCCGCTGGAGTCGGCGCGGCCATTGGTGCATTCCTGGCGCTTCCGAGTGTGTTCGGGAACAGGCTCCTGCATCCGTCGCTGGGTCTCTGGTTGATGGTCCTGTTCGGAAACGTGGACTGGTTGGGCGACATGGGCGGGCCGCTCCGGTGGGTGCTTCAGGGCGCATTGCTCACTTTGCTGATCCTCGGCGCATTCAGGCTGCGCGATGCCGGGGGAGGGCTCGGCCTGGTGCCGGGGGCCGTGCTCGCGGCAATTGCGGCAGTGCCGATCAGTATCGCTGTCCGGGCCCACGCCTCCGTTCTGGCTCAAGACCAATGGTTTTTCGACGATCCGGAGTTCCGCGGCGGGGTTCTTTCGGAGGCGCGCGCCGTTCGCGAGAGACAGGAGGTCGGCGAACTCCCCGACATCTGGCTGATAGTTGCAGATACGTTTCCCTCGGTATCGGAGGCTGTCCGTCGGGGAGTGCCGTATTCCGAGTGGGAACTGGCGCGGCTCCGCGAGCGAGGCTGGAGGATTCATGACGATGCTTCGACCGATGTCCCGAACACGACGGTTACGCTTGCGCAGACCCTCTCCTTGTCGACGCAGATCTCGAACGGCCAGCGCCGGTTGCCCGCGACATCGGAACGTCTGCAGGTTCTCTTCAAGCAGAACGAGTTGCGATGGGAACGGACTTTTTCGGATCCCCTTCTCCTTGAGGTTCTGGAGGATGCGGGGTACGACACTTGGGGATGGTTGGGCTGGTGGCGGGCGCCACAGTATCTTCCATTTCTTCACGTGGACACGTCGCGAGACAGATTCCTGAATCTGCTGCACCAGACTGTCATTGACGCATGGCTCTGGACGCACTTCGGCCTGTGGCGGTCACGACGGTCCAGCGAGTCAGGACACTCGCATGCCTCGGAACAGAACTGCCGCGAACTTGCCGCGCAGCGGGAGCGATTCTTCGCCTGGGACCCGGAGCGGGCCCCGGACAGGGACCCCCCGCTCTTCGTCGTCTACCACCTGTTCTGGTCGCACGATGGAGCCAATATCGACGCCGCGGGGGAGTGTCGGACGGACGAACCGCATGACTACGACCTGACTGCGGAACGGGACGATGAATGGGCTGCGTTCTGCGCCGACCTGCGACGGACGGGCAGGAACGTCATGGGATGGGCCCCGGGCTGCCTTCGCAAGGAAATTCAGGACCAGCGGGCCGGCAGGTTGAACCATTACCTCACCAGGTTCCTCGCACGCTTGGAGTCGCATGCTTTAGAGGTAGCGGGGACTAGGCCGTTTCGCATCCTTGTTTTCGCGGACGAGGGGATGCCGCGTGCAGCAAGTCATGCGGAGTACCAAAATCCCAGTGCGTGGCAAATTGCCTATCTGGTCAAGGACACCGGAGTATTTCGCGCCGAATTCGGCAGCGGCGTGACAAGATTGTGGATGGAAACGGATATCCCGGACATGCCCCAAGCCGTTCGCGAGGTGGTGGTCGACCTGGTTCGATGACGTCGGTCGCGCAAGCTACCAGTGCAGCCCGTCCGGTTTCCCTTTCTGTCAGCGGCCTATAATCCGGCCATGCAATTCGCGTTCACCGACGAGCAGGAACAACTGCGTTCCGCCGTGCGGCGGTTCCTTGAGGACAAGTCGCCGCCGACGGAAGTACGTCGGCTGATGGAGACGGAATCGGGTTACGACACAGAGGTCTGGAGACAGCTCTCGAGCGATCTCGGCCTGACGTCGGTCCACATCCCCGAGACCTTCGGTGGCCAGGGTTTCTCCTTTGCTGAACTCGCCATCATCGCCGAGGAGATGGGCAGGTCGCTCTTCTGCGGTCCGTACTTTTCCTCCACTGTGCTGGGGGCCACCGCGATCATGGAGACCGCGTCGACGGCGCAGAAGGAAGAACTGCTACCGGAAATCGCGGCGGGCGAACGCCTTGCGGCGCTGGCGGTCGCGGAGGCGAGTGGCCGATGGGACGCCGACAGCATCGCTTGCCACGTACGCGACGGCAAGCTGACCGGGACCAAGCGCTTCGTCGTCGACGGCCATATCGCGGACCTGCTCATTGTCGTGGCCCGCGACGCGACGGACGAGATCTCGTTCCATGCGGTGTCCGCGGACAGTCCGGGCATCGCTCGCCGGCAACTCGAAACCCTCGATCCGACGCGCAAGCTGGCGCAGGTCGATTTCGACGATGCGCCGGCGACCCGGCTCGACGCCGACATCGACGGCGAAGCGGCACTGTCGAGAATCCTCGATCTGGCGGCGGTGGCGCTGGCGAACGAGATGGTCGGCGGTGCGCAATGGCTGCTCGAGTCCGCAGTGGAGTACGCCGGGCTGCGCACCCAGTTCGGTCGCGCGATCGGCTCGTTCCAGGCTATCAAGCACATGTGCGCGGATATGTTGATGGAAGTCGAACTCGCAAAGTCCGCTGCCTACTATGCCGCGGACGCGGCGGCCGCGAACGATCCCGAATTGCCTGTCCTCGCCTGCATCGCCAAGTCCGCGGCTGCCGATGCCTACATGCGCGCCGCGCGAGACTGCATCCAGATTCACGGCGGCATCGGCTTCACCTGGGATAACGACACGCATCTGTGGTTCAAGCGGGCGAAGAGTTCCGAAGTGCTGTTCGGCACGCCGTCGATGTACCGGGAACGCATGATGTTGCGGATTGGAGGTCAACATGCCTACGCCTGACACTCCGGAACAACTGCGCGTGGAAGTGCGCGCCTGGCTTGAGGCCAACTGGGACCCGGACACGGAACTGGTAGCCTGGCGCAACAAGCTCGCCGATTCGGGCTGGGGCATGCCCGTGTGGCCGGGCGAGTGGTACGGGAGAGACTTGCCGCAAGCGCTCGCGCCGGTTGTCGACGAGGAATTCGCCCGCATCGATGCGGTGGGCGTGGCGAAGACCGGTATTCGGCTGCTCGCTGGCTGGACCCTGCTCGAACACGGGTCTGACGCGCAGAATGAGAGATACCTGCGCCGAATCCTCACCGGCGAAGATGTCTGGTGCCAACTCTTCAGCGAACCGGGCAGCGGCTCCGACCTGGCCGGAGCGACAACGCGCGCTGATCTCGATGGCGATACATGGGTCGTAAACGGCCAGAAGGTCTGGACCACCAGCGCGCACCACGCGGATTATGGCCTGCTGCTGGCGCGCACCGACTGGGACGTGCCGAAACACCAGGGGCTGTCCTACTTCGTGATCGACATGCGCCAGCCCGGCGTCGAGGTGCGCCCGCTGCGGCAGATGAACGGCCATGCCTCCTTCAACCAGGTGTTCTTTACCGACGCGCTCGTGCTGGCGGAAAACCTCGTGTCGAAAGTGGGCAACGGCTGGCAGGTCGCCTTGACGACGCTGATGTACGAGCGCCGGGGCATCTCGGGATCGCGTGCCCTTCCCCGGATCGACCCGCCGCCGGGGCGAATCTATGCGCAGGAGCGCGAAGAGACCCTGACCGCGCTGGAGCCCTACAAGTGGTATCCGCAGCGCGCGGGCCGCGTCGATCTCATCGAGGCGCGCGCATCGACGTTGGGCGAAGATGTCGATCCGGAACTGCGCCAGGAGGTCGCGAAGCTGCTGATCGTGTCGCGAACGGCGGAGTGGACCGCGAGGCGCGCCCGCGCGGCGCAGGAACAGGGCCGCCCGCAGGGACCGGAAGGGTCGTTGGGCAAACTGGCCGCCAGCAATGTCGCCCGCCAGGCGTCCCACGTGCACACGCTCCTCGCGGGCGCCGATGCGATGCTCGCTGGCACGGACGGACCGCTGGACGGCCTCATCGCCGAGATCCTGGTATCCGTGCCGGCCACTTCCATCGCCGGCGGGACGGACGAAATCCAGCGCAACATCATCGCCGAACGCGTGCTCGGCATGCCGAAGGAGCCGCGCATGGACACGGGTCCGTTCCGGGACGTGAAAAGAAACTGAATGTCACCGCCCCGAACAGCAGGTGAGCCGGGCGACAAGATCGGTCGAGGAGGCAATGACATGACCAGACTGGACCCGGTTCACCCGGGCGAGATTCTCAAGCACGACTTCATGGATCCTTTCGGGTTGTCCGCCACAGCGCTTGCGAAGGCGATCGGTGTAACGCCGGCGCGGATCAACGAAATCGTGCGCGGTCGCCGGGGCATCACTGCGGAGACCGCACTGCGCCTGGCGCGGTACTTCAAAACCGACGCGCGGAGCTGGATGAACCTTCAGGACCGCTATGAGCTAGAGGTTGTGGCCCGGAACAAGGCCGATGCTCTGCGCGCTATCCGTCCACGAGACGTGGCGTAAGACCGGTGTTTGGCATTGCTTTACCGGCTCGGTTGCGTGCCGTGATGGTTGTGTCATCTATCGCCTCACGGCCTGAACTGCAGCGTCCTCGGAACCAGCCGGGCCGGTTGCGACACCAGCTTGTAGGCGGTCTCGATCCAATCGCAGATCATCTTGCGCGTGTCTCGCGGGTCGATCATTTCTTCGATCTGGAACCGGGAAAGCGGTCCGACGGGACCGCGCGCGCTCTCGATTCGCGCCATGAGTTCCGCCCGCAGCGCCTCCGGGTCGTCCGCTTCGGCCAGTTGCCGCTTGTAGGCCGCCTCGATGCCGCCTTCGGGGGGAATGCCGCCCACGTCCGCTGCCGGCCAGGCGACCCGGACGGAGGGCTGCGATCTCGGCGTCGCGTAGTTGTTGCCGGCGACACCGAAGCTGCGCCGCATGACCACCGTGAATATGGGGACGTTCGACTGCGCGAAGGCGACCATCCACTCGCCGCCCCGGCGGATCGTGCCCGCAAGTTCGTGCTCGAGGCCGACGGCGAAGCCGGGGCTGTCCACCAGGTTCAGGACCGGCAGGTGGAACAGGTCGCACAGATCCAGGTGCCGTGTCAGCTTGGCGCAGCCATCGGCGGTCAGGGCGCCGCCGTTCGCATGCTGGCTGTCCGAGGCGATGACGCCGAGCGGGTGGCCGTTGAAACGCGCGAATCCCGTGACCTGGTCCGCTCCCCACAGCGGCCCGATTTCGAAGAACGAGCCGGCGTCCGCCATCAGCCGGATGGCCTTGCGGATGTCGAACGTCGTGGTGCGGGCTCTCGGAATGATCGCGAACAGCTCCTCTTCCCGTCGTTCCGGCGGATCGTCCGGGTTCGGCGGTAGCACCGGAGGCGCCTCGTAGACGCTCGAAGGGAGGTAGGAGAGGAACCTCCGCGCCATGGCGGCCGCCTCTTCCTCGGTTTCCGCGAGGTTGTCCACCGAGCCGTTGCGGCAGTGGATATGCCAGCCGCCAAGCTCCTCCTTGGAGATGTCGTAGCCCATCGCATGGATCACGACGGGTGGGCCAGCGACGAACAGCTGCGCGATGTCGCGGACCATGACCGAGAAGTGTCCCAGCACCGCCTTGGCGGCGCCGATCCCGACCACGCTGCCGAGCAGCATGTTGACCACCGGAACAGTGCCCAACTGTTCGGTATACATGCTGCTGCCGAGGTGACCGGGCAGGTATGAGCCGCCGCCGCCCGCGACGCGCGGCCTGCCGGCCTTGATTGCGCCGGTACTCTCCTTGGCGGCGCTCTCTCCCTTGGTCTTCTGCGCCGGCACCATGGCGGCGACGCTGCCTCCCCCGGAGGACCCGTCGAGCAGGCGCAAGGAGGGCACGCGCATTTCCAGGGCCAGTTGATCGAGGTGGCGGCTCTTGGCGCCGATGGCCCCGTCCGCGTGGCCGCCGCGGGAAGTGAAGTCGTCCGCGCAGACCACCACCGAACGGCTGTCGATCCTGCCCCAGCCGCCGACATGGTTGGCTGGCGTGAAGTCGGCGATCTGCCCTGTATCGTCATACGACGCAAAGCCGGCGATGCTGCCCACCTCGCGGAAGGTGCCGTCATCCAGCAGCAGGTCGATGCGCTCGCGGCAGGTCAGCTTGCCGCGACTGCGCTGCCGCGCGACGCCCGGGTCGGTCGAACCGGGCGCCAGCCGCTCATGTGCCAGGCCTTGCATCGCGCGTATGTCGTCGAGCAGCGGCGCCCAGGAGCCCTCGGCCGGGGGCTGTTCCCCGACCGCTGATGCGCAAGGAAGCGCTGGCGTTCCCCCCGTCGCCGCGGGCGTGCTTCCAGGGACGGCGTCGTCGGTATCTGCGCCGGAGTCCTCGCCCGTTTCTGTCGATGTCGGAACCACCAACGCGACCACTTGTCCGGCGGCGACGTTTTCTCCGCGGGTTAGCGATTCCGCTGCTGCGACCACGCCGGCGCAGGGTGCCGCGATGACCGTTTCCATCTTCATCGCGCTGACTACGAGCACAGTGTCGCCCATTGCCACGGTGGCGCCCGGAACGGCGCGGTACTCGACGACGGTGCCGGCGATGGGACATTCGATCGCGCGTTGTCCATCCGCCGCCGCCAGACCGGGCTTGTTTGCCCCCGGGCCGAGGTTGGCCGCCATGCCTCCGCGCAACGCGGCCTGCCGATCAAGCAGGCCTGTCGCGTTGCTCGCGGTGGAGTCGGGCGGTGCGATGGGCGGCGTTTCGGCCAACAGGGAAGTCCTGGCATCGCCGCCCCGAACCTCCGGGTGCGACAGGATGCCGCGCAGCTCCGCCAGGTTGGTGGGCAGGCCGGCGATGTGGAACTCTCCGAGCGCCCGGAGCGTGCGGTCCACGGCGGACTCGAAGCTCCCGGAAGAGTTCGATGCGCCGATGACTTTGGCCAACAGCGGATCGAATTGCGGCGGCGGCGCGTACCCCGCGTAACCGCAGGCGTCCACGCGCACGCCGGGTCCGGACGGCTCCTTGTAAGCGGAGATGGCGCCGCCGCCGCGGGCGACGACGCGCGCCTGGACGGCGAACCCGCGCGGCGCGCCCACCGCTTTCTGATCGCCGATACCCAGTTCATGCAGCGACGCGCCGGCAGCGATGCGAAACTGCGCCTCGACGATATCGATGCCGGTAACCTGCTCCGTGACGGTGTGCTCGACCTGGATGCGCGGATTGCACTCGATGAAGTGGTACTCGCCGGTCTCCGGCACGACCAGGAACTCGACCGTGCCCGCGTTGACATAGTCCGCCGCCCGCGCCAGGCGCACCGCATCGGCGAGGATCCCGTTTCGCGTTTCGTCGGCAAGCGCCGCCGCGGGCGCCGCCTCGATGACCTTCTGGTTTCGCCGCTGCACGGAGCAGTCCCGCTCGTGCAGGTGCACGACGTTTCCGCCGGCATCGGCAAGCACCTGCACTTCGATGTGCCTGGGACGCCGAAGCAGGCGTTCCATGAAGAGCCGACCGTCGCCGAAGGCGACCTGGGCCTCGCGCCGGCAGCTTTCGAAAGCCGCCTCCATGTCGTTCGCCGTCTCGACGGCGCGCATGCCTCTCCCGCCGCCGCCGGCGCAAGCCTTCAACATGATCGGGTAGCCGAGTTTCGACGCCAGTTCGACGGCGGCCTTCGGCGTCGTCAGCGGTTCTTCGCTTCCGGAAATCACCGGGATTCCCGCCGCGCGCGCCAGTTCGCGGGCGCGAACCTTGTCGCCGAAGAGCGCCAGTACTTCCGGGGGCGGACCGATGAACCGCAGGCCGGCATCGGCGCACAGTTGCGCCAGGTGCGGGTTTTCCGACAGGAACCCGTAGCCTGGATGGACCCGGTCGCATCCGCTCTCGACCGCCGCGGTGACCAGCGCTTCGGCGTCGAGGTAGGCGCGCAGCGGGTCGCCGTCATCGTGGCCGATGCGGCGCGCTTCGGTGGTGAACCGCGTGTGCAGCGAAAGCGAATCGGCCGGCGCGTAGACGCCGACGGACTCGATGTCCAGGGCCGATGCGGCCTTGGCGATACGAATGGCTATCTCGCCCCGGTTGGCGATCAGAACGCGCTTGCGCAAGATGTGGTCCTCCGAAATAGTGACGCACAGCGGGAAGCCGGCCAATTCAAGGTCACAATGCAATTGCGGCAGGCGCAGTGCAAGTGCAGGGGTATCTGGTGCGTTATTCTTCGCACCAGGATCAGGAGCGCCGAATGCCGCCGAGACTCGAGGACCTACAGCCCGAATGCGCAGTTCGCGGGCTCGTCCCGGCCGAGACCGCCACCGTGGTCAGCGTGAAGTGGCATGGATCGGATGCTCTGACGCTTCTGTATCGCGCCAACTCCGGCAAAGTGGGCGAGGCGCTCCTGTTCCGCGACGACGAGGAGCGGCTGGAACTGGTGACTCAGGGCCGCCCCTGGAGCTTCGATGGCGATGGCGCTCTCTATCGTCTCGCGGCGGAGGCGCAGCGGATCAGGCTCGCCCACCTGTTCGACCCGATGCTGGCCGTCCACACCTCGCTGGTCGACCCCCTGCCGCACCAGATCACGGCGGTCTACGAAGCGATGCTGCCGAGACAGCCGCTGCGGTTCCTTCTCGCCGACGACCCCGGCTCGGGCAAGACCATCATGGCGGGGCTTCTCATCAAGGAGCTGATCGCGCGGGGCGACCTGGTCAGGTGCCTGGTCGTGTGCCCCGGGAGTCTTGTCGAGCAGTGGCAGGACGAGCTGTACCGCCGCTTCGATCTCAACTTCGAGATCATGACCAGGGACAAGCTGGAGACGGCGCGCACCGGAAACTGGTTTCTCGAGAACGAGCTTGCGATCGCCCGTCTCGACATGCTTGCGCGCGACGACGAGGTGCAGGAGAAGCTCGGAGCACCAGGGTGTCACTACGATCTCGTCATATGCGACGAGGCGCACAAGATGTCGGCGACGTTCTTCGGCGGCGAGATCAGGTACACGAAGCGGTACCGCCTCGGCCAGCTTCTGTCCGGCCTGACGCGGCACCTGCTGCTCATGACGGCGACCCCGCACAATGGCAAGGAAGAGGATTTCCAACTCTTCCTCGCGCTGCTCGATGGCGACCGTTTCGAGGGCCGCTTCCGCGATGGCGCGCACCAGGTCGACGTCACCGACCTGATGCGGCGGATGGTCAAGGAGAACCTCCTGAAGTTCGATGGCCGACCGCTGTTCCCCGAGCGCATGGCGTACTCGGTGCCCTACAGGCTCACGGACGATGAAGCCCGACTGTACCGCGCCGTCACCGAGTACGTCCGCGAAGAGTTCAACCGGGCCGAGGCGCTGCAGAACGACAGGCGTTCGGGGACGGTTGGCTTCGCGCTCACGGTCCTGCAGAGGCGGCTGGCGTCGTCGCCGGAGGCGATCTATCAGTCGCTGACGCGACGGAGAGACCGACTTGAGACCCGGCTGCGCGAGGTGAGGCTGATGCAGCGCGGCGCGGCGCTTCCCGTGGCTGGCGCGAGCGCCGACGTCGATATCGATGACCTCGAGGACCTGGACGACATGCCGGAAGAAGAAGTGGAGGCCACGGAGCGCGCCGTCCTCGATCAGGCCACGGCGGCGAGCACGATCGCCGAACTTCAAGCCGAGATCGAGTCGCTCAAGGTCCTCCAGGCGATGGCGGCGAATATTCGGAGCAGCGGCGAGGATACCAAGTGGCGCGAGCTGGCCAACGTGCTGGCGAAGGTCCTCGGTCGGGCGGGGGTTGCTGCGGAATTGGCGGAGGATCATCCGCCGTACGGCGGCGGGACCATCCGGCCGCCGGAGTCTTCTCCCCGGCAGAAGCTCGTCATCTTCACCGAGCACCGCGACACCCTGAACTATCTCGTGCGGCGGATCGGGACGCTGCTTGGGCGCGCCGAAGGGCTGGTCCAGATTCACGGGGCAATGGGAAGAGAGCAGCGCCGCGCGGCGCAGGAGTCGTTCCTGCACGACCCGGACGTCCAGATTCTGCTGGCCACGGACGCGGCCGGCGAGGGCATCAACCTGCAGCGGGCGCATCTCATGGTGAACTACGACCTGCCGTGGAATCCCAACCGGATCGAGCAGCGGTTCGGCCGGATACACCGGATCGGCCAGACCGAGGTGTGCCACCTGTGGAACCTGGTGGCGGAAGAGACGCGCGAGGGCGACGTGTTTCGTCGCCTGCTCGAAAAACTCGAGCAGGCGAGATTCTCGCTGGGCGGTCAGGTTTTCGACGTGCTCGGCAAGCTGGAGTTCGGAGGCAGGACCTTGCGCGAGTTGCTGATCGAGGCCATTCGCTACGGCGACCGCCCGGAGGTGCGGGCGCGTTTGGAGCGGGCGGTCAGCGAGGCAGTTGATCGCGAGCGGCTCCAGGACTTGATGGAGGAGCGCGCGCTGGCTCGCGACGCCATGGACACGAGCCGCGTCGCGCGGGCGCGGGAGGATCTCGAGCGCGCCGAGGCGCGGCGCCTGCAGCCCCACTTCATCGAGTCGTTCTTCCTGGAGGCGTTCCGGACGCTCGGCGGCACGGCCCGACAGCGCGAGTCCCGGCGCTACCAGGTGAGCCACGTTCCGGCGGCGGTCCGCAGCCGCGATCGCCAGATCGGCGTCGGTGAGCCGGTGCTGCCGCGCTACGAGAGAATCGCATTCGACAAGTCCCGGTTGACGATGGACGGCGCGCCGCCGGCTGCGTTCGTCTGTCCTGGTCATGCTCTCCTTTCCGCCGTGCTTGACCTCACGCTGGAACGGCACGGCGAGCTTCTCAGGCGCGGGGCCGTGCTGGTGGATGACAACGACGAGGGAACCTCGCCGCGCGTCCTGATCGCGCTCGAGCATGAGATTCAGGACGGCGGCAGCGCCGAGGGAGGCGATGCGCGGGTAATTTCAAAGCGAATGCTCTATCTGGAGATGGAAGCGTCCGGGAATCGCCGGCAATTCGGTTGCGCTCCCTACCTCGACTACCGTCCGCTCGGGGCGGACGATCCGGGCATCGAGGAAGTACTCGGATTGCCGGAGTTGGGCTGGGTGGACGGGCAGCTTGAGCAGCAGGCGCAGGCCGAGGCCATAGCCCGCCTCGTTCCGGAGCACCTTTCGGAAGTCAGGACCAGGCGGCTGGACCTGGTCGCGAAGACGCGCGCCGCGGTCAAGGATCGATTGACAAAGGAGATCGCGCACTGGTATCACCGGGCGGAGCAGCTTCGTATGCAGGAGCGGGCTGGCAAGGCTGGTGCGCGGCTCAACTCCGGTGAGGCGGGCCGGCGTGCCGAGGAGTTGGAGCAGCGCCTCGCGCATCGGATGGCGCAGTTGGAACGCGAAGAGCAGGTGTCGGCCCTGCCGCCGGCGGTACTCGGCGGCGCGGTGATCGTTCCGGCGGGGCTGATCGCCCGGATTCAGGGCGACATGTCGCAGTCGGCAGTGGACACCCAGGAATCGGCCGCCCGCGCTCGGGAGGCGGTCATGGCCATCGAGACCGGTCTCGGGTTCGAACCGGTGGACCGCGAGTTCGAGCGGCGGGGATTCGACATCGAGAGCCGCGATCCCGGCTCGGGCCGCCTCCGCTTCATCGAAGTGAAGGGACGGGTTGCAGGGGCGGACACCATCACGGTCACCAGAAATGAAATCTTCACCGCGCTCAACAAGCCGGATGAATTCATCCTCGCGATCGTCGAGTTCCTCGATGGCGAGAGTCACCGCGTGCGCTACCTCCGGCGACCGTTCGAAAGGGAACCGGACTGGGCCGTTACCAGCGCCAACTACCGGATGGACGAACTGCTTGCGCGGGCGGAGGAGCCCTCGTGATCGCGGCCGGCCACAGCACAAAGCAAAGATGACCGTCACGCGGACAAAGCTCATCGAGGTCGCGCTGCCGCTCGACGCCATCAACGCGGCGTCGGCGCGGGAGAAATCGATCCGCCATGGGCATCCGAGCACCCTCCACCTGTGGTGGGCGAGGCGCCCGCTGGCCGCCGCCCGGGCGGTGATTTTCGGCCAGTTGGTGGACGATCCGTCGTCGGTTTCGGAGGAGTTTCCGACGCCGGAGGATCAAGCCGTCGAGCGCGAGCGCCTGTTCGA
>JAPOYI010000208.1 GCA_026706665.1 Gammaproteobacteria bacterium | reverse complement strand
GAACTTGGACATGCCGAATCTCCTTTCCGCCGCATCATACTGCGCCTGTCCAGTCCCCGGCGCGCGTCCCGGACTGGCCACTATTCCAGCAGGGCCTTGAACACTCCGTCCGCCGGGTCGCTGTAGAACTCGACGTTGATCTTCGTCCAGAGGTCGTCGGGCAGGTCGTTCAGGGCGCGCCGGGCGGACACCGGCATCAGCAGCGTGGCCGCCTGCTTGCCCACGGCGAGTTCCGCAACGGCAACCGGGTTGGGATCATCTCTATGGACCCACCCAGATTCAGCGGCCCGACGACGATCGCCCCGCCGCGCGTGCTGCGTTCCAGCAGACCACCCACGCACGCAATGAGCACCGGGAGCCCGAGACCTGCGCCGGACGTGTCGGCGTCGAACGGCCGGAGCTGAACGGTGTACTCGTGCGCTCGCGGATCTCGATCGCCGATCAGCTCCTTGGCTCGCGCGTAGAGATTCTGCTCGCCGACCTTGACGCTCTCCCGGAACGCGGGCGGGACGGGGTGGTTCAGCACCTTCGCCCCGCTGCCGGGGCCGGCGGCGATCTCGATGCGGTAGAGCCCTGCGCCGGTCTCGCCGTGGCCCGGGACCGATGGCCCAGACCTGTCCCGGCGGCAGCGGGTCGCCGTCGATGGCCTCGTCGCTGTGCAGCTCGGGTGTCGAGACGAACTGCTCGACGCCGTCGACCCCCAGCGTGAAGGAGAAGCGCGTGTCGCGGAACTAGCTCCTCAGTCAGCGTTCGTGCTGCTGCTTGACGCGCCGGCGCGACTCCGGCGCGAGCCGCACGACCCTCTCCAGGTCGTCGTCCGGCACGGGAGCGTCCGTCGACGTCGTGCCTGCCGCACTCCGCTGTAACCGGCTTGCCGCAGCCCGTCCGCCGGAAGCCCGCCAGTCGCTCCAGCACGTCTCCGGGTTCTCGACGACGCCGACCACCGTGCCGGCGTCGTCGACATCGACAACCAACAGGCCACCGTCACCGTTGGCGAACGCGTAGGCCGTTGTGCCCACGCCGCTGAGATCCCCGGCCCGCCCGAATCGTTGCGGTGGTCTCACCTCCGGCGATGCACTGCTGCAGTCACGCCAGTGACGTTCGCCGTCCCCGTGTCCCGGCGAAGAACGCCTTCAGTACGTCAGGCATCGGGCTCACTGGGAGCGACGAGATCCGAAGTCGCTCCACATGCGATGAAGCCCGCTCGGTCGTCAAAGCAGCGACTTCCGTATCAGTGCGAACGTCAGCGGCTTTCGGGAAGCCCGTTCGACCTCTCCGTCCTGCTCGGCCCGCTCCAGCCACTTGCGCGCCTGCTGGGGAATGAGTCCCAACGCCGCCTCGATTCTCTTGGGCCTTGCCGGTCCGTGGCTCAAGAGTGCCCGCAGGTGCCGCCGGAACTCGCCATAGAGCGCATCGCTCCGGTCGGCTTCCACGTCGGCCTCGCCAGTGGGGACCGCTGGCGCCGCAGGGCAAGTCTTGGCTATCGCGGAATCCGAACGTCGGTGTCGAACCGAAGCCGGCTCGGACGGCAGGCCCGGGGCGTCGGGCGGCGATGACGCCTCCGTCCGATTGGCGCGTCGTGACCGACGGTGCTCCTCGACTTTGGTGACGTACAGGGTCTGCCCCTCGGGCGTTCGGAGGCGCCATGCGCGCACCGTGATCGACTTGGAGAGCGACTTGAGATCCGGTAGCGCCGTGGCCCGGGCTCGCGTCGAGTCGCCAAGAGCGACTTCGTGATCCCCGCGTCGCACGAGATCTTTCAGGATGGACGGGGGAGTCGCAGGCGTCTCCACGGGTTGCCGTTCGGCACCCGACGGTCCCCTAGCCACCCGACCGGCGAGACACCGAATGTAGGCGGCATCCTGCACGTCACGCCATGGCGCTGGCAACCATTCGTCGCCGGCGAGGCACCCCAGAAGGCCCCCCGTAACCGCCGCAAGCGTGTCCGTGTCGGCGCCCCACTCGAAGGCTGCCCGCAGCACGCCCTGCGCAGGCTGTGCGGCGTGTCTCGCTGCAAGATACGCGGCTCCCGCAGCGGTAACGGTGCCTGCTCCCTTGGAGCGTCCGAAGCATCCGATGTCGTCGAGCACGGCGCGATCGTCGGCCAGGGCGCCCTCCCGGATACCGTTGCGAGCCTGCTCCAGCAATCGCCGCATCTCGTCGACGGTGCGCTCCCACAAACGCTCATAGGGTTCGTCGAGCACGCGACCCGCCGCAGCGGACCAAGCGTCCCCGCCGCGCTCCATGTCGGGAAACGCTCCCCATGCGGAGTGTTCATCAATCAGCAGATCAAGCAGTTCTCCGAAGCCGAGCGTCCGGTTCCGGCGCGCCAGCGACCACGCCGCGTACGCGCACGTGGTTGCGCCTACCAGTGCGCGCGGATGGCCGTGCGTCGCCGCCCCGTCACGCACGACGTCATGCACCAGGACGCCCGGATCGTCCCGACCCGCGAGAAACAGGGCGTGCGGCAGCACGCGCATCGCCACTCCGTTGCCGCCGGCGTCGAAATACCGGCGACCCGCATCACTCTTGCCCGATTGCCACGGCGAGCCGCCGGCCAGCCACGCCTGTGCAGCCCGCTTCGTCGCCCCGCCGCCGCCTCGTTCGTAGATCGTCCAGCGCGGCAACTCCACCCGCATGAACGCCTTCCACCAGTCGGCACCGTGATTCGCCCGACTGCGCGCCACCGCTAGCGTGAGTTGCGTATCGTCGCTGTACTCCCCCGCCCCGATGGTTTCTTCATAGGGGCGGTACCGTCCGCCGCCCCGGCGCGCCCATGACCGAAACTCGATCTGCGGCGACGCGTCGTCGTCGCCGCCGCCGCCCCGCACCTTCCGCCGCACCTCCTGCGGCCAGCCCAGCGCGTCTCCCGCCGCCAGTGCCAGAAACGCGCCCTCGGCCTTGGCCAGCGGCACGACCGTTTCAAGTGCCGGTCTCGCAACACCGTCAGGCATGTGCGCCTCCCATGTTGTACTCGCGCTCGGGCGGCGTCCTACCGCTACGCAGTTTCCGACTCAGGACGCGGGGCTCGAAGAACTCAGGCACGATCATCATCCGAGGAACGGACAGGTTCTGCAGCTTCAGTCTCGACGCCTCTCGCGCCGCCTGTTCGTCGTCCCGTACGACGACACCCTTGACATCGTGACGGCTGATCCGGTCGGGAACCAGGACTTCAGCCTGTTCATCGGTCGGCAGAAAGGTGGGATACTGCGGTCCGCGCCGGTAGACATCGAATCCCTCCACTACCTCGGCGAACAACGATTCAAATGCCGCAATGCCTTCGTGGACCAGTCGCCCATGTCCGGCTGCCGCGTTGCGCGGGCAGAACTTCGTACCCGCCTGCCACAGGTACCGAGCGTCAATAAGCAGAACGACCCAATCCGGAAACAGTCTCTCGTTCTCCCGTGCTCGCCGGAAGTACCACGCGTTGGGGTACTGAATCGAGCAGCACACATGGCCCGTGTAGCCGTCCAGCCGTGCCTTGTCGGTCGGGTTGAAGACCGCGGCCTCGTCGACCTTCAGGTGCCGAGAGGCTAGGATCCCATGGGTATCGCTCGCAATGTGCGCGAGATTCCGGGCGGGTGTGAAGTGACACAGTCGGGTGATGCCCCGCCAGCCCGCGCGTTCCCGGATACCGTTCATGACCGATACAACTCCGCCGTTGTCGGCAGCAGCGCCGTCGGTGACCCCGTGTGCGTCAACACCAATGTCGATCTGGCGCGGGTGATCCCCACGTACAGGAGGCGGGAATCGCGAACCGCGGCTTCCTCGCCGCCCAGAACTTCCACGTCGGGCGGATGCGGCCAGCGCCTGGCGGACAGGAACGGCATGAACACCGTGTCGAACTCCAGCCCCTTTGATGCATGATACGTGCCGTAGAACAGCCCCGGTCCCGTCGGCCACACGTTGAGATTGCGGTGCAGCCTCGTCGCCCCGGGCGGAAGGTACCGCAGGGTTTCCTTCTCCTGCTCGCGGGTCCGAAACAGAACAGCGACCGTTCCAGTCTGCGCAAGATCCGCCGCCCGCGAAACCACGAGCCCGCGTTCCGCCGACTCGCTCGGCTGATGCGCCAGCACAGGAAGCGGACCGTCGGCGGCGGGGGCGGTCGGCTCGACCAGATCTGGATCGTCCGGAAAGTGCGGCATCGCCGCCAGCGCCAGGGCGAGGCGGGCGATCTGCTTCGTGTTGCGGTAGTTCTCTCGAAAGCGCCAGATTCTGGACGCGTTCAAACCGGCGCTGCGCCACGACATCCGGTGACCGTAGATCTGCTGGGCGATGTCGCCGAAAAGGTGAGGCTCCCGTTGCCGGGAATCGCTGCGGCCAGGGACCGCAACATCTCCGGTGAGAAATCCTGCCCTTCATCGATGACCACGTGACGGTAAAGACGCGCGTTCTCATCCTCGCCGAGTGCCCGTCGCACCGCGCTTGCCAGGTCATCCCAGTCGTACAACTTGTCTGCACGCGCGCGGTGCTCCAAGTAGCGTCGGAACAGGTCGAACAGGTCGACCCGGTCGGCCCTCGTAACCCGCGTGGAACGACCGGTACGCTCGGCGTCAGTGTAGTCTTCTACGCTCGCGACACCCTGCCGCTGGATCCACTGGAACTCCTCGTCGAGGAACTTCGTTGGGCGCTGCAATAACGTGGATTGCGCGCCCGCGGCGCGTGCCTCCTTCGTGGCCGAACCAACGAACCGTAGCCGTTCGTCGGGCGCGCAGATGCTGTCGGGCGGAAGTTTGCCTCTCGAACTGAGGTACCCGCGAGCGAAACGGTGGTAGTTGCGAACGTCTATGGGCCGCTGTATCGCCCCGGCCAGGTGCTCCATGTACGTGACCAAGCAACGGTTGAAGGTCACCAGCAACGTCCGCCCGGCGTGATCCGTCGACGCATCGGACAGGTACAAGGAGCGAAGAATGGCGAGCGTGGTCTTGCCGCTACCCGCGGTCCCCAGCACCACCGTATGCCCGCCGGCCGGAAGATACAGGACCTCCCGCTGGCGCCCAACCGGCTGCGGCAGGGATGCGGCCATCATGAGCTGACCTCACACCGTTTTCGCGACCGCGCGCCACAATATCCGTGCAAGCGGTCGCGCGTCCCAGCGCACTCGCGGACCAGGTCGACGTCGTTCGGCCAGAGTGTCACGAGTCTTGGTTGGCGGCGCGCACCATCTCCGGCGTGATGGGCGGTCCGTCCGGATCGACCGCGAAGCCGGGAACGCTCCGCTCGGTTGCCACCGGGCGCGCGCGCAGGCTGCGCCGCGCGAGCTCGGACAGGGCGGCACCGACCGAGATCCCCCGTTCCGCGGCCAGGGCGCGAGCGCCAGCCAGTACGTCGTCGTCGACGTTGAGCATGGTGCGCATCACCCCGCCAGCGTATCAGGCCATCGCCCCGCGTAGGCGGCGTATCGCGGCCCGAGACGCCGAGTCCGCGCCGCTACTCCTCCCGCAGCGCGACGAGGGGATCGACGCCCATCCCCCGGCGCGCGGGGACGTAGCACGCGGCGAGGCCGGTCA
>JAPOYI010000023.1 GCA_026706665.1 Gammaproteobacteria bacterium | reverse complement strand
CTGCTGCCAGAAAAACATCCTTAAAAGCAAGCGGTTACGTGATGTTCCATGTAAGTAAGAACTCGCATTCGATGGAAGCTTGCGATCCGTCGATGCTGAGCGGAATCGCGGGTCACTAGTCCGGTCATCCTATTCGCACCCGTTTCGTCCTCGCGGACGGCGCCGGCACTGCTCTCGCGCTTGCCCTTGTCGCGGGCGGCGGTTCCGTTTGGCCAGTGGAACGTCTGCAACTACGCCTTGTGGGCATCTCCCGCTTTGGTCAGCCGGGGCGGCTGTGGATCGGAGCGAAACTGCTGGTTTTCCCGCGTTGCGCCGCGATCTCCGGCCCTTTTGAGGCCGTCTCCCGTTGTGGTCAGCCGGGGGTGGCTGGGTTGACTCGACGCGCGCTGCTGGATCACCCGCGGCGCGCACTTGAATCGCACGTTCCTTTCGGAACATCTCTCCGTTGTTCTGCCTGGTGGAGGAGACCATGTCCGGGTCGCAGATCCCGGCGCTGACATCCCTCGAAGAGGAACGGTTTTGAGGTTCGGCGCGGACTCTACAGACCTCTCGAACGCATGGCAAACAGGTGCGCGGAAGGGCTGCGCGCGAGATGCTGCGCGGTTCGGCGGAAGCCCAGCCCCGACGCTGTGGGACGCGACTTTCAAGTCCGTCCCACAGCGTCGGGGCGCGAGGCACCATTCGCGACGGTGTTTCGGTCCTGGCGGCCGGGGCGACATGCCGCGTATCCGGCTGCGGGAGGCCGGCGTGCGGCGCTACGGTCGCGGCTACTCGTCGACGGACGGCGCGGAACCGGGCGGATCGGGCGACGTGGAAGCCTTCGCCCCGGCCTTCAGCGCGCGGTCGCGCTCGCGCGTGACCTGGCGCAGTCTGCGCCGGAAATCGGCGCGCTGGCCCTTGACGGCGACCAGTTGCCGCTGGGCGTCCTCGAGCTGCCTTTCGAGGCGCCGGCAGTCGTCGCGGGCGACGCCGAGCTGGTCGTCGCGGTACTTGCGGTCGAGCCACTCGCGGCGGATGCGCAGCGCGAGTTGGATGTGCAGTTCGGAAGCGGAGAAGCCGATGGCGAGCGCCACCAGGAACACAACCGTGGCGAGGATGCCGACGATCACCGAGTGCTGGAGCAGGATGTCCCAGCCTTCGAGGACGACGGCGTCGGTAGCCCAGTCGACGAGCACGAGGCGCTCGACGCGCTCGTGGGCGTCCAGGGCCAGCATGACCGCGCCCGCGATCAGGGCGATGACCAGGAGCAGGATGAACACGGCTACCGGCCTCCCCTGCGGCGACTGCCGGTGCGAGGTCGACCGGCGGATCGCCGCGGATCGGATGCCGGGGGCATCTGGCAACCCTTCTTCCGGAGCGCCCGCTCGATGCGGTGCTCGATGTCGCCGTAGTCGTCGCGCACCGGCGCCCCCAGGAGTGCGGCCTCGATGCGCACGGCGAGATCCCGGTAGTAGTCGCGGGAGTCCTTGATGCGTTCGATCAGCCGGACGGTGCTGTTGTTGCGCGGGCTGGCCGGTTGCCGCGGCCGGCGGCTCATCTCAGGTACTCCCGCGTGATCCCGGGGCGGAAATGACCAAGCTCCTGGCTGACGACTTCCAGCGCGTCGTCGTAGCGGAGACCGCGCTGCAGTTCGGCCATGCGCTCCTGGGCGAACGAATGCCGCAGGCCGTGGGCGCCGCGGCTCCAGCCGAGGGCGCTCATCGAGGCGCGGGAGAAGCTGCGGCTCCAGGCCTCGCCGCCGCCGATGTCGTAGCGCGAGAGGTAGCGGATCTCGCGGTCGCCGACGCGGACCGCTTCGTCGAGGCGGCGCTCCTCGAGGCGCGCGGCCAGATCGTCGGGAATGCGGACGAGGCGCACCAGGCCGCCCTTGCCGACGACGGTGTAGTCCACACCGGGCCGACCGTCGAACTTCTCCGGGCGCGCGGGCCGGACGTCCGGCGGGCGCTCGTCGGGGCGGGCCAGCGTCAAGAGCTCGTGGGCGCGGAGTCCGGCCGCGTAGGCGACCAGGGTGGCGAGCGCGTTCCGGGGCGTCTGGCGGGCGGCGACCATCGGGACCTGGTGCCGCGCGTAGGCCCGCCCCTCCCGATGGGTCGGCTTGTGTGATCGGACGATGTCCAGCCTGCCGCCAACGGGCAGCAGCCCGCGGACGTGGACGAGATGCTTCTGGAGCGCGAGCCGCTGGCCGTCGAGGGCCTTCTGGCCGAGATCGGCGGCGCGAGAGCGGAGGTAGGCGTCGGCCCTTGCCGGGGTGAGGTCGAGCAGTTCGAGACCGTCCGGGGCGATGTGGCGTGCGACCTGGGTCAGGTACTGGCGGACGCCGCGCACGGTCCCGTTGGACGGCGTCGTGCCAGGCGTTCGGCTCAGGGCCTCGCGCTTGACCAGACGGCCGACGGCATCCCTGGCCTGCTGTTCGGGAGACGGGAGCTTGCGGAACTTCGGCACGGAAGTCAGCGGCAGCCGCGGCGGCGCAGCCAGCGGCCGACGGTGGTCTGGTGGACGCGCACGCGGCGCGCCGCGAGCCAGCGCTGCAACTCGGCGACGGTGGCGCCCGCGTCGTACAGTGCGAGCAGTTCGTGGGTGTGGCGGTCGAGGCGGGAGGGAGCGCGACGGCAGCGACGCCGGGCCCGGGTGTCGGCCTTCAGGTGCGCCACCTCGGCGGCGGCGTCGAAGGGCGGTGTGTGATGCGTGCGGGACAAGCGGTTCGTCATCGGCCGGGCCGCGGCAGCGGCATTCCGGCTGGGGTGGGGATCGAGGGCAGGCGCATGGATGGATCGTAAGCCATCGGCAGGCGCGAAATCAACTTAATCTCTTATTTATCAATATGATAGGGTAACAATGCGGATTTCTCTGGCGCCCCATGGCGCGTTCCGAGTCCCGGTGGCGCGGGTGGTGTGGCGCTCGCCGCGGCGGGCAGGGATGGTGTCCGGGAGAGGATGTTGCGGAGAATCGCGATCCGTGTGCCGACAGCGGCGCGGACACCATCCCGCCTGGCAGCGTTGGCGAGGCGTAGCGGCCCGTAAAGGGTGCGGCTGCGCCGACGGGACGGGTACCCGTCGCCCTTGACGGCCCGCAACGCGCCGCGGAGGGCGCTACAGCGCGTCCGGCGCGATCCTGAGGGAAAAGCTGGAGGATGGAGCGCGCGACCGGCGGACAGCCGCGCGCCCCGGCGGGAAAGGCGGGATCAGTAGCGATTGAACCGCCGACCGTTGTCGTAGATCGACTTGGCCCACTCGCGTTCTTCGCGCGGCTCCGGATCCGGGAGCGGACTCCAGTAGGCTGCCGTCGCCTGCGGCTTCGGCCTGGCGTTCCACGGGCTGATTCCGCAATCCAGATTCGAGGGCTCGTGCGCCTTGTCGGGCTTGGCCGCGAACTCGTCGATGACCGCGGCGTCGAGGGCGTCCTGGCGCTTCTGGCCGCGTTCGATGTCGCGGTCCTCGCGGCAGCGTTCGCAGAGGAAGTCGCCCGCCGCCCTCTTCCGGTACGCGCAGCGCCGGCAGCCGCCTTTGGCAACCAGCGCCGCGCGCCTTCTGCGGCAACTGGCGGCCCGGCGGTCGAGGCACGGCTGGCAGCTCGCATACCAGCCTCCGTCGGGATTGGGCGCGCGCTTCCGCCTGCAGCGAGGTTGCGAACACTCCTCGGGCTCCTCGCGCAGGACGGCCTGCGGCACGAAACCCGGCGGGAGCTTGCCACTCCACTGGGCGATGAGGGTTGAGAGTTCCATGTCGTTCTCCGTTTCAGGGTTGCGACGCGAAGTGCGTCGGTCCCGAACGGGCGGCACGCGCGCGCAGCCCGGTCACCTCGCGCGAGCGAGGTCGGAGCGTCAGCGGAGAACCGTCCGGTTGACCGGGCGAGCACGCGTGCGACGCTGGGCGAAAACGACGGACGGAAGGACATCGTTCGTAGCGGTCGGAGTCCGGGGCCGGGGCGACACGATTCAACGGAGCGGGCGTTCTCACCGCACGGAGCGCGGAAGCGTTGGCGGCCGTCACCGATATGGGCCGAGACGTTCTGTGGGGCTCGGTTCGCCGCGAGCGGATGGGACGTGGGCCGAAGGCAATGAAAACCCAACGCCGCGATCTCGGTTGGGTAGGGAACGGCCCGCAACAGGGCGTCTGCTAAGCTGCGTGGTTGGCCATAGGTTTCGCTTGCTGCGATGAAAGAGATCTACAGTTGGGTTCCGTGGTTCGGGGAGCTTTGTGCGGGGATTGCGAACAACGGGCCTGATTTCCTGGCGGAACGGGCGCGACGAATCCCGTGGAAGGAAGGCGACGAGGAACCGGCGCTACTGCGCCAGGGGGACGAGAACATCGATCCGTTCTCGTTCGTGTATTCGCTGGCAGCCTACAACTCCAATGTTGCGCGGCGACGGGTTTACCCGAAGATCGGGGAGGAGTTCGGGTTGACCAGCGAACTCCCAGTGGAGCTCGACGAGGCGTTCATCTTCCCGACGCCACCCGGAGTGACCGCGCTGTTCCCGACGCAGGGAGACCGTGACCGGGCCTTGCTGTGGCGTCTTTTCCGCAACGCAGTGGAGGGCATGGACGCCGTGTCGGGGAAGGACTTCGAGGCGGCGCAGCGACTGACCGGGGTGGCCGCGGCGAAGCTGACGCAGGCGCTGTTCCTGGTCAACGGATGCGATTTCCTGCCTTACGACGACGCCACGCAGTCGCTACGGGACGCCGTAGGACGCCGCGAACATCGGATCGCGTGGGATGACTATCGGCGCGCGACCATAGCGCTTGGCGACGCTTTTCCGGGTTGTCAGCCCTTCGAGATCAACCTGCTCGCGTACGAGACGAGCAAGAGCGAGGACGCGCTGAAACCGAATCCGGCCAGTCTGTGGCAGATCAGCACTCGCGTGTACGGCCATGAGCATCCCGTGGACATGTGGGAGGACTTCGAACGCGGAAACTGGGCGTACACAGGCGGTCCTGGTACAGGGAGCTGGGACGAGTACGACCCGGCGACCACCGAGCTGACTTACGAAGTCGCGGCGCCCCAAAGGGGCGACATTCTCCTGGTTCGCCACGGGCGCGTTGGACACGGGATTGGGGTGGTGCACAGGAACGACTACGCCCAGGCGGTAACCAGCGATGCGCGGCTGCACGTACTGTGGCTGAGCAAAGGGGACAGAGACCTCCCGGGGAACTGGGGGCAACTCAAGGCGTTCACGCGTGCGCACAGGATCGGAACCGCCTTCCGGGATGCGTATCCGCATGCGTTCGCGTACCTGGACCGCGTGGCAGCAGACCAGTCCGTTGACGCCAAGACGGGGGACGGCGCGGTGAGAGAGGGGGGCGTTTCGCCGTCGGACCCGCTGAACACGATTCTCTTCGGGCCGCCGGGCACAGGAAAGACTTGGCGGACGGTCTCGCGCAGTGTCGAGATCTGCGACGGCACTGCGCCGGTGGCACAGGAACTGCGCGCGCGGTACGAAGAGCTAGTGTACCGTCTCTATAATAGGTAGACATTACTATCGGGACGTGGCATGCTGGCGTCCATGGCGCGCCCCGTCCAG
>JAPOYI010000113.1 GCA_026706665.1 Gammaproteobacteria bacterium | reverse complement strand
GTAATCACGGGTTCCCTGCGCGTCAGCGCAGCGAACCCGCTGTGAGAACTCCTAGGGGCGTTCGACGAGCAAGGAGAGCGCGTGGCCGCCTCGCCCGTCATCGTACCGAATCTAGCGCCACCACGGGAGCAAAAGGTGCACGTCGCATTCCACCCCCGCCCAGGCCCTCTGTCGCACCCATCCCACCCGTCCCGTACCCACGCCTTGATCGGCACTACGCGCCGTTCTGCGGCAGCCCGCCAAGTGGCACTTTCCCAGTCTTCCAAGGACTAGGACAATGCACATTCGCGTATCGATCGACAAAGAACACGGGAGGAGTCATGTCCAATTCCCTGATAGACAGAACGGTCGGCTTTCGTCTCGGCGGTGTGTACGCGACCGCGGACGATGCCCGGCGCCCGGCAAGCTGGTGTATAACGCCCCACACGCCGCGGAACGATCCGCACCAGCCACGATGTGCAGCATGCTGAAAGCAAGAGCCGGATTATCGGCTCCCTTGTCAAATGCTCTTGCCCTGATCCCTGTCATGCTTGGCTTGGCGAGCTGTGCCCCGGCAACCGACGAATCCGTTGATCGCGAGTCCGGTGCTGCGCCTGAGTCGGCAACCCACTCCGTCGCCCTCCCTGCCCGCGGTGGCACGCTGCGCACCGAATACAACTGGATCCCCTACGTGTCGGACCCGGCCACGGATGGCATCGGCACGGGCCAGGTGGGCCTGTCCATCGCGGAATCGCTGGTCTGGGTTGGGGAAGATGGAGTCCCGCAACCGCAACTCGCCAAGTCGTGGGCGGTCAACGACGACGCCACCGTCTGGACGCTCCATCTCCAGGAGGGCGTGAAATTCAACAACAGCAAACCCTTCGGCGCCGATGACGTGATCTGGAATCTGAACCATTGGATCGACCCGGACACCGGATCGCCGATGGCAGCCAGGCTGGAGTTCCTGTCACCGGGCGGCATGGAGAAGGTGGATGACCTGACGGTCAGGCTGCATCTCGACCGCCCCGACGTCAATCTGCTCCTTGCGCTCTACGACTATCCGAGCATGATCGCGCCCGAAGGCGGATGGGAGGACTTTTACAGCGGCGACCCGGCGGACGCCATCGGAACGGGTCCGTTCCTGCTGGAATCGTTCGTGCCCGATGAAAGGATGGTGCTGGTACGCAACCCGGAGTATTGGCAGATGGGCGCGGACGGACGGCCATTGCCTTATCTCGACAGGGTGATCGTCACGGCCGGATGGGATGACGCCGCGCGGCTGGCGGCTCTCGTCGGCGAAGAGGCGGACATACTGACCCCGGGGGAAGGGATTCTCTCGATGCTCCGGAGGTATTCCGACAGAATCGATCTCCAGACCTTCGTCACAGGTTTCGTTACGCCCCTCGTCATGCGTGTGGACGTGCCACCCTTCGACGACGTACGCGTGCGCAGTGCCTTCAAGCTGGTGCAGGATCGGGAACGGATTCGCACCCTCGTCATGCCCCTGGGTCCGGTCGGCTACGACCACCTGGTGCCGCCGAGTGACGTCGCCTATTGCGCCGCTGCGGACAGCGGCCGCAAGCACGATATCGAACGTGCCAGGTCGCTGCTGGCCGAGGCGGGCTATCCCGATGGCATCGACGTCGACCTCGCCGTACCCGACGGCGACTTTCGCGTGAACCTGGCGCAGGTATACAAGGAAATGGCCGACGAAGCCGGTATCAGGATCAGCATCAACCTGCTTCCCAGGTCGGCCTTCTGGGACCGATGGATGGAGTGGCCGTTTTCCATCAGCGGCCTGAACGGCCGGGTTCCGGCGACCGCCAACATGAACCTGACGCTCCGCTGTGGCGGCGAATGGAACGAGACCCACTATTGCAACCCGGATTTCGACGCCCTCCTGGACGAGGCCGATGCCACGTTGGATGTCGACCGGCGGAGGGGGGTGTTTTGCCGGGTCCAGGCCCTCATGCAGGAGGATTCCGGTTATCTCATCCCGTTCTGGGCCGCCACCTTCGGGGCCAGCCGAAGCGAGGTGTACGTACCTCGCGCCTGGTCCCGGGGCGGATCCCGGTGGCACGAGACCTGGCTGTCCAATCAGGCCGAACGAAACTGAGCAGTGCTGGCGTTCCTGTCAAACCGCCTCGGCACGATGCTCCTGACCATGCTGGTCATATCGATGCTGGTCTTCGTCATCGCCGAGGTGGTTCCCGTCGACCCTGCCCGAAGCGCCCTGGGGCCCTATGCCCCGCAGGAAGCCGTCGACGATCTTCGCGACAGGATGGGCCTCGACCGCCCCGCCCCGGTGCGCTATTTCGACTGGATCACCAGTATTCTGCAGGGCGATTTCGGGGAATCGATCCACTATCGGCGCCCCGTGGCCGATCTCGTCGCCGTACGCGTGCAACGCTCGCTTGCGCTCGCCGGGCTGGGATTCGCCTTCATGATCCCGATAGGCCTGGCGCTGGGCTGTATTGCCGGAATTGCCGAGGGCAGCGTTCAGGACCGCGTCATTTCCTTTTCCAGCAGCATCTTCGTGTCCGTTCCCCCGTTTGCCAGCGGCATTTTCCTGATCGTCATCTTCTCGCTGTGGCTCGGCTGGTTTCCCGGCGTGAGCATGCCGGACCCCGATGCCGGCCTTCTTGATTCCGCGAAAAAGCTGATCCTGCCCATCCTGGTGCTGTCTCTCGACGAGATCGGTTATCTCGCCCGCATGACCCGGGTCAGCATGGCGGAGGTCATGCACAGCGATTACATCCGCACCGCGGTGCTGAAGGGCATTCCGCGGCACTTGGTCATTTGGCGGCACGCGCTGCGCAATGCGCTTGTCGCGCCCTTTACCGCCATCATGCTGCACGTCAACTGGCTGATCGGCGGCGTCGTCGTGGTCGAAGTGCTGTTCAACTACCCCGGCCTGGGACGGCTGTTGCTCGATGCCGCCATGCGCAACGACATCACGCTGCTCATGGGGGGAACGCTGGTGCTCACGTTCGTGGCGGTGGCGTCCCAGGTACTGGCGGATGTTGGCCTGTATTTCATGAATCCGCGAATTCGGTTCGAGCGATCGGAATGATGTTGACGCGGCACAGTCGGCTGTCCAGGGCGTTCGCCGAACTCGCGGCCTCGCGCAGTGCCGCGGTCGGCCTCGCCATCATCCTGTTCTGGGTATTCGTCGCCGCTGCCGCCCCGGTGATCTCGCCCTACGGACCGACCGAGATGCATGACGCGCGGCTCGAGGCGCCATCGCTGCAACACTGGCTCGGAACGGACCACCTGGCGCGGGACGTGATGAGCCGCCTGTTCTGGGGTACGAGGGTGGTGGTGGCGCTGGCGCCGGTCTCCGTCCTGCTGGGCATACTGATGGCCGCTCCGCTCGGGCTGCTCTCGGGTTACGTCGGCGGCAGGCTCGACATGCTCATCATGCGCGGCGTCGACATCCTCATGTCGTTCCCGACGCTCCTGATCTACATCCTGATCATCGTGACCTTCGGCCCATCGATCGCTGTCGTCGTGATCTCGATTTCGCTCGGGTCGATTCCGCCGATCACCCGCATCATCCGCAGCCTGGTGATGGATGTGCGCACCAAGGACTACGTGAGCGCGGCCCGCCTGCGCGGCGAGCGGCGCCGCTACATCCTGCTGCGGGAGATCCTGCCGAACGTGAGCGGGCCGATCGTCGTCGACGCCACCATCCGGATCGGCTACGCCATCATGGCGATCGGCGCCCTGGGCTTCCTGGGTCTTGGCATCCCGCCGCCGACGCCGGACTGGGGTGGCATGATCAACGAGGGGCGGCAGTGGATATTCGCCATGCCCTGGACCGTCCTGGCGCCCGCCGCCGCGTTGAGTTCAATGGTCGTCGGGCTCAATCTGCTCGCCGACGGAATGCGCGAGAACGCACAGGCACGATAGGGACCCTCAAGTCATGACACAACCCGTTCTGAGCATCGAGCGCCTGGAAGTCAGCTACTCGACGCGCGCCGGGACCGTGCGCGCCGTGCGCGATGTCTCCATCGAGGTCGCGCCGGGCAAGGTGCTGGGGCTGGTCGGGGAATCCGGGTGCGGCAAGAGCACGCTGGCTTTTGCGGTGATGAACTACATGCCGTCAAACGCGGCGATCACGGCGGGGCGCATCCTGTTTCGCGGTCGGGACATCGTGCACATGGACGCCCGTGAGCTGAACCGCCTGCGCGGCAACGAGATAGCCATGGTGTACCAGGACCCGATGGCGGCGCTGAATCCCTCGCTCAAGATCGGACCACAGCTCATCGAAGTAGTGGTCGAGCACAATGGGGCGAGCCGCGAGGAAGCCAGCGAGACCTGCATCCGCATGCTGGAACAGGTGCGCATGCCCGACGCGGCGGCGATCATGGAACGCTATTGCCACCAGTTGTCCGGCGGCCAGCAGCAGCGGGTTCTGATCGCGATGGCGCTCTTGACCAACCCCGCGCTGCTGATCATGGATGAACCGACCACCGGCCTCGATGTGACGGTGGAAGCGGAAATACTGGACCTCATCGGAGAACTGAAGCGCGAGCTGGACACCGCCATTCTCTTCATCAGCCACAGCTTCGGGGTGATCAACAGGGTGGCGGACCGGGTGGCCGTGATGTATGCGGGAGAACTGGTGGAACAGGCGGCGGTTCGCGACATTTTTCTTGAAGCCCGGCACCCCTATACCGTCGGGCTCCTGGGATGCGTTCCGAAGATAGGTGCGGCTGCGGCGGGGAAGCGGGGAACCCTGTCACCGATCAGGGGGAGAGTCCCCGCGCTGCACGAATGGCTTACCGGTTGTGTCTTCGCATCCCGCTGCGACCGTGCCCGCGAACGTTGCCGCCTGGAACATCCCGGCATCCAGGGGGACACGACCGGGCATCCGGTGCGCTGCTTCTATCCCGACAGCCCAAGCCCTGCCGAATTGCAGAGCCGCGCCGCCCTGGCCGCCGTCGCCGAGTCCCCGGAATCCGGAGGCACTCCGGTCCTGGAGGTTGAAGGACTCAAGGCCTACTACCGGGCCAGGGATCGAGGTTTGGCGGGAATGGCGGGCAGGCACAGCAATGCGTTTGTCAAAGCGGTGGACGGTGTCAGCCTGACGGCGGACAGCAATGCCACGCTGGGTATTGTCGGCGAGTCGGGATGCGGCAAGACGACTCTGGCCAAGTGCATTGCCGGCCTGGTGCCCCCCAGCGGTGGGACGGTCGCATTCGGGGAAGCCGAGGTGGCGAAGATCGTCGAGGAGCGTCCGGTCACGACGCTGAGAGAACTGCAGATGATCTTCCAGAACCCGGACTCGACGCTGAACCCCAGGCGCACGGCCGGCGAAGCGATAGCCCGGCCCCTGCAACTGTTCGGAACCGTGCCGCCGGCCGAGATCAGGAACGAGGTGCTGCGGCTGCTCGAAGCGGTGAGGTTGGGAGAGGAATACTACGATCGCCTTCCAGCACGGCTCAGCGGCGGCGAGAAACAGCGCGTGGCGCTCGCCAGGGCATTCGCGGGCCGGCCCGCGCTCGTCCTTTGCGACGAACCGCTGTCGGCCCTGGACGTATCCGTGCAGGCGGCGATCATGAATCTGCTG